>NZ_MSLT01000006.1:365932-731864 GCF_002149925.1 Thioflexithrix psekupsensis | reverse complement strand
ATTATTATACGACTCTGAAAAAATTGGTATATAAGCTGCGCCCATGCAGCACTGGCTTGATCTTGAATAATCACGGAACCATTTTGTAAAATCGGTTGTAATAGTTGATTTAAGGTGGCAAATAATCCCGTTTTTTCACGGTCAAATAAAGTGATGAATTGTTGATCACGAAGAGAATGGGTTAATAATAAGCGGGTATGAATTTGATCCTCTTCAATATCACTAATAAATCCTAATTGGCTGTCTGTTAATTTTAGTAATTCTGTTAATAATAAATGATAAGTGCTAAGTAAATCATTTTTACTCATAAAATGATTAAACCACGGCGTAATAAATCGAGTAATTGTTTTTGTTTCTCTAAATATTTTTTGTGCGGATTTATAAGGTGTAATGTCAGTAAAAGTAGTGACCACCGCGGTGGGTAAATGGCTGGGATCGTCGGTGAAAATGGGTTGAGAATTAATGGCTATCCAAGTGACATCTTGTTGTGGTGTTTTATACACGCCCATAATGACGTTTTTAAACGGCAATCCTGTTTGTAATGTCACCATCGCAGGGTGTTCGTAGCCGGGAAATGACATACCATTTTCCCGCACCGACTGCCACGCAGGGTCTAAAGAACTACGCCCTGCCATTTGGGCTTCAGTCAAGCCTAAAATGGATTCAGCGGCTTGATTACACGTTAAAATTTCCCCCGTCCTATTTTGCAATACCACACCCTCACTCATAGAGGCAATCACCGAGCGGTAGCGGGCTTCGCTATTGCGCAAGGCTTCGACCGCTTGACGATAAGCCGTTAAGTCTTCGCGCACCGCTAAAAAATGGCTAATCTCTTGATTTTCATCACGAATCGGAGAAATAGTGGTGTATTCATAATATAATTCACCTGACTTATGGCGATTGGTAAATTCCCCTTGCCATACATCGCCTCTTAAAATTGTACTCCATAAATCACGGTAAAAATCAATCCCCATTAATCCTGATTTTAATAAACGTGGTGTGCGATTTAAAACCTCTTCGGGTAAATAACCTGAAATTTTGGTAAAAGCAGGATTAACATATTGAATAATGCCTTTGCGATCCGTAATTAAAATGCTATTAGAACTTTGCTCAACCGCAGTGGATAATTTACGCAATAATAATTCAGTTTGTTTGCGCTCAGAAATGTCTAAAGCCGTACCAATGACGCAATAAGGTTTATCATCATAAGTGCGTAATAACTTACCAGAAGATTGCAATGTTTTTACTTTGCCATCTTTGATTTTAACGCGAAATTCTAAGTTTTCAAAATGGGGAATTTTTTCTTGATTACTTGTGTCTAATAAAGCCAGTAAATGATATTTAACATATTGTTGATCGTCAGCAATAATAGCTTGATAAAATTCATCTAAATGCGTTTGTATAGGTTTGCAAGGATAACCCAATTGCATAGAGAATTCTTCAGACCAAAACATGTCATCATTTTGCGGATGCCATTCCCAATAACCCAATTGGGCTAATTGTTGGGCCTCGGCGATGCGCATTTCATTGTGGGCTAAACGGGCTTCAGCGGCGCGTTTTTCGGTAATATCTGTCACCATACCCACCACAAACAATACGCCACCGTCCACATCTCGCACGCCCGCAATGGACAAACTCGCCCAAATTTCTCGCCCTAAACGATGTTGATAACGTTCTATGGTTTGGTAATGATTTCTACTGTATTTTAATAATTGTTCAAATAAACGATTTGAAGAAGTTTCTATTTGTTCTTCGGGATGCAATAATTCATAATAATTTTTTCCTACTAATTCGCAGTGAGAATAGCCTAAAATTTTCTCTAATGTAGGATTAATATAAACCAATTCTCCTGTGATATTGGCTTGTAAAATGCCGATGGGCGCATAGTCGAATAAAGCCCGAAAACGCGCTTCACTGGCATGCAAGCGCACGACCGCATCAGCAAATGCGGCTAAAGCATCTAAATCATCGGGAATATCTGTCAGAATGCTGTGCAAAGCGTCGCGGGTGACGGCTAAAACATGTTTTTGCTTTTCTAAAAGGGCAAATTGATGGGTTAATTCGTGTTGTAATTGATGCTGACGTTGTCGAAATCGCCATATCCCTATGATGCCGCCAATGGTGGTCAGTGTCAAAACCGCAATAACGATGGAATCGATCATGAGCTAATGTGCTATATATGAATGAGAAATTAAATGTATCAAGGCGTTGCTTTATTTGTTATACCGCTACTTTATCAAGTCAACACATTATTTTATTAAATTCTCTTTGGTTTTGCACCCGATTTAGCAACATTTTATGAGAAATACAATAATATTCTTAACCTTTTATTTAAGTTGGTTTATAAAATACAAAAAAATGCCTGAGTCAGAATATTTCCTATGTTGATAAATTCTGCTCAGGCGATTCATTTATGGATAAGGGTTAATTAGCTGATAAATTGCAGTGCAATATCCGTGTTAATTAATAATTCTGCACCACTGGCCGCATAGCGGTAATAAGGCACTCCATCTTGTTCCGTCAATCCTATATTATTCCAACCCTGATTGGTGGAATTAACTAAGCTGGATGAATTGCCATCAATACGCAAATTACCTGTGTCAGAAATAGCTAATACATCGCTTAATCCAAGCACCAATTGATGTCCATTGCCTTGTGTTAAGTCAAGACGATCAATTCCTGTTAATGTGATGGCTTGATCGGTGGCTAATTGGCTATTTTGAATTAGATTTAAAATTTGCCCCTCTCCACCTGATAAACGCAAGGTATCTAAATTTGATCCCCCTTCGATAATGACACCCGCTGCTGCATCTGCTTTTAATGAAAATAAATCATTACCCGCATCTCCCAATAAAATCGCATTGGGGCCAGGAATGCCAAAAGTATCATTGCCACCTAAGCCTTTAAAAATCTGCACGTCGCTGGATAAATTAGGTCTAAAAGTATCCGCGCCTTCTGTGCCTAAAAAAACATTACTTGGCTGCAATTCTACTGTGCCTTCGCTTTCTATTTCTCCATCGGAAATTAAATAGTTAAAGCTGACGCTATCTGTAGCCGCTAAAGCACGATAATCTGCCCACAAATGAAGATCATTTCCAGAGACTTCTATGGTTAATCCCTCTGGAATATTGCTCACGCCCATAAAACGAATAATATCAGTAGAATCAGGATCAATATCATTGGCGAGTAAATCCGCTACATCCAGACTAATGGATTGTAAAAAAGGAATCTCGAATTGATCAGGATTAGCCACAGGAGCTTGGTTGGCATTGAGTACATCAATAAATACCGTAGCCGTGCTATTGGTTTGACCATCGGTGATTTCATAATTAAAACGCGCAATGCCGATGTAATTGGCTTCGGGTAAAAACTCAATTTGTCCATTTAAATTAAGTTGCACTTGGCCGTGTTGTGCCGCGCTTAATTGGGTCATGGATAAGGGCAAATTATTGGGATTATTATCATTAGCCAATAAGCGATTGGGATCAATAGTTAAGGCTTGTCCCATTTTGGTAAAGAAACCACTGTCATTCACCGCGTTCACTGGTTCGGGTAACGCACCTAAATAGTTAATGGTCACCGTTGCCGTCGCAGTGATCGAATCGGCTATTACCTCATAAATAAAGCTGGCATTACCGATAAAATCCGTTTCAGGAATAAAACGAATGGCTTGCGTTTCGGCATCAAAAATAACGCGCCCATTCACAGGATTATTGACCGATTGAATTAACGCGCTATTTTGCAATTCGCTATTAGAGAATTGATCATTGCCTAATAATTCTTTTGCAGACAATACGAATTCATCATTAACAAAAGCGGTAAAATTATCATCAATCGCTTCTATATTCTGCACTAAAGGTTCAACTGTAATGATAACGGTTGCAGTGGCAGTGCTGTTGTGTAAATCGGCAATTTGATAATCAAAACGTGCTTCACCAGAAAAATCAGGATTTGGTGTGAAAATAATTTGGCGATTATCTTCACTTAAAATCGCGTTTCCATCTGTGGCAGGAAATATATTAGTCAAGGTGAATAAATCGCCATCAAGGTCTTGATCATTAGCTAATAATTCTTGAATAGATAAGGTTAAAGGTTGATTTTGTTCTGTGGAGAAAAAATCATTTTGTGCTTGTGGGGCTTGATTGACAATATTAACTGTCACGGTGCTTTGTGTGCTTTGCCCTGCGCTATTTTGAATTTGATAGCTGAAAAAACCCGATCCAATAAAATTATTTTCTGCTATAAATTCAATCTGTTGCCCTTGCAAACTGACACGGCCACCTTCACCTTGAATCACGCTAATTAGGGTTAATGGCAAATTTTGCGGATCGCTGTCATTGGCCAGTAATTGGCTGCTTTCTAAGGATAAAGCGGTATTTTTAACCATCATGAATTGATCAGGCGCAGCGACGGGAGGCAAAGACGGTAATGGCGTAATGATTGGATCGCCAATGACAGTCACATTTGCTCCCGCAAAACCGCCTTTATCATCGGTAATGGTGTAGCTAAAAGAACCTGTAAAAGATTCTGTATTGTTGACTAAATCACGAGTAAAAATGACCGTGTTATTGTCTAATAAAATAACTTGTCCATTTTGTGCATTTTGCACGCTAAGAATGCGCAAACTTTCGCTATCAATATCCCGATCATTTTGCAATAAATAATCAATGGACACACTGCGATTTGTGCCTAAATCCACGTGATCCGCATTGGCAATGGGCGCGTTATTAACGGGTAATGGCGGTGAAATTGGATCAGGACTCGGCGGCGGCTCTGGCAGCGTAGGAATCACGGGCGGAGTCGGCGGTGGTTCTGGCGCAATAACAGGCGGTTGTGGCGGTGTAATCGGTGATTCTGGCGACACAACAGGCGGTTGTGGCGGTGTAATCGGCGGTTCTGGCGGCACAACAGGCGGTTGCAGCGGTGTAATCGGCGGTTCTGGCGGCACAACAGGTGGTTGTGGCGGTGTAATCGGTGGCTCTGGCTCTTCAGGAATAGGCAAGGCATCCTGCGGCGGAATCGGTGGAGTTGGTGAGACAACATCATCACTATTGTCTTCTGATTCTGGAGGAACTGGTAAAACAGGCGGCGGCAATGGTGGCACTAGTCCATGTGACGGCGGCGGCAAATTTTTGCTGTGTTCATTACTGAATGGGTTGGGTTTATCGAAAAAATGAGGTTTAAAAAATTCTGTTTGTGCTTCCGATAAAGGCAAATCTATCAGTGGTTTACCGGGTGTAAAGTAGTCTGTTTTTGGAGCAACCAATTTATTACGAAACACATTTGGTGCATCAAATGGACGCGGAGGAGGATGTCCCAAGTGGTTAAAATGTTGGCCGTCAAAGGGCGAAAAAGGGTCTTTAGTGGGTTTAAAATCTCCCTTTTCGGGAGGAGTCGGCATAGGTTGATTTTGCCCACTGTTGTTGGGGGGAGGTGGCGATGAAGGGTCTGTGCGGGGAGTATCGTGTCCGCGCTCTTGTCCTTGTCCCGTCCCCGGTTGCAAAATCAAGGGGGAAAGGCTGTCCTGATAAGTTTTTAACGGAGCTAATTGCGCTTTGAATTGCTCAACTTCTTGAAGCGAAACCATAGAACGCAATAAGGTGATATTATCAATATAAATCCGTGTTCCCGGTTCAAAAATGGTAAAAGTTTCGTGAGAAAAACGTGGCGTAATGCTAATTAATCCTTCGGTGTGTAGAATCGTGGTAGCACCATTACCTTCAATTAGCGCATCAATTTCACTGCCCCGAATGCCAATGGTGGCCGAAGGGGTTTTAATGACAGTATGTTGTTCTCCACTATCACCGCTAATTTTTCCGCTAATAAAACGGAAAAAACCAATAAACATATTCACTTCTAATTCGCCGCCTTGTTCTTCAGCGACGTAAGAATATTTTTCTAATTGCGCCCGCGATAAAGGGCCTAATTGGAAGGTAGAACCATCGTTTAAAGTAATTTTAATATAGCCTTTTGCGGGCGTTTGTACTTTATCATTCAGATAAATGGGATCGCCTTGTGCCACTTGACGGATTTGGCCGCGATCATTTTCTACAGTGACAGGCCCATTAACCACTAATGTTGCCGTGCCAATAACAGGCATTGCCGCACCAATAGTTAATTGACCTTCGGCCGCCCAATGATGGGGTAATTGTGGCGTTAATTGTGCCATGATTTCTGGCACATCTAATATTTTGCCATTATTAATTGACAAGGGGATTGGATTGTTAAAATAATGCTCAATAGTAATGGTTTCTGACCACCATTTAATCAGCAAATGATCGCCTTGACGCAACCACTGCACCTCGCGTAATAAGACTTCATGCGGTAAAACAAAAGAATCGGTTAATTCTGTGGATAAATGAGAGGATTGAGAAAACGCTAACATGGGATTATTCCTTATTTGGCAAGGGGGCAAAGCCCATACCTGCTCAAGCAACAAATCGTGTAAAATAATCATCTTGGGGATTAGCGAAAATCATAGATGATTTGTTGCGGATAAGCGAATGTTATACGAAAAAAGCGGTGCGCAAAAAAAACCTTCTCTTCAAGTCCAACCTAAAGAGAAGGCTACGAAAGACCTCGCTCCCTGAGCCCGGGGAGAGAGAGGATGAAGAAGCTAACCTACCCAACTGATGACACCCTAAATTTCCACCAATTGGCGAGACACGAACAAGACTGCGTATGCCAACAAACGCCAAACCAGCAACACCACCATTCACACCTTATCCGTCGTTGGTTCGCCGTCCAGACACACACCGACTTCGTCGGTCAATCTTCACCTACAGCAGCAACATCCCGCTGTATTGAGCATAAGATTATCGTAAGCTACTTATATAAGCAAGCAATAATTTTCTTATATAAGCAAAAAATATTTTATTCTGTGTTTTTTGCGTTCGGCTTAAAAATTAAGTCTCTGATTTTTCAGTTAATTTATTTTGTGTTATAAATCATCGTTTATTTTATTGATAATAAAAATCCATGAATAGCTCTATTTTATACTGGCGTTTATTGCGTCATATTAAACCGTATCGAATAATTTTTGTTTTAACGATTTTTGCAATGGTGATAATGGCGATCACTGAACCGTTATTGCCTGCGTTATTACAACCGTTATTAGACGATGGTTTTGTGGCGCAAGATGCGCAAATGATCGGCTTAATTCCTTTGTTATTGATTATTTTAATGGTGATACGTGGCTTGGCGACTTTAGCCAGTTCGGTGGGGATGGCGTGGATTGCGACGCGTTTGGTGATGGATTTGCGCGGGTTGATGTTTGAAAAAATTTTGACTTTGCCCACGACCACTTTTGATGATCAGTCCGCGGGTGTATTATTATCCAAAGTGACTTATGATGTGAATCGGGTGATGGCGGCGGCGACGGATTCTTTAATTATTATTGTGCGCGATAGTTTGGCAATTATTGGTTTATTGGCATGGATGTTTTATTTAAATTGGATGTTGTCTTTAATTATTTTCTCGGTGGTGCCATTTATTATTATTGTGGTGCGTTATGTCAGTCGTCAATTGCGCGGTTTTAATATGACTTTACAAGAGACGATGGGGGATTTAACTCGAATTTTAGAAGAAGCGATTGCAGGACATAAATTAGTTAAAATATTTGGTGGGAAAAAATATGAACAAGCCCGTTTTAATGAAACCAGTAATCAAGTGCGCCGTTTAGAAGTTAAAAACCAACTGACCAATGGGTTAAGTGTTTTTATTGTGCAGTTATTAATTACGGTGGCTTTAGCAGTGATTATTTATATTGCCGCACAGCAATCGACGCAAGATATGATCAGTGTGGGGGGATTTGTTTCTTTATTTACGGCGATGGGAATGTTATTTGCGCCGGTAAAGCGTTTGACTAAAGTCAATGAGCAGATTCAACAGGGTTTAGCCGCGGCGCAAAGTGTATTTGAATTAATTGATCAAGTGGCTGAAATCGAAAAATCACAAACCATTTCATCCGCTATTCCGCGTTTGCGGGGAGAGATTGAATTTAAACAGGTGACTTTCCATTATTCAGGACAAGAAAAAGCGGCTTTACAACAGTTATCTTTATCGATTGGTGCGGGAGAAACGGTGGCGATTGTGGGCGCGTCGGGCAGTGGTAAAAGCACTTTAGCCCAATTATTGCCGCGTTTTTATGACATTAAGCAGGGAGATTTATGTTTAGATGGGCGTTCTATTCAGGAATTTAATATTGCTGAATTAAGAGCGAATATGGCTTTGGTGAGTCAGGAAATTATTTTATTTAATGATACGGTCGCGGCAAATATTGCTTATGGGGAAATGAGCGGGGTTGATTTTTCTGCAATAGTGGATGCGGCAAAATTGGCGTATGCTTATGATTTTATTATGGAATTACCCGAAGGTTTTGCCACAATGGTGGGGGAGCGTGGGGTGAAATTGTCGGGGGGACAACGGCAACGTTTAGCGATTGCGCGGGCGTTATTAAAACGTGCGCCCATTTTAATTTTCGACGAAGCCACCGCCGCATTAGACACCCATTCAGAACAGCAAGTACAGCGGGCATTACGACAATTGCCTTCTCATTGCACCACGATCATTATTGCACATCGTTTATCGACCATTATTGATGCGGATAAAATTGTGGTGATGGATCAAGGCAATATCGTGGAAATGGGGACACATGCAGAATTATTGCTCAAAAAAGGTCATTATGCCCGTTTGTATCAAATTCAATTGACACATTAATAGATTTTTAAATGGGATTCTTCGTTGAAAAATCACGTATAATAAGATTTTTTGTTTTCTAAAAAATCGCCAATGGCTTGAATAATGTACTCTGTGTTACTTTCTAACGTGTTAAAATTTTGCGTGTTATGTACTGCAATAAGTATTGCGGTCATTCCCGCTTGGCTAATGGCCGTTGATGACGTAGAACCGATCAGCCATTGGCAGCGAGAACTGGCGCGCCCTGATTTGACTGCACAAGCGCGTTTTGATCGCTTGTTGCAATTGGCGGCGGCATATCATTCCGTAGGACATTTGCGAATGGCGCAGGACACCTTGCAGCAGGCTGAAACCGTACTTAATCCTTTGCGGGATACAGATGATCTGCGCCGTCGTTTGTTATACCATTCGCGCAGTGATTTGGCCTTGTCGCTGCGTTTGGATCGACAAGCCCGCGAAGCCGCTGAACACAGTTTGTCCCAATTACCTGAAAATTTCCCTCCGTTGTTGCACGCAACATTGCTTAATAATTTGGGCAATGTGCAGAGTGTTGAAGCCCATTATGTGGCCGCAGAGGCGAGTTATCGTCAGGCTCTGGGTTTGGCAGAGCAAAGTGGTGATGACATTTTAGCAGTGCGTATTCTGATAAACTTGGCACGTATTTCTTCTCGTCAACAAGATTGGACGATGCTCTTCACTCGCTTACAACAAGTCCAGCATCGCCTTCCTAAATCCCCTGTCGAATTGACGCAGGCACAGGTTTCTGCCCTATTGAGTATGGTGGAACTGTTGCTAACTTGGTATGAACAAGTGCCGCAACCGTTTGATGAAAAAAGAAAAACATTTGTGCTGCAATTATTACAACAGGCTCAATCTGCTGCGGATCGTTTGGCTTCTCCACGTTTACAAAGTTATGTACAGGGTTATTTGGGTTATGTTTACGAACGACATGGGGAATATGACACTGCGCTCAGAGCAACGCGCCAAGCTATTTTTTTTGCTCAACAAATCAATGCGTTAGAAGTTTCCTACCGCTGGCATTGGCAGGTGGCGCGTCTGTTTCGTCAGCAACAGCAGCGAGAAGCCGCACTGGCCGCTTATCGCAAAGCCGTTGAACAATTAGAACCCATGCGCCAAGCCTTAACATTGGGTTATCGAGATGGTTTTCAGTCGTTTCGAGATACGACGGGACGATTGTATTTTGAATTGGCCGATTTGTTACTACAACCCGATCCGAATACGGATAAGTTTCGTTTGTTGGAAGCACGTGATACTATTGAGCGATTGAAAACCGCTGAATTACAAGATTATTTTCAAGATGATTGTCTAACCGCTTCTGCCCATTTAACGCCTTTGGGTGAAGCCAGTCCTGCGCAAACGGCTATTTTATATCCTATTATTTTGGCGGATCGTTTGGAATGGTTGTTAAGTTTGCCAGATGGTTTGCATCAAGTGACCTTGCCGTTATCGGCGCAAACGTTAAAAGATGAGCTGAATGAATTTCGTTTTGAGTTGGAAACGAGAAATACGCTGGCATTTTTGCCCTACGCGCAACGTCTATATCGTTGGTTAATTCAACCATTGGAATCTTTGTTGCGCGAACAGCAAATACAAACTATATTACTTATTCCTGATGGTGTTTTACGTACCATTCCACTAGCGGCTCTGCATACAGGGCAGGAATTTTTAATTCAGCGTTACGCGATAATTGTAGCACTCAGTTTAAGTGTGATGCCACCGTTTTCCAGCGGAGAATCATCGACACCGACACTGTTACTCAGTGGTTTATCCGTGGCCACACAAGGCTATAGCGCGTTGCCGTACGTGTTAAGTGAAATTCAAGCCGTTCAACATCTTTATCCCCAAACCAGTACGGTCTTGTTGAATGAGCAGTTTACGGAAAAACATTTTTCTGAGGCCTTGCGTCATCAAAATTTTGACATCGTCCACATTGCGTCGCACGGTCAGTTTAGTAATGATCCGGATCAAACATGGTTGTTGACGCATGAAGGGAATTTGACCATGGATCGTTTAGAGCGTTTAATTCGGTTAAGTGATTTGCGCAATGAACCCATGGAGTTATTAACCCTCAGTGCCTGTCAAACCGCGGTGGGTGATGATCAAGCGGCGTTGGGTTTGGCGGGGATTGCTTTGAAAGCGGGGGCGCGTAATGCGTTAGCGACATTGTGGTTTATTGATGATGAAGCCTCTTCAGTATTAGTCAGTGAATTTTATCGTCGTTTACAACAAAATATCCCCAAAGCCCAAGCCTTACAACAGGCACAACAATTTTTATTACAACAATCTCGTTATCAACACCCTGCTTTTTGGGCTTCTTTTCTGTTAATTGGAAATGAGTTATAAAACATGTTCTTATGGAGGGAAAAAGCGGCAAAAAAATTATATGACTGTGCTTATCCGTATGGATTGCTCTTTGTATGTTTACTGCCTTCTTACTCTGTATCGGCACAAATCATCACCGATGGCAGTTTAGGCGCGATCACGGAGTTGGCGGGGCCTGATTTTCACATTGATGCGCACTGGGGACAGCAATGGGGTAAGAATTTATTTCATAGTTTTCAACAGTTTGATTTGGCGGAAGGGGAAAGTGCGCGTTTTACCAGTCTTCATCCTGTGGATAATGTCATTGCACGAATTACGGGGGAGCATCCCAGTCAAATTAATGGCACGGTGCAAGTCGATATGGCTCAAGCCAATCTTTACCTGTTGAATCGGCACGGTTTTCTTTTTGGGCCACAGGCCAAAATTCATCTTGATGGTGATTTGCATCTAAGTACGGCAAATCAGCTTTTTTTCTCTGATAATCAAGTTTTTAGCAGTGATTTGGGTTTACCCAGTGCGTTGAGTAGTGCGCCGCCTGTGGCTTTTGGTTTTTTAGGCACAGAGAGCCATGCCATTGAATTTAAAGGCAGTCAAATTTTTTCAGCCCCGCATAAGCATCTGAATGTCAGTGCGGAACGAATTGAAGGCATTAATGCGCAATTAACCGCAGTGGCTGGACAGATTAATTTGGTGGGGGTAAAAAAAGCAGAAAAAATCAGCTATCACGCACAAGGAATTACCACCAGTCCAGATTATCAAGCAGGCACGGTTCATTTTACTGAAAATAGCACATTAGATGTGGGCAAACAAATTGCGGGAAATATTTATATTCGCAGTGGGCAATTTGTGTTAAATAACAGTGAAATTATTGCCAATACCGATGGTTTAATTGAAGGTGGAATTATTTCTATTATTGCCGATGAATTTGTTTTAGACAATAGAGCGCGAATTGATAGCCGTACTTTTGGACCCAGTCGCAGTGGCAATATTGAAATTCATGTCACGCATCAGGCTTATTTATCGACCAGCGATATTTTAACCACCTCGCGTAATCCTCAAGATGTGGTCGCCGGTAAAGCGGGAAATATCACGTTAATCGTCGGCGAATTAAAGTTAGAAAATAGCACCATTAGCACTGATACTTTTAGCACCGGACGCGGAGGCGATATTCATATTTCTGCGCGCCAAGGCATTCATGTCATTAGTCGCCCCAGTAATAATCCATTTTTTATTTTAGCCGCAATCCAAGCCAGCTCTCGCAGCGACGATGCCCGTGCAGGCGACGCAGGGCGCATCACGGTACAGGCTTGCGATTTGGTGTTGTCGGGAGAAAATACGCGAATTGAGAACAATACCGCAGGCGCAGGGCGCGGTGGCAATATTTATGTGGTGTTAAAAAATGCCTTGACTTTGGAAGATGGCGCAAAAATTTCTGCCGAAAGTACGGGCATGGGAGATGCGGGAAATATCAGCATTTTAGCCAAACAAGTGAATTTAAATCACAGTGTGATTTCAACAGAAACCAGTCAAGCCGATGGCGGAAATATTATTATCAATACGCAACAAGCTTTATCACTGCTTCACAGTGATATTAGCGCGACAGTCACCAGTGGACAAGGCAATGGCGGTAATTTAGCCATTAGCAATCCTCATAAAATTATTTTAGACAGCAGTCAATTAAAAGCCGATGCTCGCGGCGGTAAAGGTGGATTAATTTTACTGATTAGTGGACAGCCGTTATTTTTACATCAAAGCATTATTTCTGCTTCTTCTGAGACGGGATTGGATGGGGATATTAAAGTGGATTTGCCTAACGTTGATCTGAATGCGTTACCCAGCACTTTTTTAGATGCCAGTTTATTGATTAAGAAACGTTGCGAATTGCGTACGGATGATCAATTAAATAGTTTTATTGTACTGGGACAAGAAGCATTACCAAATATTCCTAATGATTTGCAATCTTACTTGCCCAGTTTACAGCAATTGGAACTGTTATTAAACGTTCAAATGCAATAAGCTACCGTACTAAATCAGGGTTGGCTTTGGCTTTTTTTACATAAGCATCTGGCACAACTGCACGAATATCGTCTTGTTTTGACCACGCGTTAGCTTCTGCCCGCACGGAAAAAGGACGGCTTATGACCACATAAAGATTGGCTGTTAAGCCTTCGTAGAAATTACTGTCACCCAAAATAATCTCTTCTGCTTCAAAACCTTTAGCAAACAGTTTGTCGCGTAATTTGGTCGCGCCTACCAACCCTTTGTCATTTAAGGGAAAACTCCCCAAAATCACATACCATTCCTCCGCTGTAGATTCCGTGTCATCCGCGTAAGCAGGAACGCCGAAACCCAATAAAACAACCCACATGATCGCGATTGTCCAGATGAATTTAAGTTTTTGCATAGCATTATCTCCGTATAAAATAAAAATTAAGAGGATACGCGATTGTGGCGTAACCGTCGATTATCAAGAGGGGGAAATTTATTTAATAAGGAATTTCCCTTATGTACAACATCACCACATTGGGCGATAATGAGATCGTCTCAACGCTAATACGTTACGCAAGGGCATTCTTAAAATACATAAGAATGCCCTTTTTTATGCTTTTTTGTTTTTTGTCAACCCCTGTCGTTAAAATGGCATCCTGTTTAACAGCCAACAAGCTGCTTTTCTCTTGCGTAAATTATTAACTCTTTATTTTTAGTTAATTTATTGAATTCAAATGGTTTTTTTCTTTATTCAATGCCTACAATTAATTTCTTAGTTAAGAACTAAACGGCATAGGCTTTGCGAAAGATGGCCTCAAAGTCAACTGTTGAGGAAATTGCCATGACTAAGAAAATGAAACCTTTTTTTGTAATATTAGGCTTAATTTTTGCCTTATTATCACCCTTGACCGCCAGTGCCAATGAGCAAGGGGTGGTGCGTTGGTTTGATGCCAAAGCGGGTTATGGTTTTGTTAAGCCCCAAGCCGGCAGTGAAGAAATTTTTGTTCACTTTTCTGCCATCGAAGGAGACGCAAAATCACTCAAAGCTGGCCAACGTGTCTTATTCAAACTTAAATCCAACGACAAAAAACAAGCCGCTTGGGTTAAAGTGTTACCCAATGATCAAGTGGCTTCACGGTGATGAGAAACGTTAAATTATCAGATTAATCGTGCCAAAATCGCCGTTGCTGTTCTCGCGTATATTGGCTGTGAATTCCATCGGCATTAATGCGCAATAATAACGCGCCCTGTTCTGCGGTATTTAACAGCTTAACCGAAGGCAAAGATTGATAACGAGTGATGACTTCTTCCCTAGGGAAATGAAATTGATTTAAATAACCCGAAGAAAATAAAACCCATTGCGGAGAAACAGCTCGAATAAAAGGTAATGTGGAAGAATTATGGCTACCGTGATGCGGCGCAATTAAAATATCCGCTTTTAATGCGGCTTTAAGTTCAGCCCGTCGCAATAAAATAGCCTCTGTGCGGGCTGGAATATCCCCCGTTAATAAAGTGCTGCCATGAGCGTGATGAATTTTTAACACACAACTGCGCTCATTTTTATCTTTACCGCCACCGTGGGCGGGAGGATGTAAAAATTCAAAATGCACCCCGTCCCATTGCCACCTATCCCCTCGTATACAAAGATGATGCGGCATGTCCCCATAACGCACCCTCCCACTGTGATAAACCTCCGCCACCCGCAATGCACGAATTAACGGAATTGCCCCACCACTGTGATCGGAATCGTCGTGACTGATCACCAAACGATCTACTTTTTGCTGTCTTTGTTGCTGTAAAAAAGGGATAACTACCTGTTCTCCCACGTTAAAACCACTGCGCAACTGCGGCCCCGCGTCGTAAACCAATACATGATGCTGCGTTTGCACCACCACCGCCAACCCTTGTCCCACATCTAAAACACTTAACCAATAATGACCAAAAGCGGGCGTGTCAGGATGTGGTACAAAAAACAGAGGCACTAACCACAATATCCCAACTAAACGTAATCCAATTGCTCGCGGCAATAACAGCACTACCACACCCACTACCGCTGCACCTAACGCCCATGGACTGGGACGAATACCTTGCCAATGGCTCCACGTGAGTGATTCTAATTGAGTTAATAACCACCATAATGCGTCTAATAAATACAGCGAATAAGCACCGAGAAACAAACCCACTTCAGACCAAATTAAGGTGATTAATCCTGAAAATAACACAATAGGAATATAAAACATCATGGTTGGAATAGCGATGGCATTAGCGATAAAACTGCTAAGAGAAATAAAGCCAAAAAAACTCAAAGACAACGGTGCCAATCCCAACATTAACGCCATTTGGCTACGTGAAAAAAGCCAAATCTTTCCACGCCAAGTCATGGATTTTTGGGTATAAATTCGGCCAGAATGAATATAAATCAGCAAAGCCACCGCACTAAAAGACAACCAAAATCCCAATGACAATGGCGCAAATGGATCGTAAAGCAACACACCCAATAAAGCGACGAAAAAAATTTGACTGCCCTGCCATCGCCGCAAAAATAAATAGCCTAATGTTAATAAACCCGTCATTAAAAAAGCACGTTGCGTGGGAATACTCCAACCTGCCAATAACGCATAGAAAAAAGCCGCTAATAAAGCCAATAATGCCGCCACTTTTGGCGCGGGTATCCACAGTGGTAAACGTGGATATAACGTCCACAAATAGCGAACCACATAAAATACAAAAAAAACCACCAAACTAATATGCAAGCCAGAAATAGCCATCAAATGGGCTGTTCCCGTATGTTGCAAGGTATTCCACTGTGTTGCCGTGATAAACTGACGCTCGCCCAGCAACAACGCCACAAACAGACTGGCTGTGTCATTTTCTCCTAAGGAATGCCACAGCACCCGCTTTAAATGGTCACGAATTTTGTCTATGCTAAATCTCACATCCGTCGAGGGCTGTGCTTCTGCGGCGCGCACATAACCTGTTGCACGGATGCGTTGTTGTAACAAGCTGGCACTATAATCCCAGCCCGCAGGATTGCTCAGGCCACGTGGACGTTTTAACCGAACAGTCAATTGCCAATGTTGTCCTGGTCGCAAATCAGGCAGATTTTTACCATACCACGTTAAACGCACCCGTTGTGGAGCGGTAAAGGGTTGCTGTTGTTTGTGGGCTTGATAGGGGAGAAAATCAAACTGCCAACCCAATTCTGTTTGTTGCGGTAAATCAGTAATATGACCACGTAAAACTACATCTTGGGATTGCCACGCTGGGGGGAGTTCGGATGACAGCAGAAAGTGAGCTTGTATCGTCAAATACGTCAAGCCCAATATGAAATAAAACGGAATGGAAAACCGACCATAACGACACAGGAGAAAACCCACTCCCAATAAGATCACTATCCACGGCCATGCCAATAAGTCGGGTAAGTAAAGTCCGCTGATAACGCCTAAGAAAAAAGCTAGAATAGCGCGTTGCATAAACAATTTTTTAACGCTCAAAGACGGGGATTGGCTAGAACAAGAAAAACCGCCACGCCTGTTATTTTTTTAAGGATATTATGGCTAAAAAGTTTTTTAAACGCTGGTTGCCGAATTCGAGTTTATTTAAAACCCACCCTAAACTACAATTTCTCGGCACATTGTTGCATCAGCCCAATTTGTGGCATTTTAATCGTAACTCTCTGTCGGGGGCGGCGGCGGTGGGTTTGTTCTGTGCGTTTTTGCCTGTCCCCATGCAAATGCTTGTGGCAGCGGTATTAGCGGTGTTATTTCGGGTTAATTTACCCTTGTCAGTGTCACTGGTTTGGCTCACTAATCCGATTACCATACCGCCGATTTTTTATTTTTCCTATCGCTTGGGTTGTTTTCTACTGGGTACGCCGCCGCAATTCGAGGCGGCTGGTGTTAAGTTGTCTTTAGAATGGATATTAAGTATTTTGGATGAGATTTGGTGGCCGTTATTGCTGGGGTCATTGGTCATGAGCGTGGTGGCGGCCATTTTGGGTTATTTCACGGTGCAGTTTTTATGGCGGTTACACGTCAATCAATCGTGGCGATTACGACGTATTCGTCAAGCCAACAAAAAGTCTGCACTGCCTCCACAGAACAATCCGACGAGTTAGCGTTGAATCAATACCGGCGGCTGACCCGCTAAACCATCTAACATCAATTGAGTTTCTTCCCCTACCACACCGTCGATTTGTAGACGGTGTTTTTGTTGGAAGGCGAGGACTTGGTTGCGCAGCTCATTATCAAAACGATTGGACAGTACCACTTCATCAAGGTTTTGTCCATTTAATACCGCCAACCGCCGGCGTAACCACAGCACCGCATCGCCGCGCATACCAGGGCGAAGTTTAGGAATAGGCATTGCGGCGGGTTGCCAGAATAACAGTAATTGTCCTAGCCAATGTTCGTTAATCGCTTTTAATTCAAAATGATACCGTTTGCCGCCAAAATCTAATACCGCTTGTTCTTCTGTCAACTGTAAAACAACAACATGGTGTTGTTCGCCGGCACCAGTGACCAACTCAATGACCGCGGGTCTGTTGTACAAACGTAAATCATTCCAACTTCCTGTTTTATAAAGACAAGCTAAACCAACTTCTGCGGCGCGTTCACAAGCCGTCACATTATTACGCGGTTGATACGACTCTCCCCACAAACCAAATAAGGTGGCGAAAGCGGTATCCGTGTTACTATCCACTTGACCGCTGGCAATTAACTGCTTTAAAGGCATGGGAGCAGGCGCGACAGCGGGAGTTTCATCCGTTGTCACTGGGTCAGGTTCAGCGGGGGTATTGCCGTCAGGAGGCAGTGGCACGAAATCACTGGATTCTGCGTCAACCACCGACTCAGTAGCAACAACCGTCGTCGGGGGAGCTTCCTCCACTATCGTCGCGGGCGGATTGGGTTCTTCTTGTTGTATTATTACGGGTAAAGGTTCTGGGGTGGGGGTGTTTGGAGAAAGTGCGGCGGGAAATAAGGTGATTTCAGGACGAAACGCAGCCGCTTGGGGTGAAAATAACCACCATGCGCCACCACTAGCCACCATCACGGTGAGCAGTAAACTTGTTAAACCGGCATAAAACCCATCTTTTGCCCAAAAACGCAAAGGCAAAGTTCCCATGACTTCCTGTACTGCTTTGCGCACAATTCCCACGTCGATTACGGTGCGATTATTCACATAGCCGCCCAACAACGCCCGATCACAGATAATATTGATTAAACGCGGAATGCCCCCTGACTCTCGGAATACCCTACGCATCGCGCCCTTAGTAAATAACGGTTCTCTCGCGCCCCCCACCGCCAAACGATGGTTGATATAGGCTTGCGTATCGCGCAGGGATAAGGGAAGTAAGTGGTAACGGGCTGTGATGCGTTGAGACAGTTGGCGTAAATTATCGCGTTTAAGAATTTTCTGCAATTCAGGCTGTCCCACCAACACAATTTGTAATAATTTTTGTTGAGTGGTTTCTAAATTGGTTAATAAACGGACTTGTTCTAATACTTCGGTGGAGAGATTCTGTGCTTCGTCGAGAATGACGACGGTGCGTCGTCCAACGGTGTGCGCCGTGAGCAGATAGGCGTTGAGGGTATCAATAAAATCTTTGAGGGTAAAAGCGACATCATAGTGAATACGTAATTCATCGAAAATAGCCGCCAACAATTCCAACGGAGAAACCCGCGGATTGAGCAGCAAGGCAATATCCACATGTTTGGGCAACTGTTCAATCAAGCAGCGGCACAACGTTGTTTTTCCCGTGCCGACTTCTCCAGTCAACAGCACAAAGCCGGGACTTTCATTAACGCCGTATAATAGATGTGCCAAAGCCTCACGATGCGGCTCGCTCAAGTAAAGGTACTGTGGATCCGGCGTGATAGAAAAAGGAGCAGCGGTCAATCCGAAATGTGCTTGATACATAAGGCAATGCTAATGTATAACCGACACAGGGACATCCCTGCTTAGGTGTGATGAATGAAGGTGATGTTGAGTGCTATCACTATCGAACGTTTTAACAATAATGTGACGATATGGTGCCCGGGGCCGGAGTCGAACCGGCACGGTGTTACCACCGAGGGATTTTCTTACCGGCTATGGCTTTCGCCACCGATCCAATCGGGATCGTTTGCGGTCTGGACTATACCTTCACCTTTTACTATTTAGAAAAAATAACAGTCAGGCGGGAGCCGTCTAGTCTCTACACTTCCCCTGAGTTAACTACTGAGGGTTTAGCTCGGTATTCCCATGCAATGATGCCGTAGGGTTCACCGAATTTGACTCCATTCATGCAGAGGATTTCGCCTCTGATGCTCAAATTGTTTAAGTCCCTTGCGTCTACCTATTCCGCCACCCGGGCAGGGAGGCTACCAAAAAATCTTACTAATGCGCAAAAATCGACCCTAATCTTAGCGTTCTCTTAAAACTGCATGGAGGCTGAGACCGGAATCGAACCGATGTCCACGGCTTTGCAGGCCGCTGCATAACCACTCTGCCACTCAGCCGCGTGTTCGTCTGATGATCGTTTCCAGACTGGACTCTAAAGTGCAATTGAAAATCTGTATCGTTAAGATAATGTGGAGCGGGAAACGAGACTCGAACTCGCGACCCTAACCTTGGCAAGGTTATGCTCTACCAACTGAGCTATTCCCGCTTTATCGTAGGATAAGCAGACATTTTACATCCGCTTTTTTCAAAAGTCAACACCTGTGGAAAATTTTCTAAGGTGTGCTGTTTGCGTTTGCTTTGCTGGCGTGGGTTAATCGCTCAATCCGCCCTGTTTAAGGGGAATTAACAAAACAATGGAGCGCAGTTTAGATGTATTTTTGATGAATGTCAAGGGTGTTTTGCAGAAAATTTTCCCAACTTAAAATGATTAAAAATAGCCGTAGCGGCTTGTTCACTGGCATTTTGGCGTAATTGCTGGTGCAGATACAAAAATTGTTGTTTAATTTCAGCGACACGCTGTGGATGCTGCAACCAATGCAACACGGCTTGACTGAGATGTTGTGGCGTGGCTTGATCTTGTAAATACTCTGGCACCAAGCCGGTATTTGCCAACAAATTGGGCAACGATACCCAATCAACAGACACTAAACGCCTTGCCAGCCAATAGGTCAGTGGATGTAAACGATAAGCCACTACCATGGGTTTTTTCAACAACATCGCCTCCAACGTTGCCGTTCCCGAAGCCACCACCACCACATCCGCAGCCGCCAACGCAAGGCGCGACTGTCCCTGCAACAAGGTCAAGGAAAGGGCATTGAATTGCGTCGAATCGTTTTGAGACAATAAATCGTGTAACTCTGGGGTGGCTGCGGGCAAAACAAAAGCTGCTGTTTTACATTGACGTTTGATTTCTTCCGCCGTCTCTAACAACACCCGTCCCAATTGCTTCACTTCGCTCAAGCGACTGCCGGGCAACAACGCCACCACAGGCTGTTCTGTGGTAAAGCCCAACGCACTTTTTGCGTGTTTCATTTCTGCATCGACTTGCAAGGGAACTTGATCAGCCAAAGGATGGCCGACGTAAACGACGGGAATCCCGTGTTGTCGATAAAAATGGGCTTCAAAGGGAAATAAAGTCAACATGAGATCGCAGGCTTGCGCAATACCGCGTAAACGATAACGTCGCCACGCCCACACGCTAGGACTGACATAATGCGCAGTTGAAATGCCATGCAATTTCAGCAAACGCGCCAAGCGCAGATTGAAATCCGGCGAATCAATGCCGATAAACACATCCGGCGGATCATTGACCCACCGATCCCGTAGCGCATACAGCATTCGACGCAAACGCGGATAGTGGCGAATCACCTCCACCAACCCCATCACCGACAAATCCCGCAAAGGATAGAATGATTCAAATCCCTGCGCGATCATCGCTTCGCCGCCGATTCCAGACACCTGCACATCCGGACACCGCGCACGCAAGGCCGTGATTAATTCTGCACCTAAAGCATCACCAGACAATTCGCCGGCCACTATGGCAATTTTCATTGTCTAACGCACAATCCCACGAGTAGAATGTTGTAAAAATTCTACCAAAGGAAACAAGGCTTCACAGTGGGTTTCTTGTTGTAACAGGGTTAATTGTTCAATGGCTTGAGGGGTAGTCAGATTTTTCTTATAAATCAGTTTATAGGCCTGGTGCAAAGTGCCAATCGTATCATTATCGAAACCGCGCCGTTTTAGTCCTTCTTTATTGATTCCATAAGGTTCAGCGCGGTTGCCCCACACCATGACGTAAGGCGGGACATCTTTAAAAATAATCGACCCCGCCCCCATAAAACTGTGCGCACCCAACCAACAAAATTGATGAATCCCCGTAAATCCCCCCAAAATCACATGATCATCAATGCGCACGTGACCCGCGGCTGAAGCCCCATTGGCAAAAATCGTATGATTTCCCACAATACAATCATGGGCAATATGGGTATAAGCCATGATCCAATTGTCATTGCCCACTTTAGTGATACCGCCGCCTTGTACCGTGCCACGGTTCATGGTGCAGTATTCTCTAATTTCATTACGGTCACCGATTTCCAGAAATGTATTTTCTTCACCGGCATACTTCTTATCTTGGGGATTATCGCCTAGCGAGGCAAATTGATAGATATGATTATCCGCGCCGATTCGAGTAGGGCCTTTAATCACCACATGTGGTTCAATACAAGTATTAGCCCCGATTTGCACACCGGCACCAATCACACTATACGCGCCAACCACAACAGAAGGGTCTAATTCGGCACTGGGATCAATAATCGCAGTTGGATGGATCAAGTTTGCGACTCTCTCGGTTGCGAATCTTTGACTTTCGGCAAATCTCTTTTCATACACATTAATTCCGCGCTGGCGGCCAATTTATCACCTACGGTGGCTTGTGCGGTATATTTCCAAACGCCGCGGGTGGTGCGGGTTAATTGGACTTGGATCAAGAGTTGATCACCGGGTTCTACGGGTTGCTTAAAACGGGCATTGTCAATGCCCACTAAGTAATATAAAGAATCGTCATCTGGACGAGCTTGGCTGGTTTTAAAGGCCAACACGCCCGTGGCTTGTGCCATCGCCTCCACCACCAACACCCCCGGCATCACCGGACGATGGGGAAAATGTCCCTGAAAAAACGGTTCATTAATAGTCACATTTTTGATCGCAGTCAGGGAAACACCCAACGAATAATCCAACACCCGATCAATCAACAAAAAGGGATAACGGTGCGGCAGGTGCTGAAATATTTCATTAATATCCATACTGTTCATAATCGCCAGTCCCAATACTGCGGTAATGCCAAGTGGCTGAGAAGAGAAAAATAAAAGGTTTCAAAAAAATCATATCAAGACGTTTGCGCCACTTTCCGCTCAACAACGTGCAGACGTTTGGCCAATTCATCTAACTGTTTAAAACGGTGATAATTGCGATGCCATGTTGCGTTGGTTTGCAAGGGGGTGCCGGAGGAATAAACACCGGGTTGGGTAATCGATTGCAGCACCACTGAGCCACCGGTAATGTGAACATGATCGACAATCTCGATGTGTCCAACAATACCCACACCACCCGCAATCATACAATGCTGACCAATATGCGCACTGCCCGCAATACCGACACAGCCCGCAATGGCTGTATGCGCGCCAATGTGAACGTTATGAGCGATTTGAATTTGATTGTCAAGTTTTACCCCGTGTTCAATCACCGTATCTCCCAATGCGCCGCGATCAATCGTGGTGTTTGCGCCAATTTCCACATCATCGCCGATACGCACCCCGCCGAGTTGAGGAATTTTCACCCACACTCCGCGATCATTGGCTAAACCGAAACCATCCGCTCCCAACACCGCGCCCGGATGAACCCACACCCGATTCCCCAGACAAGTCCCGGTCAACAAACTGACTTTAGCGATTAAGCGGCAATGCTGCCCAACGATCACCCCAGTTTGTAGCCAAGAGCCAGGGCCAACCACACTGCACTCACCCACTTGAACATGGGCTTCAATCACCGCATTCGCACCAACACACGCCGAAGCAGCAATGATCGCGGTTTCATCAACTACAGCACTGGGATGAATGCCCGCCACCACAGGCGGCACAGGGTTAAACCACGCCGCAGCCCGCGCATAACCCAAGTAAGGATTATCCATAATCAACACCGCGACAGGACAATCCACGCGATCATCATCTTTAAGGATGACCGCGGCGGCTTGCGTTTTCTGCAATTCCGTGCGATAGGCGCGATTGCTAAAAAAGCTCACCTGCTCTGAGGTGGCGCGATCCAGCGAGGCAATCCCAGAAACGTGCTGTTGCGTCGTTGTGCCTTCTAAGCGTGCGCCGATGTGTTTGGCCAATTCGCCAAGGTCAATGGAAACCGTCATGGGTGGCAGGGCATCTTGAGCGTGATGTCAGAAAATAGTGGAAACCAACGTTCGTAAAATTAGCGGTTCAAACGACGCAGTACCGTCTCTGTAATATCTACTCGTTCACTGGCCCAAACCACGCCGTCACTCAGAATAAAATCGTAGTTCTCTTCACGCGCGACATCTTGAATCACTTCAATAATTTTCTTTTGCAACTTATCCAGTTCTTCGTTGCGACGCAAGTTGTAATCTTCGCGGAATTCATCTTGTTCGCGTTTTAAATCGCGCTTCATGGAGAGAACATCGCGGCTGATGCGTCGTTGTTCATCTTCACTCATAATGGCACCGTCTCGTGACAGACGCTCTTCTAACTTTTTAATTTCTTGTTGTGCGCTGACGATACGTCGTTGTCTGGGCGCAAATTCTTGTTCTAAACGAGAATTGGCAGATTCTACCTGTTTGGCGGAATCCATGACTTTGACGGGATTGACAAAGCCAATCTTAACATCGGCAGCCGTCGCGGCGGTGGACAGGCACAGCAGTGCGACAGCGAGGTAATGGCGATAATGTTTCAATGGAGACTCCATAGTCTGCTACCTGAAAAGGCACGTTGACACCCGTCTCGCCTACAATGGGCGAGCATTGTTAATAAAAACCGAAAAATAAGCCAAAAAATCACAAAAGGGCAGTGACTCACCCCACTCTCGGTTTTAGCTGAACATCAGCTTACCATTTTCTGGCTCTCTTTGACATAGTGTCAATGGGTTTGAGTGGGGGAATCGCCTGACGAAAAACGCATTAAAAAGTAGTACCAATGGAAAATTGGAAGGCTTGCGTTTCATCACCGGGTTTTTTATTCAGGGGTTTGGCTAAACTAAAAGTCAGCATACCCAGCGGAGACACCCACAACGCCGCCAATCCCGCAGTATAACGCAAGTCACTGGCTTCAAAATCATCAATTGAAGCGTACACATTTCCCACATCCACAAACGCCGACAAACGGAATGACTTGGCATTTTCAGCAAAAGGAACGGGCAGAATAATTTCGGCATTGCCCACCATTTTGAAATTCCCCCCAAAGGGTCGTCCACGAGAATCTCTGGGGCCTAGCGTATTGTCTTCGTAACCGCGAACACTGCGCGGCCCGCCGGCGGTATAATTTTCAAAGAAAGGTAAACTGTGCGTACTGCCGTAGCCATCTCCATAAGCCACTTCTCCATCCAGCGATAGGGTGTAGTTTTCGGTAAGAGGATACAACCATTGGTGACGATAGCTGACTTTATAATATTTTAAATCACCCAATGGCAAAGCCACTCGAGCCGAAAAAGATTGCATCACGCCGCTATCGGGCAAAATAGAACGATTTCTGGTATCACGCGACCAGCCTGCCACCAAACGATAAGCGTGGTAACTTTCCCCATTATCTCTAATAAAATCAAAAATTTCCTGTGCGCTTTCACTGGTGGTTTTCAACTCGGTGTGATCGTACTCCCCACCCAAGCGAACATCGTTAAATTCACTGATCGGAATACCATAATTAACCCCTAAACCATAAATATCCATTGTGTAACGGCTGAGATTGGCTTCTTCCGCGTCGGTGGTGCGATAAAACAAATTGTAACCGCGACTCACTCCATCCACATCGATAAATGGGTTAAAATAGGACAAATTATAAACGGTATTAACCTTACTGTTATTAAACGCAAATCCAACCCGTTTGCCCGTGCCTAAAAAATTATCCTGTTGAATACTGGCATTAAACAATAAACCCTGACTTTGCGAAAATCCCACACCCGCCATTAAATTCCCCGAAGGACGCTCAACCACGCGATAATTTAAATCCACTAAATCATTGTGATTAGGAACTAATTGGGTTTCTACGGTGACATTATCGAAATAATTTAACCGCTCTAACCGCTCTTGAGAGCGTTTCACGTGTTGGGTGGAAATCCACGCCGATTCCATTTGGCGCATTTCCCGCCGCAACACTTCATCACGGGTTCTAGTATTTCCACTAAAATTAATATTGCGCACATAAACCCGTTTGCCGGGATCAATGAACAAACTAAGATTAATCGTTTTCGTAGCGGGATCAATGTCTGGGACAGGATTCACATTAGCAAAGGCATAGCCTTCGTGACCAATACGATCCGTCACTGCTTCCGTGCTGGCGGTCACTGACTTACGCGAAAACACATCACCGCTTTTCACCTTCATCAAGCCCAACAATTCCTCTTCAGGCGCGATCAAATTACCGACTAAACGTATCTCATTGACACGATATTGATCGCCTTCAGTCATATTTATTGTAATATAAACATGTTCTTTGTCCGGCGTAATGGACACTTGAGTGGAATCAATACTGTAATTAATATAACCCCGATCTAAATAATAAGAACGTAATGTTTCCAAATCACCGGCCAATTTTTGACGAGAATATTGATCGCTATTGGTGAGAAAAGTAAACCAACCACCGGTGGTTAAATTTAACTCTGACAATAAGGTGTCATCATCAAAAGCGCGATTTCCCACCAGATTAATGTGCTGAATGCGCGCCACTTCCCCTTCTCGAATATCGATCTGCACCGCCACACGATTGCGATCCAAAGGAGTCACCGTTGATTGCAACGACACCCCATAACGACCTAAGGTAAAATATTGCCGCTGCAATTCTTGTTCTACACGTTCCAATAAAGAACGGTCGAACACGCGCCCTTCCGCAAAACCTACGCCCCGTAAAGCACGACGCAAATCATCGGTTTTAAGCTGTTTATTACCATTAAATTCAATAAAAGAAATGGCTGGACGTTCATCCAATACCACCACTAATACATTGCCATCGCGCTGTAATTGAATATCTCGAAATAAACCGCTTTTAAATAAACGATTAATCGCCAATACGGACAATTCTGCATCAAACTTATCGCCGCGATTCACCGGCAAATAATTAAACACGGTACCGGGAGAATTACGACGTAAGCCTTCCAAACGAATATCTTCGACCACAAAAGATTCCAACGCGGTCACATTCTGTCCCGATAAACCCAGCAGCAAAGCCGCCCCCAGCCAACGACCGAACCGAACACTTGGCGTAAAACGCGAGGCCGCACCAAAGCACGCCAAAGTAGAATAAAAACGATGATAAGATGCCATTATTCGTCCATACCTAGAGGCATATTGAGAAAGTTAGCGGAAAAAACGATCAATATCATTAAAAATAGCCAAAGTCATCAGCAGCACAATAAACGTCAAACCGATTTTATACAACCACACTTGAGCCGTTTCTGAGACAGGACTGCCTTTAACCCATTCAATAAAATATAACAACAAATGCCCCCCATCCAATAACGGAATAGGCAGCAAATTAATAATCCCCAAACTTAAACTGATCAATCCCAAAAACATTAAAAACGAAATCACACCCGTTTGCGCTGATTGACCGGCATAATTAGCAATGGTAATAGGGCCACTAATGTTACGAGTAGACAATTGCAAGGTCAGCATTTTATACATCACCCGCAAGGTCAACACACTTAAATCGACTGTTTTTTCCAAAGACAACCACAAAGCCGTCCACGGGGCATGGCGCTCTGTGATCAAATATTCGGCAGGAATTTCAGCCCGCTGTGGTCGCACACCGATCCGTCCTTCTCCGGACTCCGTGCGAGCAGGAGTCACCGTGAGAGTGATCAACTGCTCCCCGCGTCGTATTCGCACTAACATGGGAGATTCTGGATGCGCTGCAATCACTCCTGACCACTGCTTCCAAGTGCTAATTGGCTCATGATTCACAGCCACAATCACATCACCCACTTGCAAACCCGCTTCAGCCGCCGGACTGCCAACCACTACCTCTCCCAATTGCGCCGGCAACGGCGGATAGCGCGGCCAAAATCCAGCCACCGAAAAAAACTGCCCCTCACTGATGTCATCCAAGGTCAAATGGCGCATATCCAAATACAATAAAGACTCCGTGCCAGTTTTATCCAAAACACGATAAGCGATCAATTCTTGATCTAATAATTTGGATAAAGTCGCCTGAATCACACTCTCCCAACGCAATACCTCTCGCCCATCTACCGCAACCACTTGATAACCCGAACGAAAACCTGCTTGTTCAGCCAAACCGCCTGGGGTGACTTCTCCGATCACCGCTTTAGTGCCGGTCAGACCTATCATGTAAACTAAAGTGTAAATCGAAACGGCTAACACCAAATTAAACAGCGGCCCCGCCAACACAATCGCCGAACGCACTCCAAGCGATTGTCGATTAAACGCCCGGTGCTGTTCTTCGGGGGCAACGGGAGCTTCGCGCTCATCCAACATTTTCACATAACCGCCCAAAGGAATCGCAGCAATTACAAATTCAGTCTGATCCGTCCCAAAACGCTTTGACCACAAGGTCTGACCAAAACCAATGGAAAAACATAAAATTTTCACTCCAGACCGCCGTGCCACCCAATAATGGCCAAACTCATGCACGGCCACCAGTAATCCGATAGCCACCAAAAACGCAATGATCATGTAAAGCAGTGACATTTAGTAATTCGCCATCCATTCGGTTGCAAAAGCACGGGCTTTGGCATCATCTGCCAAAATCGTATCTAAATGATCCACGACTCGCCCAGACACCTGCGACAAAGTCGCTTCGATCAACAGAGGAATCGCAGTAAACGGTAAACGCCCGGCCAAAAATTCAGCCACTGCCACTTCATTAGCAGCATTTAAAATGGCTGTTGTTGTTCCCCCGGCCGCCATGGCTTCATAAGCCAAACGCAAACAAGGAAAACGTCCCCAATCAGCCGCTTCAAACTCCAAGCGAGCGACTTTGATCAAATCCAAGGCCGACACGCCCGCACTCATCCGTTCCGGCCACGCCAAAGCATAAGCGATGGGCGTACGCATGTCAGGATTCCCCAACTGCGCTAAGACAGAACCATCCACATATTCGACTAAAGAATGAATCACACTCTGCGGATGCAACACCACATCAACGTGTTGTGGGCTGGCTGAAAACAACCAACAGGCCTCGATCACTTCCAAACCTTTATTCATCATCGTGGCGGAATCGACAGAAATTTTCCGTCCCATTTTCCAATTGGGATGAGCGCAGGCTTGATCGGGAGTCACCTGGGCTAATCGATCAAGTGACCATTGACGAAAGGGGCCGCCAGATGCGGTTAAAATAATACGGGAAATACCTTGGCGGGCTAAATCGGCAGGGCGAGTGCTGGGAGAATGGGGCAAACATTGAAAAACCGCATTATGTTCACTGTCAATGGGGAGTAATTCAGCCTGTTGTCGTTCCACCGCTGCCATAAACAAAGGCCCCGACATCACTAAGGCTTCTTTATTGGCTAACAACACCCGTTTACCGGCTTCTGCGGCCGCTAAGGTAGGCAACAAACCCGCCGCCCCGACAATCGCCGCCATCACCATTTGCACTTCGGGCAAACGTGCCACCGTTTCCAAACCCGCCACACCAGATAACACGGTAATTTCAGGCACAACGGGACGTAATCGCGTCGCAAGCTGTTCTGCGGCCGTGTCATCCACCAGCACCGCATAACTCGGTCGCCACTGCACACATTGTTGATACAAAAGTTCTACGTTACGATGTGCCGTCAAAGCCACCACCCGAAATCGTCCGGGATGCTGTGCCAACACATCTAAGGTATTTAAACCGATAGTGCCTGTCGCACCTAAAATGGTAATTCCAATCAAGAGAGGCTTCCCATTAAAAGTAAACCCGCCAGAAAAAATGGCGCGGCCGAAGTTAAACTGTCAATTCGATCTAACATTCCACCGTGTCCGGGTAAAATTTGCCCACTGTCTTTCACGCCGGCTTTGCGTTTAAACAAACTTTCCAACAGATCGCCCAAAACCGACACCACCACAGTGGCCAGAGACAACAGCACAAAACCAATCTGATACAGGGCTTCCGATTCGTCTAACCAGAAATAAGCGGCACCTCCAGCGAACAATGCACCCACCAACAGCGCACCGGCGAATCCTTCCCAAGTTTTACCGGGACTCACGTGACTGGCCAATTTATGCCGTCCCCACAAACGTCCAGCGGCATAAGCCCCAGTATCTGCTCCCCAAATCAGGACAAATAAAAATAAAACCCAATATTCCCCATACTGCTGATGCAATTGATACACAGCGAGCCATGAAGGAATCAAGACCACCCCGCCCAACCAAGCGCGTAAAGGTGAGGAATTCGGCAAAAGATCACATTGTTGTTGATAGCGTAGCACCCAATAAGCGGCAATCAGCCACCACAACACCGCTGCAGAGAGCAGAAAAACAGTTATTGCTGTTGGCCAAAAAGAATGTGCGCTATAAACTAAAATCAATAAAAACAATACAATAGCAACATAACCGATTCGCTGCGCCCGCGCCAAATAACCCGACAATCCTGCCCACTCCCAAGCCGACAAGGCCACGACGATGGCGAATATCACCGCTAAGGTGGTTGAGTTAAGATACAGAATTTCCAACACAATCAAAATGATTAACAGTGCAGCGGTCAGTAGTCGCCGTTTCAGCATAACTTAAAATTAAACTCGGTTAAGGGATTTGTCTGGATTTATGAATTGACGGAATTTTTGAATTTTAACAATCGTCTGAATCAGAATTTACAGAATTTCTGAATTTTCAAAATTGATTTTTTTCCTCGTTCCCACATGCCATGTGGGAATGCAGTCCTGACGCGCCGCGTCACGAACCCACACTATTATTCTTGTTGATACTCGACGTGGCACGCCGCAACTGCGTTCCCACATGGCATGTGGGAACGAGATAATTTATTCTTTAACTCTGTAAATTCTGATTCAGACAAAAAATCACAACTGCTGCTCAATCTGATCTCCGGTGCGGCCGAAGCGACGTTGTCGATTGGCAAAAAAAGCCAAAGCGCGGTCTAACTCAGCCTCACCGAAATCTGGCCACAACAATTCTGAAAAAAACAATTCGGTATAAGCCAATTGCCATAATAAGAAATTACTCAATCGCTGCTCACCGCCGGTGCGAATGAACAAATCGGGTTGAGGCAACTCGGCTAAACACAAATGCTTGGCAACGTGTTCTGGAGTAATCTCGGCACTGTACAAATGACCTTGTTCGACTTGGGTGGCCAAATGTTGCACAGCCTGAATCACATCCCATTGCCCGCCGTAATTAGCAGCCACATTGAGACATAACCCCATGTTATTCTTGGTTAAAGACTCCGCCTCAGCGATCAAGGCTTGCAATTCTGGCGCAAAAGCCGACCGATCCCCAATCACCTGCAACCGCACATCACCACGATGTAATGCCTGCATTTCACGGCGTAACGCCATCATGAACAATTGCATTAGCAAATTAACTTCTTGTGCGGGTCGTCGCCAATTTTCACTGCTAAACGCAAACAAAGTCAACGCCTCAATGCCCAATTCCCGACAGCGACGGATTGTCCGACGCACCGCCTCTACCCCTGCCTGATGCCCGACATGACGCGGCAAAAACCGCTGTTTTGCCCAGCGGCCATTTCCATCCATGATCACGGCAATATGACGCGGCAAACGAGTAAACGATTCAGTCATGACAACCTAAAAATACTCCATAAAAACCAGTTTCACGTCAAAACCACTTGACGATAACGACCAGTGCCAAAAAATTAAACTTCCATTAACTCGGCTTCTTTCTCTGCCAAGGCTTCGTCCACTTTGGCCACGTATTTATCGGTTAATTTCTGAATGACTTCTTCGGCGCGACGTTCATCATCTTCAGAAATTTCTTTGTCTTTGACCAAATTTTTCAACTCATGATTGGCATCGCGGCGAATATTACGAATAGCCACGCGGGCGGTTTCTGTCTCATGTTTCACCACACGCACCAGTTCCCGTCGCCGATCTTCCGTCATGGGAGGTAATGGCACACGCAAGGTATCGCCTAAATTAGTGGGATTTAAGCCCAAATCGGAATCACGAATGGCTTTTTCAATTTTACCCACCATATTTTTTTCCCACGGGGAAACGCCCAAAGTGCGAATATCTAATACTGTCACATTAGCCGCTTGATTCAACGGCACTTCAGAGCCGTAATAATCGACTTTAACATGATCTAATAAACTGGTATGCGCTCGGCCGGTGCGAATTTTGACAAATTCTGCTTTTAACGCATCGACACTTTTGTGCATTCGCTCTTCGGCATCTTTCTTAACCAACTCAAGTAATTCACTCATAATCGCCTATTCCTCACTGTGAATCAACGTGCCTTCATCTTGTCCGCAAATGGCACGTAATAATGCGCCCGGTTTGCCCATGTCCAGCACGCGCAATGGCATCTTATTGTCCCGACATAAGACCACAGCCGTGGTATCCATTACGCCCAATTGACGGGCTAATACTTCGTTATAAGTTAAACGGGTAAATCGAGTGGCTTGGGGATTAGCAACGGGGTCTGTGGCGTAAACACCATCGACTTTGGTGGCTTTGATCATCAATTGCGCATTGATTTCAATGGCACGCAGACTGGCAGCCGAATCTGTAGTAAAAAACGGATTCCCTGTCCCTGCGGCAAATAATACCACACGCCCTTTATCCAAGTGACTGATGGCACGGCGACGAATGTAGTCCTCACAAATCGCGTCAATCCGAATCGCCGACATGACGCGGGCATGAACATCCACCTTACGCAAAGCATCTTGCATCGCCAAGGCATTCATCACCGTGGCCAACATCCCCATCTGATCCGCAGACACCCGATCTACGCCAATGGCGGTCAATCCGACTCCGCGAAAAATATTCCCCCCACCAATCACTAAACCCAATTGTACGCCCAAATCAACAATTTCCCGGACTTCATTCGCCACGCGCATCATCACTTGGGGATCGATGCCGTGGCCTAAATTGCCCATTAAGGCTTCACCGCTGAGTTTGAGCAGGACTCGGCGATAAGTAGGGGTTAATTCTGTCATGATTAGGTGTGTCCCTTAACCTGTTGCATGACTTCGTCGGCAAAGTTTTCGGTTTTCTTCTCAATACCTTCGCCCACTTCAAAGCGTTCAAATTGCAACACGGTCGCCTTTTGCGCTTTTAATAATTTTTCTACGGACTGATCGGGGTCTTTAACAAAAGGTTGACCCAATAAAGTGACTTCCAAACGGCCTTCGACCATTTTGCTAATAATATCCGCGGGTTTTCCGCTTTCGGCCGACTGGGCGGTGAAAATTTCGCGTTCTTTGTCCAACACTTCGGCGGGAACTTGGTCTGCACTGACGCACAACGGACGGCTGGCCGCCACGTGCATGGCGACATCTCTGGCTAAGGCTTCGTTGCCGCCTTGCATTTTTAACAATACACCAATGCGTGTCCCATGCAGGTAAACGCCCAACACGCCACCCGCATCCGCAGTAGAACAGATAAAACGGCGCACACTGATATTTTCACCAATTTTGGCGATCATGTCGTTGCGAATTTCTTCGATGGATTTACCATTGACTTGAGTGGCCAATAAATCGTCCAAACTGGCTGGATTGTCTTGCAATACTTTATCCACAACCAATTGACAAAAGCCTTGAAAATCATCGCCTTTTGACACGAAATCGGTTTCACAGTTCACTTCCACCATCGCAGTGCGCTGACTGTCGCCTTGCACCACAATCAAACCTTCTGCGGCGATGCGGCCGGCTTTCTTTGCGGCTTTGGCTTGTCCGGATTTGCGCATGGCTTCAATGGCGGCTTCGATGTCTCCGTTGCTTTCTACCAACGCCTTTTTACATTCCATCATGCCCGCGCCGGTGCGCTCACGCAGCTCTTTCACCAATGCTGCCGTAATAGACATAGTCTTGACCTCTTGCTTCAAAATTAAAAATGGCTTAAAAATACGATTAAATCGACTTTAACTTTCACTAAATCGGGAAAACACATCGAAAACCATGAAAACATGAAACGATGTGTTTTCAGAAGGTCATGCGAATCGGGTCAATTAAGGCGCGACTGCGGACTCATCGCTTTCAACTGCCGCGGGTTCTGCGGGTGTTTCCTCAGCGGTGGCTGTGCCGTCTTGAACCTCAACAAACTCGTCTTCTTCGCGTACCATTTGGCTGACTTGTTTGCCTTCGTTAATGGATTCAGCGATGCCATTGGCATACAAACTGACCGCACGAATCGCGTCATCGTTACCGGGAATCACGTAATCGACAAAATTAGGGCTGTTATTGGTATCGACCACCCCAATGACAGGAATACCCAATTTAACCGCTTCCTGAATGGCGATTTTCTCGTGTCCCACGTCAATGATAAACAACGCATCAGGCAAACCGCCCATATCCTTGATCCCGCCTAAGCTGCGTTCTAATTTTTCCAACTCGCGGCTACGTGACAGGGCTTCTTTTTTGGTGAGCAGATTCCAAGTGCCGTCGGCGTTTTCTGCTTCTAAGTCTCTTAAACGCTTGACAGAAGCACGAATCGTTTTAAAGTTGGTCAACATGCCACCCAACCAACGACGGTTGACATAAGGCATATTGCACTGTAACGCGGCTTGTTTCACAGCTTCTTGCGCCGAACGTTTGGTGCCGACAAATAACACCGTTCCTCGCCGTGCAGCCAATTTGCCCACAAAATTGAGCGCATCTTGGTACATGGGCAGAGAATGTTCTAAATTGATAATGTGAATCTTGTTACGTTCACCGAAAATATACGGTGCCATTTGCGGATTCCAAAAACGAGTTTGGTGTCCGAAATGCACGCCCGCTTCTAACATTTGACGCATGGAAACACTGGCCATAATAATACAACTCCGTTAGGGTTAATCCTCCATACATCCCATGACTTGACCTCGCATAACGAAGCACCCCAAACCATGTGACGATGTATGTGTGTGATGAGAGAAAGGTAAAATAAAATGAACTGTTGCCTATTGGGCGTGTGCTTTATACCATAGAAGGCTTTTTTCAACAATCAATATGTGTTTAAAAGATTATGGCTGTGACGATTAAATCCCCTGATGAAATTGTAAAAATGCGGGTGGCTGGGCGTTTAGCCGCTGAAGTGCTGCAAATGATTGCGCCTTATGTGCAGGCGGGAGTCAACACTTTGGAGTTAGACCAACGCTGTCACGATTACATTGTAGGCGAACAACAGGCGATTCCTGCGCCGTTAAATTACAAAGGTTTTCCGCGTTCAATTTGTACTTCTGTCAACCATCAAGTGTGTCATGGTATTCCCAATGACCGTGTTTTGAAAAATGGTGACATTGTTAATGTTGATATTACCGTGATTAAAGATGGTTTTCATGGCGATACCAGTCAAATGTTTATTGTGGGTGAGGCGCATCCGCGGGCGAAGCGTCTGGTGGAAATCACCTATGAGGCGATGTGGTTGGGGATTGCGCAAGTGCGGCCGGGGGCGTTTTTGGGCGATGTGGGTCATGCCATCCAACAATTTGCAGAATCCCATCGTTTTTCGGTGGTACGCGAGTATTGTGGACATGGGATTGGTCGTTTATTTCACGAGGAGCCACAGGTGTTGCATTACGGACAAGTTCGCACGGGGTTACAATTGCTCCCGGGCATGACGTTTACCATTGAGCCGATGTTAAATGCGGGTAAACGGCACGTCAAACAGTTAAGCGATGGTTGGACAGTGGTCACCAAAGATCACAGTTTGTCGGCACAATGGGAACACACGGTGTTGGTGACAGAAATGGGTGTGGAAGTGTTGACCTTGCGTCCCGAAGAGCAAGCCCGTGCAGCGCGTTTCTTGGCGGCGGCTTCTTGTGTGACGGTTTGAGTGAGTTTGAAAAACGAGGCCATTATGGACGAAACAACGACAAGTCGAGCCTGGTTACTGGATTTTGGTAGGGGATTGCGGGCAGCGGTGGGCGCGCATGAGATGTCGCAAGTGCTGCTGTCGGTGACGTTGCACGAAATCCCCTGTACGCCCCCGTACGCCAGCGAAGTTTTTGTGTTTCAGGAAATGATTTTACCGGTGCTTGACGTGTACGCGCTTATTCGTGGGCAACGCGATGAGATGACGGTGCATTTATCGGCACACATTGTTGGTCTTATTTTGTATCAATTAGACCCTGACGATCCGGCGCATTATGGTGGATTACGTTTAACGACATTACCGGTGAATTTATTTGTTGATGACAGCCAATTTTGTCCTTTACCGGCACAATTGGATTTTTGGCGGCCGGTGGCCATTTCGTGTTTTAATTTAAACGACAATCCTATTCCTATTATCGATTTAGGTCGGCTTTTCTCTGGGCATTTGCAACACCATCATTTTGCCAAAAAAGCATGAGTGATTCTTAATGCGTGGTCGATTCATTTTCCATGATTCGCAAACAGTTCCACGCGGGCGTGAGTTGTGGATTGGTTTCTTCTGCATCAATGCTGAATAATAACCGTCGCGCTTCATCACATAAAATTTGTCGTTGGGTTTGATTAAACAAACAAATCGCCGCTTTTACCGCATCAATGGATTCGCTCAGTAACGTCGGTACAATATCAGAAGATTGAATGGGCGATTGTGGATGTAATAAATGCGCAATCACCGGATAACTTAATAAAGCAAAATGCAAACGGCGTGCGCTGTCTTTTTCTAATAAAGGCGCAAGATTTTCTGGAGAAGACTGTGAATGACTGGCTTTAATGGATTGCATAATAATATCGTTTAAATTACGCAATCCTTGCAATTCGCCATTAAAATGACCGCCTAATCCTGCACATTGTTCATATAAAGCATCAATTCGGTCTTGTAATTTAAACATGGCTTCCACGTCTACTTCTGCGGCCAAACTGGCAGCATCGGTTAATAAGGTATAGAAACCTTGTTGAAAATTTAATCGTTCTTGTTGATCGCGTTTTTGTGCTTGGGCGATGTCGGTTTGGGTGATATTTTTATGACCAAACAAGGGATTTTGATATTGTCGTTGCAGATGTCGTTCCCAACAACCGGGTTGTTCACTAAATTGCAATGGGGGGGAGGCGGACATTAGATTTTCTCCTAAGACGGTACTATGGGCTTTATTTTAAGCCAATTTGTCAAAAGACAAAATAACTCGTGTTAAAAATTTCTTACCATTCAATTGTAGTTTAAGGGAGAGGATGGATGTTTTATTCCCGTTTTTTTAGCATGTTATTGCTGACTTTATTCAGTGTATTAGTTATGGCTCAAGACAATAGAACCATTCGCGTGGGCGTGTTGCAATTTGGCACGGTGAATTGGGAATTGGCCACGATACAACAACAAGGTTTTGCTCAACGCCGCGGAATTGATTTAAAAATAACGCCATTGGCTTCTAATCACGCCATTAATGTGGCCTTACAAGGGGGCGAAGTGGACGTGATTGTGAATGATTGGATTTGGGTTTCTCGCCAGCGTGCTGAACAACGTCTTTTTAGTTTTGTGCCTTATTCGCTTTCGGTGGGTGGATTAATGGTCAAACCCGATGCACATATCACGCAATTAAGCGAATTAAAAGGGAAAAAATTAGGCATTGCTGGCGGAGCAGTAGATAAAAGTTGGTTATTGTTTCGGGCGTATAGTCATAAGGTTTTAGGACAAGATTTAATTCAACTCGTGACTCCTGTTTATGGTGCGCCGCCATTACTGAATGAATTAATGCGTCGCGGCGAATTAGATGCGGTGATTAATTTTTGGCATTATAATGCTGAATTGCAAGCTGCGGGTTATTCTCCATTATTATCCACAAATGAATTATTACCCGAATTAGGCATTACCACTCCAGTGCCATTATTAGGCTGGGTTTTTCATGAACAATGGGCAACTGAACATCGCGGATTATTATTAGATTTTTTACAAGCTTCTTATCAAGCCAAACATTATTTAAAACAATCGGATCAAGCGTGGTTAGCTATTCGAGAAATAATGAAAACAGAAAATCCAAATACTTTATTATTATGGCGCGATCAATATCGTGCGGGTATTGTGCAGCAATTTGGGGAAAAAGAACAAGCGGCAGCACAACAATTATTTGCGATTTTAGCGCAATATGGTGGCTCTGATTTAGTGGGAGAACAAGCCACATTAAGTGCGGGAACATTTTGGCCAGAATTTACCATTCCTTCATTGGATTTAATTGAGTAATGATGGCGTTATTACGGGGTTTATCTATTCTACTATTTCTCCTGTTATGGCAGGGCATCGCATACAGCTTACAAGACCCTTTGTTGCCCACGCCTGTGATGGTGTGGCAGAAATTTGTTTGGCATGTGACCACGGGCGAATTGCTGTATCATTTAAGCGTGACCTTAATGCGAGTGGCGATAATTTTCACCATTGCGATGTTATTAGGAACGTTAATTGGAGTGTTAATGGGACATTTCCCACAAATCGATGCGTTTTTAGATGGATTATTGGTATTGGCTTTAAATATTCCTGCGTTGGTGGTGGTGATTTTATGCTATATTTGGTTAGGATTAACGGATATAGCAGCCGTCGCTGCGGTGGTCATTAATAAAGTCCCCACAGTGGTGGTCACCGTGCGGGAAGGCGCGAGAGCCATTGATCGCCGTTTAATGCAAGTGGCTGATGTGTTTAAAGTATCATTGTTTTGGAAATTAAGCTGGGTTTATTTACCGCAATTATCGCCTTATTTAATGGCGGCTGCTCGCAGTGGATTATCATTAATTTGGAAAATTGTTTTAGTGGTAGAATTGTTAGGGCGTAGCAGTGGAATGGGGTTTCAATTAGGCGTTTTTTTCCAATTTTTTGACATTACCAGTATTTTAGCTTATACCTTTGCTTTTGTGATTGTTGTGTTTTTAATTGAAGCTTTATTCATGCGTCCTTTAGAACGCTATTTGCACCGTTGGCGAATTGTGCCATGACCTTACATGATCCCTTACATCTTCATATTGCACATAAGGCTTTTTCTCCTACATTCATTCCTGTGTTAAGCCAATTGCAATTAACCATTCATGCGGGAGAATTTATTGCGTTTATTGGCCCTTCGGGAGCGGGTAAAAGTACCTTATTAAATATTGTGGCTGGATTGGATCGACAATTCAGCGGAACGGTGATGATTGGCCAACAAAATTTACATCAAGGATCGCAAGCGCAATTGCGTTTAGCCATGATGTTTCAAGAAACGCGATTAATGCCGTGGTTAACGGTATTAGAAAATTTATTATTGGTGTTAAAAAAAGAAACTCATGCCCGCTCGCGTGCCATGCAGGTGTTAGAGCGTGTGGGATTAACGGCACAGGCCAACGCCTATCCACAACAACTTTCGGGGGGAATGCAGCGGCGTGTGGCTTTAGCGCGGGCATTTGTGGTGCAGCCTGAATTGTTATTAATGGATGAGCCTTTTATTTCTGTTGATGCGCCCACAGTGCAGCAATTACACACGCAATTATTGCAATTATGGCAACAACATCAAGCCACTATTTTATTTGTCACGCATCATTTTCTTGAAGCATTATTATTGGCTGATAGTGTTGTTTTTCTATCTGCTGCTCCTGCACAGATTATTCATGTTGAAGCAATCACTTTACCCCGTCCACGTGAGTTAGAACAAATAGAACGGATGGCTAAACAATTATTACAACGTTATCCCCAATTATTATCAGGACAATTAGGTGTCTAATATGGGTTATATTAAAAATTTACTGCCACAACGCGCTTTTACTTTAATTGAATTAATTATTGTGATGGCCATTATTGCTGTGGGAGCAGCTTTGGTTATTCCTAGATTAAACAGTGGCGAAACGGTAAAATTAGAAGCCCAAGTCAGGGAATTATTAGCCACTTTAAATCATGCGCGGCGTTCGGCAATTGTGGAGGGAAAAACAAAAACAATTTTATTACAATCAGCAGTGCCATCTGATGAACCAAAATTACGGCAATTACCCGGTGTGTGGGAAAGCCGTGGCGCAGAAATAAAATGGGCTGAGAAAAGTGAAGCCACTGGCACTTTAAAAGTTAGTTTTTTTCCCGCCGGCGGCAGCAGCGGTGGCACATTATTATTAACGCAATTTGATGTGCAAGTGAAAATTAAAATTGATCCTTTTAATGGCAAAACAATGGTAGATTATGAACGCGCCCCAAATATTTAATAAAAAAACAATCACAGGATTTACTTTACTGGAAATTTTAATTGCTTTAGTGATTGTTGGAATGGCATTAGGGACTATTTTTAGTTTATTGGCGGGCAGCAAACGCTTGGCCTTTTCAGCCGCAGAACATTTGCAAGAAAGTTTATTTTTACGCGCCGCGATCAATGCAGGACAAGTTTTAGAAAAACCCGAATATCCCGAATATCCTAACGCTTTTCGCTTACGGGTCAGCGGCGAACCGGAAGACGTTTTAGAACCACCAGAACGGCAAACGCAAAAAATTCAATTTGTTTTAGAACCGTTTATCATTACCGATTCGGATTCGGGTTTGCGCTTGGAAAGTTTACGCTGGAAAAAATTAACCGCCACGCAGTAATGTTAAGCAGATTGAAATAAGCAAAACTATACTTATATTATAAAGCAGTTGGGATAATTCACTTTGATAATCAGGGTAAAGGTTAATAATATGAAAACGCATAATTATAATCCTAATACAGACCCCGTGTGGCACTTATTAGACAAGTGGCAACAAACCTTAGAAAATCGTCCGGTTAAGCCTAAAACAAAACCCCATGAAAGCACGTGGCAAAGCCCACAAAGCACATGGAAACCCTTAGCCGATGTGCAGCAACGGGATAATCACTTTTTAATTACGCTTGATGTTCCGGGCGTTGCGCCCGACGCGCTGGCTATCACGATGGCGCAAGGTGTGTTGAGCGTGACGGGAACACGCGATATTAGTAATACTAAGCACGGCCGCAGTCAATGGCAACACCATGAACGACCCCAAGGATCGTTTTTACGCCAATTTAATGTCCCCAGCGAATTAGCCGATATTCAGCACATTACGGCTAAAATCAGTCAGGGCGTATTGACCATTACTATTCCACGTAAAGTAAAGCGGATTTAATCGGTTAAATAACGCTTAATGTTTATTGATATGAATGGTTTTTTATTTTGGATTCTGATTTGATTGAACTATGAAATATAAAGACTATTATAAAATAATGGGATTGCCCAGAGAAGCCAGTGCCGACGATATTAGAAAAGCCTATCGTCGTTTGGCACGTAAGTATCATCCCGATGTCAGCACAGAAGCCAATGCCGAACACCATTTTAAAGAACTCAATGAAGCCTATGAGGTGTTAAAAGACCCTGAAAAACGCGCCAAATATGACCAATTGGGCAGTCATTGGCGCGCAGGGGAAGAATTTAATCCACCGCCGGGCTGGGATTTTGGTGGGGCGCAGCCGGGATTTAGACGGGGAGCTGCGGGTTTTGGTGCGGGCTTTGATTTTAGTGATTTATTCGGTGATTTTTTCAATAATACCGCACGACATCGCGCTCATCCTTCTGATTTTTATGAAGATATGCAGGCTGAACCCGAAGTCAGCGGTCACATTACGGTATCGTTGGAAGAGGCGTATCACGGCACGACGCAATCTTTACAATTTGCGCTGCCAAATGGGGAAAATCGACGTTTAAATGTGAAAATTCCTGCCGGTGTGACGCAAGGACAACGTATTCGTCTGGCCAAACAAGGCGCAGTAGGACGCAATGGGGTAAAAAGCGATTTGTATTTGCAAGTAAACATCGCGTCTCATGCACATTATCGCTTAGAAGGGCGTGATGTGTATTCGGATTTGCCACTTACGCCGTGGGAAGCCGCGCTGGGTGCGACGGTCAATGTGCCGACTTTGGGCGGGACAGTGGGCTTGAAAATCGCGGCCGGGGCGCAGTCTGGCGATCAATTGCGCTTAAAAGGGCGCGGTTTACCCGGTGATCCCGCTGGCCATCATTATGTGCAGTTACGCGTGGTCGTTCCTGCGGCAAGCACAGAATCAGCACGACGTTTTTATGAAGCAATGGCGCGAGAATTCGCCCAATTTCAGCCCAGAGAAAAAAGTTAATCGACTACAACACCTGCGACGCAAAATCAGCCAAGCGAGACCGCTCGCCGCGTTGCAGGGTAATATGCCCACCGTGCGCCCACGATTTGAAACGATCCACCACGTAGGTTAAGCCTGACGTGGTTTCGGTTAAGTAAGGCGTGTCGATCTGCGATAAATTTCCCAAACACACCAATTTAGAACCGGGACCCGCACGGGTAATTAAGGTTTTCATTTGTTTAGAGGTTAAATTTTGCGCTTCGTCTAAAATAATATAGCGATTTAAAAAAGTGCGGCCGCGCATGAAATTTAACGAACGAATTTTAATGCGATGATGCAATAAATCAGTAGTCGCGGCTCGCGCCCATTCGCCGGCGTTATTATTGGGTGTTAGCACTTCTAAATTATCCACAAATGCGCCCATCCACGGAGTCATTTTTTCTTCTTCTGTGCCGGGTAAAAAGCCAATATCCTCGCCCACAGGAATGGTGACACGAGTCACAATAATTTCTCGATAACGCGCTTGGTCTAAAGTTTGCGCCAATCCTGCGGCTAAAGCCAATAAGGTTTTCCCCGTCCCTGCCGCGCCTAATAAAGTGACAAAATCAATCTCTGGATCCATGAGTAAATTTAAGGCAAAATTCTGTTCAGGATTTCTGGCATTAATGCCCCAAATATGATGTTTAGTTTGACGAAAATCGCGGGTAGATTCAATGATCGCGCTGTCATTTTCACACTCTCTGACTATCGCTTCAAAAGGCGGATCATTTTCGGTAAAAATATATTCATTCGGATACCAATTTTTTACCAATTCTCCTGTGACTTTATAAAAAGTGCGCCCTTCTTCTTTCCACACACTTAATTCTTTGCTGTGCGTATCCCAGAAATTATCGGGTAAAGATTGTTTGCCCGTATATAATAAATCAGCATCATCTAGCACTTTATCATTGGTATAATCTTCGGCATGAATGCCCAAAGCATGGGCTTTAATGCGCAGATTAATGTCTTTAGAAACAATGGTGACTTTGCGCTCTTTATCGGCACGTTGTAAGGCAATCGCAGTGCTTAAAAAACTGTTATCGGGTTTATTACCGGGTAATGATTCGGGTAAATTAGAATGGGGAAAAGATTGGGTTTGAAAAAATAAATAGCCGCATTGTTTTTGTTCCAATTGGCTATAAGGGAGAGGAATGCCGCCTTCAATATAATTATGTTGGCTAATCAGTTGATCTAAAAAACGACTAACTTGTCGCACATTACGCGCCACTTCGGACATGCCTTTTTTGGCCGCGTCCAATTCCTCTAAAACCACCATCGGCAAATACACGTTGTGTTCATGAAACCGAAATAATGCGGCGGGATCGTGCATTAACACGTTGGTATCCAAAATAAAAAGGCGTTTTTGTGACATGGTGGTTTTTCTCGTTTTTTAAATCTAAAATTAGCCTAAATTTACTCAAGAAGCCGCTATATTTTTCGCCGCTTCTAACACGATTTTAGCATGCTCAGGCACTTTCACTTTACGCCATTCTTGACGCAAAATCCCTTCCCGATCAAATAAAAAAGTGCTGCGTTCAATTCCAGTGACCATTTTACCAAACATATTTTTAGGCTTTATCACCTTAAAATGTTGACATAATAATTCTTGTTCATCAGAAATTAAATCAAAAGGAAAATCGTATTTAACTCTAAACTGCTCATGTTTTTTCACAGTATCACGAGACACACCAAATAAGCGAATCTGGTGTTGTAAAAAATCGGGATATAAATCGCGGAATTCTTGTCCTTCTTGGGTGCAACCCGGTGTGTCATCACGGGGATAGAAATAAAGAACAATTACTTGTCCTTTTAATTGCGATAAATCAATCGTTCGCCCGCTGGTGGCTGGCAACGATAATTGCGGTAATGAATCACCAATTTGCATTATTTTATCCTTAAAAACAGGGAAAAATTGGGGATAATTAATTGAGTCATTATCCCCAAATATATTTATCTTATTGCTGCGTTTCTACAGGTTTGGCCGTGTGTTCAGCCGGGGCAGCTTCAGCGTTGGCGGGCGTTTCCACCGCCGGAGAACGAGCGGCATATTCTTGTGCGGCAAGATAATTGATAATTTTTAGTTTATTATCAAAGCCTTGTGTTTTATCTGGCGCAAGACGATATTTACCCGCCACCACCGCACTGGGTACGGACATGATGCCATAAGCCACCGTTAAACTGTTGGCACGGCGCACTTTATTATCCACCGAAAACGAGGCAAATGCCTTATCAAAATCCGCCTCACTAACCCCCGCTTCTTGTACAAAAATCGCCTTAATCTCTTCTTCTTTCTCTAAGCGTTTTCCTTGCTCATGAATCGCCTTAAATAAAGCCAAGTGCATGGTGTCTAAAACACCTAAAGATTCCGCCGTATAATAGGCTTTTGCCAATAGTATATTACGCGGATTAAATACCGCAGGCATTCTGACATATTTAACGTAATCAGGTTTCTCCTGAGCCAACCAAGTTTGTGAATGTTTCTCAAAATTATAGCAATGAGGACAAGTATATAAAAAGATTTCTGTCACTTCGACATAGGTATTGTCATCAGGCGTTTGTGGCGTGGTGACAGTCTCGTACATGCCCTGCCAAGGGTTTTCCTCAGCCACGCTCGTGTTATGGCTGGATAAACCACCAAAACCAATCACAGTCGCTAATAATGCCGTGTAAAGGTTAATCTGTTTTTTCATAAGCAATCCCTTAATGAGTTTAATTAAATTTTAAAGCAAAACAGATAATATGCGCATAAGAAGTGATTTTTTCAATGTGGCGCAGAAATATTTTAAATGGCAGGGCAGCACAATGTGACCCTCATCCATATCTATTATTCCAACATCCTCATTTTAAAAATATTTTTTACTGTCAAGCCATCATTTCACTGGTTTAACTTCACCAATTCGGTTATCATGGGCAGTTTTTTTAAACCTTCCTCACCCACAAAAAAAGGATATTTCTATGGCAAGTTACAGCACCAGCGAATTTAAATCGGGCTTAAAATTGCTACTCGACAACGAACCTTGCACCATTATTGAGAATGAATTTGTCAAACCCGGCAAAGGACAAGCCTTTAATCGGGTTAAATTACGCAATCTCTTAACAGGACGGGTGATAGAGCGCACTTTTAAATCGGGTGACACCGTCGAAGCTGCCGACATTATGGAAACCAATATGGAATATTTGTACAATGATGGCGAATTTTTCCATTTCATGGTGAATGATACTTTTGAACAACACGCGGCATCCGCGGCCACCGTGGGTGACAGCGCGAAATGGCTCAAAGGACAAGAACAATGTACCATTACCTTATGGAATGGCGCGCCAATTGCTGTTTCCGCGCCCAATTTCGTGGTGCTTGCGGTGACGGAAACCGAACCCGGTGTGCGCGGTGATACAAGTGGCGGCGGCAGCAAACCCGCGACTTTAGAAACTGGTGCGGTGGTGCGAGTTCCTTTGTTTGTCGATGTGGGCGATCTATTGAAAATCGATACCCGCACTGGCGAATATCTATCCAGAGCCAAAGAATAAATATTGTTTTTCTCTTTGTTTATCTATAGCAGAATCATTTCATTTTGCTATAGATAATAATAAAACTTAACATCGATTGTCTATTATTAAAATAATTTAACAGAAACACATCATTCATCCGTGTGCGTTCCATTGGGAGTCCAACGAATTCACCATAATTTGTTCTCAATAGGATGTAAATTGACCCTTTCATCCCAATAGTCACAGCGACATTCCTGTTCTTTTTAAAAACGCTTTTCTCAAAATCTGAGGATTTTCTTATGACACGTGTATTTTTACTGGCTTGGTGTATGCTGACAGGCTTGTTGTTGCACGTCAACAGCATCGCCTTTGAAAGCAAACCCTTAGCCGCCGATAAGCCATTGGAATTACTTCGCATTACGCCATCGGGGCGCGATGTTGCCCAAACCCAAGAAATTGTCTTTCAATTCAATCAAGCGGTTGTTCCACTCGGTGCGATGGAACGCCCCGCAGAACAAATTCCCATCACCATTAGCCCAGCATTAAATTGTGAATGGCGATGGTTAAATACCTCCGCATTAGCCTGCCGCTTAACCAATCAAAATGCCATGGCATTAGCCACACGCTACCGCATTTTAGTCAATCCCGGTATTAAAACCGAATCAGGAAAAACTTTAGCCAAAGCAGTGAAACATGAATTCTTTACCCAACGCCCACAAATTCAACAAACAGAATTCAACAGTTGGCGTGCGCCGAGTATGCCTGAATTAAAAGTTTATTTTAATCAAATGGTGACTGTAGATTCTGTGAATAAACACCTTTATTTTCAGAAAAGTAACGGACAACGTGTCCCTGTCATTGCCACGCTGCCTAAAACAGATGAAGCGGATCAAGCCCATTCTAATAATAAGGCCCTTATTCCAGAAAACAATACCGCCAGACAAATGTGGATCATTACTCCTGCGCAATTAATGCCTTTAGACAGTGCAGTAACGCTACAGATAGAACCCGGCCTTATTTCTTCACAGGGACCAGAACGCGGAATTGAAAAAAGAACGGTGCTAAGTTTCCATACGTTTCCTCAATTTCGTTTCTTAGGCGTGCGTTGTGAAAGTTTAGCGGGAGAAACGTTGTTATTAACGCCAGAAGATAAATTGGGAACAAATCGCTGCGATCCCATGCAAACGGTAGCGTTACGCTTTAGCAGTCCCGTGTTGCCTTCTACCGTGCGCGATAATCTGGTATTAATGCCCGATTTGGCCGGCGGCCGCACCGATTATAAACCGTGGGAAGGAGTAGAAGATTATTCTCGCTTAACCGCTCAACATGAAAAAGACGATACTTATGATGTTTGGTTGCCTGAATTATTAAAGGCTTATCAAAATTATCAATTGCAAGCCAGTAATTTAAATTTTCGAGATGAATTTGGTCGGCCATTAGTGAGTCCTATTAGAATGGCATTTGCAACGGATAATCGTGCGCCTGCTTATACTTTTGAACATCATTTTTCGGTGTTAGAAACAGGAATAGACAGCGAAGTTCCTATTTACATGACCAATTTGGATAAAGTCGAAATAAAATTTAATCGCTTTTTAGCACAAAAAGGCTGGAGTCCATTATTAAGCCATTCTTTAGCCGTGCCTAAAGTGAAAAATTTCTCGATAAAAACCCCGTTAAATATTCGGCAATTACTCGGCGATACGGATAAAAGTGGTCTTATTGTTGGCGAGTTTAATACCACGCCCGCACTCGACGCAGATTACCCTAAATCACGCTGGTTTTTTAGCCAAATTACACCGTTATATGTGCAAGCAAAAATAGGGCATTATAACAGCCTTATTTGGGTCATGGATTTAGCGACGGGACAGCCCGTTGCCAATGCCAAAGTAGAATTATTTAAACAAGATTATAGCCGTTTAGTTTCTCAAGCCGCTCCTGTTTTACACACCGCCCAAACCGATGCCAACGGTCTGGCACACTTACCGGGAACAGTAGAATTTGATCCCGATTTAGTCGTGTCTAACAGCTATGGTGATGAAGAACAACAGTTTTTTATTCGCGTGACACAGGATCAAGCGGTGGCTTTACTGCCATTGGATTACAGTTTTTCTGTGCAAATGTACGATTTAGGCGTTTCTTACGAACTGTATCCGTATTCACGGAAAAAATTTGGACACATCAGCGCGTGGGGTACGACAGCACAAGGCATTTATAAAGTCGGAGACCGCATACAATATAAAATTTTTGTACGTAATCACGACAATCAGCGTTTGATCAGCGCGCCTAAAGGCGAGTACACATTGACCGTCGTCGATCCTATGGGAAATACGACATTTGAGAAAAAAGGCTTAACCTTATCCGAATTCGGCGGCTTTGATGGGGAAGTGGACATTCCCAAAACTGCACCTGTCGGCTGGTATCAGTTTAATTTAAAAGGCAGTTTTTCTGATCAGGAATGGACACCCATGCAAGTCTTGGTGAGTGATTTTACGCCCTCGCCTTTCCGTGTCCGCACCCAAATCAATGCTCCCGTCGCACAACAAGGACATGAGCTACAAGTAGAAACCAAAGCCGAACTACACGCAGGCGGCCCTTACACCGCGGCCAAAACGCGCCTCACAGCCACCTTGTCGCAAGAATCGTTTTATTCTAAACACCCACAAGCGAAAGGCTTTGATTTTGATACCTATGTGGAAAATGTTTACGATGATACGGTGTTTCAAACCGAAAATAAATTAGATGATCATGGTTTGTTACACAATAAATGGACGTTGGGAGAATCCGCTGTGTTGTACGGCACGCTGCGCGTCGAAAGTGCAGTACAAGATGAACGCGGTAAATACATCGCCCACACCGCCAGTGTGCCTTATGTCGGACGGGATCGCTTTGTCGGTTTGAAACAAACCCAATGGGTGGTTGAAGCACGAAAACCCGCAGAAATTCTCGCTTTAGTGGTTGATTCTACAGGAGAACCCGTCACAGGAACGACTATCAAAATACAGGTAGAACGCCGCGAAACCAAAGCCGCTCGCGTCAAAGGCGCAGGCAATGCGTATTTAACTCAGTTTCAACATGAATGGGTCGCCGTGAGCAATTGCGAATTACAATCGACAGCCGCACCGTTATCTTGTGTTTACAATCCACCCCAAGCCGGCACGTATCGTTTAACCGCAACCATTCAAGACAGTCAACAACGCAGCCATCAAACTGAATCTTATCAATGGGTTGCAGGCAGTGATGCGGTGGTATGGGAGAGCAATGAAGGCAACGGCCTAGAAATTGTTCCCGAACAAGACAGTTATAAAGTCGGGGAAACGGCGCGTTATCTGGTCAAAAATCCTTATCCCGGTGCGCAAGCCTTGATTACGGTAGAACGTTTTGGCGTATTAAATCAATGGTTACAGCCCCTCGAACACAGCATTGAATTGATTGATATTCCAGTGTTGGCCGATTATGAGCCGGGCTTTTTTGTATCCGTCACCGTCATGTCGCCGCGTCAAGATCAGCCGTTGAGTGCGGATGGCATTGATTTGGGTAAACCTGCATTTCGTATGGGTTATGTGCGCACCCAAGTGACTGAACCGTATAAACAATTAACCGTCGATATTCGCAGCGACAAAGCCGTTTACCGTCCCAAAGAGACGGTGACATTGGATTTAGCCGTAAAACCAAAAACCGATTTAGCCTTAAATGAACCCGTGGAATTAACGCTGGTGGTTTTAGATGAAGCGGTATTTGATTTGTTAAAACAAGGGCGTAGCTATTTCGATCCCTACGAAGGTTTTTACAACGTAGATGATTTAGAAATGAGCAATTACAGCCTGTTATTGCGTTTGGTGGGACGGCAAAAATTCGAGAAAAAAGGCGCAAGTGCCGGCGGTGACGGCGGTTTAACGCCAGAAATGCGGACGTTATTTAAATTTGTCAGTTACTGGAATGCCAGTTTACGCACCGATGAACACGGTAAAGCCACGGTATCATTTCCCGTACCGGATAATTTGACCGGGTGGCGTGTTCTCGCCATTGCCATGACTCCTACGGATCGCATGGGATTAAGTGACAGTTCTTTTAAGGTCAATTTGCCCATCGAATTACGTCCCGTCATGCCTAATCAAGTGACGCAAGGCGATGAATTTCGTGCGGGAGTCAGCGTGATGAATCGCACTGAACAAGTGCAAGCGATCACGGTACAACTGGCGGCTGCGGGCGATTCTGTCAAACATGGCGACGGTCAACAGACTGAAATTAAAGAAATAATACAGGCTAAACCGTATCAACGTTATACTGTTTGGCTGCCCGTACAAACGCAGTCTAGCGGCGACATTCGTCTAATCGCCAGTGCGCACAGTGAAAGTTTACGCGATGAATTAACGCATATTCTGCCGGTGCGGCCGCAGCGAGTTCTACAAACTTCTGCGCAATATGCCACCACGACAGAGAATCAAGTCATTGAATCCATTGCGATTCCCAAAAACGCCCAAGCGAATATGGGACAACTCAGTGTCGCGGTGATGCCAACGGTGATCGGTGGAATTTCTGGCACATTCCGTTATATGCGCGATTACCCTTATCAATGTTGGGAACAGCGTTTGAGTAAGGGCGTGATGGCCGCCAATTATGAATCGTTAATGCCGTATTTGGGAACGGAATTGGTGTGGAGTGACAGCGCGATTTTGCCGGTGACTTTGTTAAAAGATGCGGTGAATTTCCAAGCTCCCAATGGCGGTATGGCTTATTACGTTGCGACCAATGAGCGGGTAAGTCCTTATTTGAGCGCGTATACTGCGCTGGCGTTTCAATGGTTGAAAAAACAAGGGCATCAAATTCCCGCGCCTGTAGAAAATCGTTTACACGATTATTTAAGCCAGCTTTTGCGCCGTGATGTCTTACCTGATTTTTATACTAAGGGCATGTCGGCCTCGGTGCGAGCGGTGGCGTTACTGGCTTTGGCGATGCGGCAAAAAATAACCCGTGCCGATTTAAAACGTTATGAACCGCATGTGGCGAGTATGGATTTATTCGGCAAGGCGATCATGTTACACACCGCCACGCTCCTGCCTAATACGGAAAGTTTACGCGAAGAATGGATTAAAGATTTGTTGGGATATATGACGCAATCGGCTGGAAAAGTGGCGTTTAACGAATCGTTACCTTCTGATTATAAACACATTTTATCTTCTCCTTTGCGTACACAATGTGCGATGTTATCGGCTTTAATTGCTTATGATGAACAGGCACAAGATGGCTTGGTGAGTGATTTACCCTTTAAACTGGTGCGTACCATTAGTGCAGCGCGTCAAAGCGGCGGTTATTGGTCAAATACGCAAGAAAATCTGTTTTGTATGAATGCCTTAATCGACTACAGTCGCGTGTACGAAGCGGCTGAACCCGCGATGACGGTCACGGTGCGTTTGGACGATCACGCCTTGCCAACGACAACGGGACAAACGCAGGTGGAATTTAAGCAATTAAATGATGCCGCGCAACAATTCGTTTATCCTCTGGCCGAAGATGCAGGGCGTGCGGCGCAATTGGCGATTCAACGAGAAGGCGACGGCCGTTTATACTACAATGTGCGTTTAAGCTACGCCCAAACTGTGGACACGGCTCAAGCGGTGAATGCCGGCATGGAAATTCGCCGTGAGTATCACGTTGAGCGTGAGGGCAAATGGCAATTATTAGCCGATCCGTTGGCCTTGCAAACGGGAGATCGGGTGCGGGTTGATTTGTATTTGTCTTTACCGACAGCGCGTTATTTCGTGGTGGTGGATGATCCGGTGCCGGGTGGTTTAGAGCCAGTCAATCGAGATTTGGCCACGGCTTCCCAAGTCGATGCCGCCCAAGCTGAGAATCGCCCTGCCAGCGTTTACGACTCATCCTCTTATTGGCATACACGACAAGATTGGCAGCGGGATGGTTTCTGGAATTTCTACCATCAGGAATTGCGTCATCATGCGGCCATTTTCTATTCTGAGTTTTTAGCGGCCGGACATTACCACATTTCCTACGTCGCCCAAGCGATTGCCCCGGGAACTTTTGTCGCCATGCCCACCAAAGCCGAAGAAATGTATGAGCCTGATATTTATGGATTAAGTCAGCCTGTACGTTTGCAGATTGAGCGGGCGGGGGATTAGAAAAAAATATTCTGAATCAGAATTGACAGAATTAAACAATTGGCAAGATTTATTTCTTGGTTAATATTAATTTTTGGAGATTCTGATTCGGGTGGGAATGAAATTATTTTCAGTGACTCAATTTGCTATATAAATGTGGACAAATAATTTCGTAAACACGCTGGCGTATCGGCGTATTGGCTTAATACAGACAACGCATTGCTTTCTGCTGGAACTTGGAAATTAATTTTATTCCCTGTTTTATCTTTTATTTCAGACTTATTAAGTTCCTCTACCAGTTTATTTAAGAATTTGATAAAAAACTGCAATTCTTGTTTTCCTCTAAACTGACAAGGTTTATCTTGAAAACTTTGAGATTTAATCCCAATATCTACACTAAAGCTACGCGCTTCTTCGGGCAAATTATACTTTTTTCTAACCTGATTTAATTCAGGTTCAAGCAGATTTAGTGTAACATTGATTAAATCATCAATTTTTTTATCTTTTAAAGAGTTTTTAAGATTATTTTTTGTTGATACTGAATGCCAAGCATTAAACTCTGTTATTTCTTTATGAAATTGAGATTGAATAGCATTAAAGCAATCAAGACATTGTTTAAAAATCTGCTCGATTTTGACATTGCTAAATTCACTGATTTTAAATTCATATTTAAGAATGTGTTTAAAACAAGATTCTGTCGTATAGAAATTTTCTATTGAATAACAAGGTGTTTCATAGATTTCTTTTCTTAATTCTTCTGCTAAAGGTTCATCAAAATCTCTGTCAACAAAAAATGCTTTTTTAGCTGCTCGATACATTTCATGATCTTTAAGTCTATTAAAAAGTCTAATCACATTTTGTTTATTATCAGAAACGATTTCCTCCCAGTCGATATTTGGCAAATTTTCTTTTATTCGTCCAAAATAATAGCCACTGTCTTGTTTTCCTTCAAAAAAACAAATCAAAGATTGCGGTTTTTTAGCATGTATTCTTGTGAATTTTAAAAATGCGGAACTTGCTTCATTTCCACAAGATTGCATTTCGCTCGGTAACATCAATCATACTCCCGAATATACTCTTTCAAACCTACCGTATTGATCATCAATTCGTCATCAAAAATAAAAGGAGAATGCGTTGTGGCCACAAGAAATTCACATCTAGGGGCCTTTAATATATCAAGCAACAAGGTACGTTGCCATTCAATAGACATGGACAATTCAGGTTCATCAATTAAAACTGCACATTTTTTTGGAGAAGAAAGATATAAATGCGAGAAAATAGAAATAATTTGTTTCTCGCCTGAGGAAAGATAATGAAAAGGAATTAAACGCCCTTTTTTGGTATGAATTTCTAGTGATTGATCAGTACAAATAAATTTTTTATCAATTAAATAATTATTACAAATATCAGCAAATCGCTGTAATAATTGTTCAGGAGTCAATTGATGTTCAATGGCAATGCCTTCTATTTTTTCCAATTTTTCCAAAACGTCGTCCATTCCACCAGATTGCAGCAAATGACTGGGCAGTTGTAAATCCGCTGGAAGATAACCCAACTGTTGCAAATCTTCTTCTATGCGTCGATAAGTGGTTAAATAAAGCGTTTCCAAATCAAAATATTTTCTCAATTCTTGTATTTTTTGTGAGTAATTCCCTTTTTCTTCCTTATCAAGAACTTTTAATTTTTCTGCTAATAATGGAGAAGGAATTTTTAAAGCATTACTAATATGACGCACTTCTTTAAGTTTTGCCAGTGATTCAGCAGAATGTTCTCTGGCCAAACTAACCAATTTTCTTAGTTCTTCTTTACCAATTTTTTCTTGGATTTCTTTATATGGCTGATCTTCAGCTTGTTCATCTTGTAAAAATTGGTTTATCTCATCTTTACAAATGCAAAATGAACCTGTGGCAAATTTAACAATAATGCGTTCAAATAACATATTTTCTAAGCGATAAAATCTCCCGCTTAATATGGAATATAAAATATTCAGTACTGTGGTTTTCCCCATGCCATTTTCAGAAACTAAAATTTTTATTGGATAAGGAAATTCAATAACAATATCCCTATCTCCATACAAACCATAAATGGCAAATTCTGATAATGGTGAGGTCATGTGGTTAGCCTTTAATTTATCTCAATAGTTATAAATAATCTATAAAACATAATTATTCCTTAATCACTATATTTATTCAATATTCCACCCTAATTTCTGTTCAAATTCATTCACAAAATCAATAAGCCCAAAATTTTCTCTTAGATTTAGATTAAGAATTGCAGGAATACCAAACTCAGCTGCCGCTACATAAAGCGTTTTATTTTCCCGTAAATAATGATCAAAAACAGGAATTTTAAGACTTTTTACCCTGTTAATATAATCAGGAATTTTAAGACTTTTTACCCTGTTAATATAATCACGTGAAACCGCTATGGGCTCACCACCATAAAATTGTACTATATTAAAAACAACACCCAATATAATTGGCGTAATTTGTCTTGTTACATTATCTGGATCATACTTTACGTATTCATTATAATCTTCCACCAATTTATTTAAGCTATTAATGAGATAATTAATACCGAGTGTGGAAAGATAATCTGCTTTAGTTGGAATTAACAAATGATCGCTGGCTACAATGGCTGTCTTAGTCACCACATTAAAATTGGGTGGACAATCAATTAATACCACATCATAATCCGTTGAATTAAGCTGTTTTAATCCCTGTGCCAATCGACCATGAACCTTTAAAAAATTCTTGGTGGCCTGCCGCAAAGAAGAACCACTTAATTCCATGGCCAATTCTAAATCAATATTAATTAACTCCAAATGAGAAGCAATCATATCGACCTTCCCTTTTGCACCCAATTCCTGCAATTTTTGATTGACCATATCAGGAGAAAAAATAAGTTCTTTTAAAGGAATCGGCAATTGATTGTCTTCAAAAGATTTAAACCATCGTCTAATGGTTTTGGTATCGGAATATTTTTTTTGCCAATCTTCGGGCGAGACAAACGACAAGGTTAAACTCGTTTGGGGATCAACATCAATTAACAAAACTTTTCGACCCCGCCGCGCTAATTCTGCGGCTAAATTAGCCGTAATTGTTGTTTTACCAACGCCGCCTTTATAATTAATCACAGAAATGACTTGCATATTATTCTCTGTAAAATAAAATTAACCATAAAAAACAAAGCTTTTCTCAAATCAAAGAGATACAGAAAAACTTTAATTTTTACATAAAAAAGTCCCTACACTTACAAGCAGAAGCTTTGGTAGAGACCATTGATATTCTTATGGTAGGCTCAATAACAGGGACTGTCAAGAAAAGAACTCCCCAAATGCCTCTTTTTTGTTCGTAATTTATTGATTATTTGTTGCTGATCAGGGTGATATTTTTTACAGTTTTGCTACTTAATCGTGTCGTTTTGGTTGCATTATGGCCAATATGGGATGTGGTGTTTATTCTTAGTTAATATTAATTCTGAAAATTTTAAAACTCTGATTCAGATGAGGCTAAATAAGCAAGAATGACTCCCCCTCTTAATAAAATAATTTGCGGTGACTCCATAGAATTAATGAAAGAGATTAATTCTGACTCTATTCATTTAATATTAAGCGATATACCTTATGGTATTGGTATTGATGAATGGGACGTGTTGCACGACAATAAAAACACGGCTTATTTAGGCAGCAGTCCTGCTCAAGAAAAAGCAGGAGCGGTTTTTAAGAAAAGAGGAAAACCACTTAACGGATGGTCTGAAGCAGATAGATTAATTCCAATTCGCTATTATGAATGGTGTATGCGTTGGGCAACAGAGTGGTACAGAACCCTTAAACCCGGCGCATCTGTCTTTATTTTTGCAGGACGACGCTTGGTTCATCGCTGTATTTGTGCGATGGAAGATGTGGGTTTTACTTATAAAGATATGATTGCATGGGATAAAATAAAAGCACCCCATCGAGCGCAAAGAGTCAGCATTGTATTTGAACGGCGTGGCGACAAATTATCCGCTAAAAAATGGGAAGGCTGGCGAATCGGAAATTTACGACCCCGATTTGAACCCATTTTATGGTTTACAAAACCCTACAAAATAGGGAGTACAGTCGCCAGTAATTTAGTAGAAAATCAGGTGGGAGCTTTTAATGAAAAAGGATTATTGCACTTTATTGCCAGCCCAGATAATATCCTATCTGTTCCCGCAGATAGTCATGATATTGGATTGCATCCAACCCAAAAACCTTTAAAATTAATGCAGTTATTAATAGAAATGACCACCACGCAAGGGCAAATTGTTTTAGACCCTTTTTGTGGAAGTGGCACCACTTTAATCGCGGCTTTAAAAATGAAGCGTCATTATATCGGTTATGAATTAAATCCTGACTATTTTAAAATAGCTTCTGATAGAATTAATAAAGAATTAAACCATCAAGAATTAGATTTATTTAACAGCAATAATCATTAGACGAGGAATCCTGAGATTTAGGATAATTTTATTCAGTATTTTCCTCATCACTATTTTAGAGGATTTTATGAAGAGGTATTTTAGTTTATTTCTAATGAGTTTGCTCAGTTTGACTTGTTATGCCACTGAGGTGGAGCATGGTGATGATAAAAATGAAGAAATTCGTAAATTGTTGGCGATGGATTTAGAGCAACTTTTAGAAGTAACCATTGAAACCGCGTCTGGAATCGAGCAAACTTTGCGTAACGCGCCGGCGGCAATGGTGGTGATTACGGATGAGGATATTCGTCGGCGAAGTTATACGAATTTAACAGAGATTTTTGCGGATTTACCCGGTTTTGATACGATGCAAACGGGTTCATCGCAACACGTCACGGCCTATCAACGTGGTTATCGCACGCCGTTTATGCAGCGCATGTTACTGATGATCAACGGAATTGTCGATAATCACCTGTGGAGTCACGGGGCGCAAATTTCACGTCAATATCCCATCGGCGGATTAAAACAAATTGAGGTTTTATACGGCCCGACCAGCGCGGTGTATGGCCCAAATGCGTTTTTGGGAATTATCAATTTGATTACCGAAGACGGCGGATCGTTAAAAAATGGCGAAACACGCGTAAATATTTCAACCCAATTAGGCAGTTATCAATCACGCGGCGCGGAAGCCCATATTCAAGGAAAGCACGGCGATTGGCGATTTAACCTATCCGCAAAAACCTTTCACAGCAACGAAGCAGGATTAGATGAGCTTGCGCCTTGGGGATTTCTCACAACAGAGCAACTTAACAATAAAAATACTTGGGGCGCAATATTGGATTTGGGAAATGAAGGCGTGAAATATGGCGAATATTCTGATCCGACCAAAGATTGGGGCGTTTTAGGTGAAGTGCATTTTCGTGATTTTGCGCTCGGCGTGATTGCGTGGGATACTCGTGAGGGTTATGGGCCTTATTACGCGGGCGACCGAGTGCAGCCCAATGTGTACTGGAAACACGATGCCCAACAAATTTACCTCAAACACGATTCTCAAGCCAATGACAAATTAACCGTTAAAAGCCAAGTTTCCTATCATGCCAATCGAATTTGGGGAAATTGGGTGGAAGCCGTTCCCGATTGGAATGAAAACAAATCGGCCTATTCTTATGTGAGCATTTCGGATTGGAATTCATTGAATTATAGCGGCTTATTCAAACAAGATTATGATTATCAATTTTCTAAAGAACTTCGTTTCACGGGTGGTTTAAAATACGAAGCAAAAACACTCACCAAAGCTTATGATTTATGTTCTTATTGGAATGGAACTTTTTGTTCTTCTGAATCTGGAGATACGGGCAGATATGGACAAGGATCAGGGGTTTTCCACAGCACTGATTCTACTGTGGTTATTGCGCCATCAACATTAGATTCTATGCCAGAAGAAAACCTTGTTCGTACCCGTGATGTGGGGATGTATTTGCAAGCATTATGGACGCAAAACAAATGGAATTGGTTAGCGGGCGTGCGTTATGATCGAAATAGTATGTATGGAAGTTCAATAAATCCTCGCGTTTCAAGTATTTACCATTTTTCACCCGAAACAACTTTCAAATTATCGTATGGAAAAGCATTTCAAGAACCTTCCCCCATTCAATTGTGGGGCGGTTGGAGTGGACGCACGGGCAACCCTGATTTGAAACCTGAACAAGCTGAGAATTTAGAATTAATTATTATGCACCAACAGGAACATTGGTTACATGATTTGTCTTTATTTACCGCATATTACAAAGATGTTGTCAAAGAAGAAGCTGAAAACGCGGGAACGAGAAATATTCGAGGATTAGAATATCGCGGGCGTTTTAATTACCCCAATCCTTTGTTCAAAAACGCACCCAATCTTACCGGTAATTTATATTATACTTACACTGAATCTTCAAGTAGCATTACTTACGATCAAACAGCCCGTTCTTGGCTTAATCAAACTTCTGAATTAGGCGATATTGCTCCCCATAAAATTAATCTTGGAATTGATATTCCTTTTGATCAAGATTGGTATATTAATTGGCGAACTAATTATGTCAGTGAGCGGGTTTTATATTCTCATAATCCCTTGAGAGAACAAGGAAAAACTGCCAAATCTTTCACCGTTTCAAATCTCTCTTTAGGTTATCGTCAGGAAATATTTGATTTAAATTTCACTGTCAAAAATATTTTTGATAAAGAATATTATTTTCCGGGGGGTGAACAAGCCGATTCGGGAGATGATTTTTCTCAACGCAGTTTAGGTTTTCGTAATTCTTTAATCCCCGCCGAAAAACGTAGCTTTTGGTTAAATTTCCGCGCCACGTTAAATTAGAAATTTCATTTCAACTGCGCCATTAAATTAGACGTATAATTCTCATATTTTTTTGCTGAAAACGTTAACTATTTCACTACTGATGCTGCCTTAATACCAAGCGATTACCTTCCTGAATTAGGGTTAATTGCTTTAAAAAACTCATACCAAGTAACACCTCTTCGCCTTCCATGTAAGGATTAATCGAAGCCCGTACGCCGTGTAAACGAATATCACCAATCGACACCTGATCAATTTGAGTTTGATAAGTGGTGATAGTGCCGTTGGCGGTTTGGGCGAGCATGGGAGAACCTCGCTTTAAATTCAATCGGTTAGCCACATTTTCAGGAATCGACACCACGGTTGCGCCCGTATCAAGCAAAAATAATACATCCTCACCATTAATCTGTCCGGTGGTCAAATAGTGATGACTACGATTACGGATTAACACCACTTCTTTGTAACCATCGGTATGATAAGCGGTGGTAGGCTGGGTATTTGGATTACGTCGCTGTTCCAAAACCTGATCAAAGAAAAGACTCAATAGACCCAATATGGCAATAAATGCCATCGCAATCATAAACTTACCGATACGTTGTTCAGAGGCAGGCATTGGCATTTTCCTAAATTATTGATGAAAAAGAATTTAATAGGCTAACGTACTTGAGAATTATAGCAAAGCCATTGTGTGGGCAAAAATAAAATTGTTACATTGATCTGGATGTAAAGTTAGAATATGCTTTGCGCTTTTATCACTTGATTTGTTGGTAATGATCGCTGTATTTTAAATTTATTTATACCCTAAATTAAGGCTTAAATCAATGAGTCTCCCTTCTGATTTAAATCCGATAGAATCGGAAAAAAATTTAACCTTAGGCATTGGACATCGTCGCCGTAAACGCAGCCAATTAATCGCTTTAATGTTGGCAGGATTAGTCTTGTTGAATTATCCGCTTTTATCCTTATTTGGAACACCGCAATTATTTTTAGGCATTCCTGTTTTATATTGGTACTTATTTGGCGTTTGGTTTGGGTTTATTTTATTGGTGGGTTTCACTTTAGAAAGCCACCTTCCTCCTGAAGAAAATCGCATTGCTTTAGACGACTTGGAGGAAGAAGATTAATCATGTTGCAACATTGGGTGATTCTCCTTGTTTCCTTAGGTTATTTAGGTTTATTATTTTGGATTGCTTATTATGCAGATAAGCGGGCTGATCAAGGACGTTCTTTAATCAGCAATCCCTACGTTTATACCCTATCATTAGCGATTTACTGCACTGCTTGGACATTTTACGGCAGTGTGGGGCGTGCTGACAGTTCTGGAGTGGATTTTTTACCGATTTATTTAGGGCCAACATTAATGGCCGCTTTATTTTGGATTGTGTTGCGGAAAATTATCCGCATTGCCAAAATTCATCGCATCACGTCAATTGCTGATTTTATTGGTTCTCGTTATGGCAAAAGTACGCTTTTAGGCGGGTTAGTTACGGTGATTGCGGTGATTGGTATTTTGCCTTATGTGGCCTTGCAATTAAAAGCCGTTTCTAACAGTTTTGAAGTGATTTATCATTATCCTCAACTTTCTTCTGTCATTGACGTTTCAGGATATAGCCCACCTTTCTGGACAGATACCGCTTTTTATGTGGCGTTATTATTGGCTGCATTTACCATTTTATTTGGCACGCGCCATATTGATGCCACTGAACGACATGAAGGCATGGTGGCCGCGATTGCTTTTGAATCCTTAGTTAAATTAATCGCTTTTTTAGCGGTGGGATTCTTTGTTACTTTTATGTTATTTGATGGGCCTGCGGATTTATTTAGGCAAGCCGCAGAAAAAGAAGAATTAGAGCGTTTAATGGGTTTAGATAGCTTAAATGGAGGCTTGACGCATTGGTTTTCTTTAATCTTTTTAGCCATGATGGCGATTATGTTTTTACCGCGGCAATTTCAAGTTAATGTGGTAGAAAATGTGAATGAAGAACATGTGAAAACCGCCAGTTGGTTATTTCCCATGTATTTATTAGCCATTAATTTTTTCGTGTTGCCCATTGCAATGGGTGGACATTTATTATTTGCCGATAGCCGCGTGGATCCAGATACTTTTGTGCTGACTGTGCCAATGATGCAGCAAGCAGAAAGTTTGGCGTTATTGGTGTTTATTGGTGGCTTATCGGCGGCCACCAGTATGGTGATTGTGGAAACTATTGCCTTATCCACAATGGTTTGTAATGATTTGGTAATGCCAGTGTTATTGCGCATTAAATCATTAAAGCTGACTGAACGTGAAGATTTAAGTGGTTTATTATTAATTATTCGCCGCATTACTATCGTCATGATTTTGCTGATGGGTTATATTTATTTTAGCATTATTGGCGAATCTTATGCGCTAGTGACGATTGGTTTAGTGTCATTTGCTGCCGCGGCGCAATTTGCCCCTGCCATTTTATTAGGTATTTATTGGAAAGATGCCAGTCATAAAGGCGCAATGGTCGGTTTAATTGGTGGCTTTTTAATTTGGGCTTATACTTTATTATTACCTGCATTAGCGAAATCAGGTTGGCTTGATGAAGCCTTTATTCATGACGGTTTATTTGGCATTGGTTTATTAAAACCTTATGCGTTATTTGGTTTGGAAGGTTTAGATGAAATCAGCCACGCTGTTTTTTGGAGTATGTTATTTAATGTTGGCGGATTAGTGGGTGTTTCTTTACTGTCTCGACAAAGCACATTAGAGCGATTGCAAGCGGTGTTATTTGTCGATGTTTTTCGCACCTCTAAACGCGAAGGACAATCTTATTATTGGGGCGGTAGCATTACCATTGAGGAATTGCGCGCTTTATTAGTCCGTTTCTTAGGCGAAACCAGAGCGCAACAAGCCTTTGAACATTACGCTTCTATTAGAAATGTCGATAGCAGCGAAATGACCACTGATCCCCAACTCATTACCTTTGCAGAACGCTTATTAGCGGGCGCAATTGGCTCGGCATCAGCCCATGTCATGGTGGCTTCCATTATCAAAGGACAAACGTTGAGCGTTGAAGGCGTGATGCGCATTTTAGATGAAACTTCTCAAGTGCTAGAATATAGCTACCAATTAGAGGAAAAATCAAGAGAATTAGAAGCCGCCACTGCCGAATTACGCGCGGCCAATGAACGCTTAAAAGAATTGGATCGGCTAAAAGATGAATTCGTGGCCACAGTGAGTCATGAATTGCGCACGCCATTAACATCTATTCGTGCTTTTTCTGAAATTCTGTTAAATAATCCCGATATGGAACGGCAACAACAACAGGAATTTTTAGAAATTGTGGTGAAAGAAGCCGAGCGATTGACCCGTTTAATTAATGAAGTATTAGACTTGGCTAAAATCGAATCAGGACGTATGGAATGGCATTTAGATGAACATGATTTAGGCACGTTAATTATTGATGCGTGCAATGCGGTGAGCCAATTATTCCGTGAGCGTGATATTGAATTGGTGCAGGAATTAACGGTGCGTCCTGTGGTGGCTTTCGTGGATCAAGATCGTTTTATTCAAGTGATTATTAATTTACTGTCTAATGCCTGTAAATTCAGTGAGCCACAAGAAGGAAAAGTCACAGTGCGTTTACTGTTAATGGATGAGCATGTGCGCATTGAAATAAAAGACAATGGGTCTGGTTTATCGCCTGAGAATTTGACCAGCGTATTTGATAAGTTTTATCAAGTTGAAGATCAACAAATGGGTAAACCTAAAGGCACAGGTTTAGGCCTACCGATTTGTCAGGGGATTATTGAGCATCATCACGGTAAAATTTGGGCTGAAAGCGAATTAGGTCAAGGGGCGACTTTTATTATCACTTTGCCTAAAAAACAGCCCGATTCTACGCCTCAAAATGAATAGTGATTTAACATTTGTTTTAGGCGAAAAACGCTGGGAGAAACGGTTAAATTACTGCCTGCAATAAAAATATCCGCAGGACGCAAATAACGCCCATATAAATTGGCATTGGCATCGTGATCAATTTTTATCACTGATCCCGCCAATGCCAATCCCGCATATAATCCTTTACTGCGCGAATAAGCATAAATTTCTGAGTGAAAATCAGTGCCAATTTCACTGCCCGCGCCCACTGGCCCCGCCGTTAAACCCAAATCTGCACCTAAAGTAACATGCCCATTTAACACGTTACTTACGCTTTCTTTTGACATAAACAATAAAATCACATTACTGACATTAATTCCCGCTTGCAATCCCGCACTGCCACCGCCCAAAGTGAGAAAAACAGGCGCACTCCAGCCATTTTGCGCATCTCGCACCAGTAAAACGCCACGCCCTACATTACCACCAATACCCAAAGCCAAACGGACAATAGTCGGCATGATAATAATGGCTTCAGCCTGTTTTAATAACGACGCTGGCACGCGTTCCTCTAACATGCTTTCTTCAAAAATCGCTAAGGCATCTTCTAAACGAGATTCTTCATGAGATAAATTCTGCGCATTCGTGTTGATAGGCAGAATAAAAGCGCATAAAATAAGCACAGATAATAAAATAATAGCACGCATTGATTTTCTCCTTAAACAAGTATTGATTAATGGGAATTTGTGTCTGTGCGATGCGACGGGCGAAATTCCATCACCCAAAATTGCGTTGCCCCTGCAATGGCCGCAGGCATAATGAGCAAATTTAAAAAAGGAATAAGCATGGCCGCTAATACCACCCCACCAAAACTTAAACTCATCAATAAATGATGCGATAATAATTGCCGTTGTTGTTTTAATTTTATCCCATGATTGCCCATCGGATAATCCATATATTGCAACACCAACATCCACGCCCCTAATATTAACCATAAAAACGGAGTCAGCAGATTAATCACAGGAATAAAACTCAATAGCAAAATCAAAATCACCCAACGTAAATAATAAAGCAGTTTATTAATTTCTGTCATTAACACACTGGGAATGGTTTTAATAATCTGTGACCATGAAGTTGCGGGTAATTCTTCCCCCGTTAAACGTTTTTCTACCGCTTCGGCTAACAAGCCATTAAAGGGAGAACTCACAAAATTGGCCACCAGCGTAAATGTGAAAAAAACCACCACTAAAGCCGCAATAATAAACAACGGAATTAAAACCACTTCTAACCACGCTAACCACGTGGGTAATTGAGCGGTGAGCCATGCTATTCCTTGTTGATATTGTTGCCAGCCGTAATAAATTAATATACTGAAAATTAATACATTAATCAACAAGGGAATAAATACGAATGGACGGATTTTTGGCTTAAAAATTAAACCCAATCCCGCTAAAAAATAATGAATGCCTTTGAACATGATATTAAAAAAAAGTGATAACAGAAATAAACCAAATGCGATAAATGCAGTGTTCATCACCGCTTAAATGCCGTATCATAACCCAATTCACCCATTTTTTTTCAATCTTCTCTTTTTTTCTCATGCTCATGCCAAAAATAACACTGGTCGCTGGAGCCAGTAATCAAATTGGTTATTTTTTATTGCCGCGTTTATTGGCTGCGGGACAGCGGGTCATTGCTTTGTCGCGTCATGCGATGCCTAGCGATCCTTTTCCAGAGGCAAAAAAATATTCCCATTGGCAATGGCAAGTGTGCGATTTGGCACGCGATACGCCGCAATTAAGCGAAGCATTTGGCCTTATTTTTGCCGCGCCTTTGCCGTTATTAGTGCCGTTATTGCAACGATTAGAAAATAAAAATATCGTGCGGGTGATTGCGTTTAGTTCTACCAGTCGTTTTAGCAAAATAGATTCGCCCTATTTTAAAGAACAACAGATTGCGCAACAATTAGCCGATGCAGAAATGGCATTAACGCAATACACTAAACAGCACCATTTGCCTTGTACGATATTGAGACCGACGTTGATCTACGGTTGTGGACGCGACAAAACGGTGACGGTGATGGCGCATTTTATCCGTCGTTTTGGTTTTTTTCCCATGGTGGGATCGGGAGAGGGATTGCGCCAGCCCGTTCATGCCGACGATTTGGCACAGGCTTGCGTGACGATTTACGCCCATACGCGCACTTTTGGGCAAAGTTATAATCTCAGTGGGGGAGAAACTTTAACTTATCGCGCCATGGTGGAAAAAATCTTTTTTGATTTAAAACGTTCGCCCCGCATTATTTCTATTTCTCCCCATTTATTTTCACTGGCAATTCGGATAGTGCGCTATTGGCCAAAATATGCTTATTTAACCCCAACGATGGTGCAGAGAATGAATCATGATTTATGTTTTAATCACGATGTGGCTCACTTAGACTTTGGGTATCAACCGCGCCTTTTTCAATCGAGTGATTTAGGGTGTTTTTTAACTCAGGAGTAATCCTCATGATTCCTACTTTAATGTTGATGACATTTGCCTTATCGGCTTTATTAACTTACCGTTTTAGCCGCCCAGAAGGTGGAAACTTTCTATTAGATCATCCCAATGCCCGCTCCTTGCATTCTCGCCCTACGCCCATGAGCGGTGGCATTGCCATGTTGACGGCGTTTGGTTGTGCGGCGATATTGGCGTGTGTTTCGGATGGAACGATGCAGGCTTCATTGTGGATTTGTTTAAGCACTTTATTAATTTTTACCATCTCTTTATTAGATGATTTTTTTAATTTATCAGCTTTATTTCGTTTAATGATTCACGCTGCGGCCGCGGTGTTATTATTAAGTCAAACAGAATGGTGGTTAATCGCGTTTTCTTTACCTTATTTTTCTTTTATTTTACCTGAAACCATTGCCATTATTATTTCTTTATTATTTGTGGTGTGGATGACCAATTTATATAATTTTATGGATGGTATGGATGGTATTGCGGGAAGTATGGCTTTATTTGGTTTTAGCACGATGGCCATTTTAGCGGGATTGGCGGGAGAGATGGCTTTTATGCTCATGAGTGTGTTGGTTGCCTGTGCGGCGACGGGATTTTTAGTGTTTAATTTTCCGCCTGCTAAAATTTTTATGGGAGACACGGGATCGTCTAGTTTAGGTTTTTTAGCGGCGGCATTTAGTTTATGGGGGACGGAATTAGGTATTTTTCCTTTATGGGTGGCTTTATTGATTTTTTCTCCTTTTATTATTGATGCCACAGTGACTTTATTAAAAAGAATGTGGCGTAAAGAAAAGATTTGGCAGGCGCATAAAACTCATTATTATCAACGTTTAGTGCAGTTATATGGTTCGCATCGTCCTGTGTTATTGCGTTTTTATGCGTTAATGGCTGCGTGTAGTTTTTCTGCGTTATTTGCGCCGTTTTTATCTGCGATGGGGCAATTATTTTTATTATTATTTTGGGTATTTATTTATGTGGGATTAATAATATGGGTGGATCGGGTGGCGAAATAATTTTGAAACGCTGTAAATTCCGACTTTGATCATAAAAATAAATGTTGTCCTATAGATTTTTCCAGATCACATCCCAATCACATCCTATTCGAATGCAGTATGGATAAAAAAATATCCGTAACACTTTACACCGATTGGATGGGTGGCTTTATGGAAAAAGACAAGGTTGTTTCTACGGTTATTGGCTGCGATCAAGAGCCAATTCATTTATTAAATGGCATTCAATCTCACGGCTTATTATTCGCTTTATCAGAACCTGAATTAATTATTTTACAAGTCAGTGATAATATCGAAACGATTACAGGAATTGAAGCGGAACATTTGCTGAATCAACCCATTAGTCATTTATTGGGATTGCCGCAAGTTGATCCGATTAAACAACGTTTGGTAATGGAGCCGGATGCGTTACGACAATTAGACGTGTTATCTTTTCATCTTAATGTGCGTGGAGAACGACAATTATTTCATGGTTGTTTACATCGCAGTGGCGCGGTTTTAATTTTAGAATTAGAAGCCGATTTGTTGTTTAATTATGCGCGAGAATTAATCCGTTCTCCTTATTGGCATTATCAGCAAATTAAAGTATTAACCAGTAAATTGCAAAAAATTCGAGATGTGCAGCAATTGCAAAATATCGTGGTTAAAGAAGTGCGCCGTTTAACGGGATTTGAACGGGTTATGTTGTATAAATTCGACACGGATTGGCACGGTCATGTGGTGGCTGAATCTAAAACGCCAGAAGCCCGATCTTTTCTTGGTTTGCATTTTCCTGCCAGCGATATTCCTGCCCAAGCGCGGGCATTATATCGTCGTCATTGGTTGCGCGGAATTGCCAATATTGATAAAGCTCCCGCACAACTCATTCCTGAACTTAATCCTTTGACTAAAGAACGATTAGATTTAAGTCATTCGGTGTTGCGTAGTGTTTCTCCCATTCATGTGAAATATTTGCGCAATATGCAAGTGCAATCTTCTTTGAGCATTTCTGTGTTAAAAGATGAGCAGTTGTGGGGGTTAATTGCCTGCCATCATTCTACGCCTAAATATGTGGATTATCCCACGCGAACGGTGTGTGAAGTGATTGGGCAAATTGTGTCGATTCAAATGGATTTATGTGAAAATTTAACGCTGTATGAAAAGATTTTGCGTTTAGAGACGGATAAATTGCGTTTAGACGATATTTTAAAATTAGCCGCTGGTCTTGAGCAAACTCGTGCGCCCGATGCGTGGAATCGGCTAAGACGCATGGTATCGGCTGATGGCGTGGCGGTGAAATTTAAAGAGAAACAATTGCGTATTGGTTTAACGCCTACGCAAGCGCAAATTGATCGGCTTATTGATTGGTTAGAAACGAATCAAGCGGGTTATTTATTTTTTACCGATTGTTTGCAACAACATTATCCAGAAGCGGCTGATTTTAGTGATGTCGCGGCGGGATTAATTAGTTTATATGTGAATCAGATGGAATTGCGTTATATTCTGTGGTTTCGGCAAGAATTTGTAAAAACGGTGGATTGGGCAGGAAATCCAGAAAAACAATTACAATCTGTAGAAGAAATGCCCATTTCTCCCCGCAAATCATTCGCGGTTTGGCGTAGCACTGTGCGACATCATGCCTTGCCGTGGGAAATTTATGAGTTAGAAAATGCAATGTCTTTGTATGATTTGCATGATTTGAGTGAGGAATTTTGGCCGGAAGATGCGCAGCCATAGTGCGTATTTTGGGTCAAAATGGTGCATTTTTGAGACACTCGTGTACTGACATTTTGTTTTTAATTTTTAAAAACAAAAGGTTACTCTTTTAAATTGCATTGGTATCATTATTGCTGATATGAGGATAATTGTTATTATGATCAGGCGCAATGGCCGTGTGCCTCTTCTTGATTTCTCTCAGTTTGTTATGGTTCCCTCCCTCGGTTTGAGCGCGACAGCTTATCTGGTCGCGTTCTTTTTTTTTCTGCGCGTTGAGAAGTAACATTTAATATTATTAAAATGTTTAAAAAGCCGTTGTTTCTGATTTTTGTTCAGGCGTTGCATCCTGTTCTAATTCTGTGGATTCTGAGGGTTCTGGAATGGTGTGAAAACGAATTTCTGGGGATTGTGAGGGATGAAGGGGAGGCGGCACGAATTCCCCTGTATGATAAATCCCTGTTAATTCATCAGGTTGTGGCGGATTATCTTGCCGAATCGGGGTCGTTTGGCCGACACCTTCTTGTAAAGCGATGGGCGTTTTTTCCGTATTGGCTGGCGGGAACAATACGGGTGTTTTTATTGCGGTTCTTGGCTTGTGCAATAACTCCACTTTAATCGTTTTAATTTCTGCCGAAGCGGGTTGTTTAAATGGAGTACAAGCGGCACTCATCATTGTCAAAAAAAACAAACCAATACTGTAAATTAATAAATATTTTATGCCCATCATTGGTCTCATGCCATGTTAAAACCTCTTTACGATATTACCACAATAATAAGTAATTCAACAAAAATAATCTGATTGTTTTTATTCATCTCGTTCCTAAGCGTGCTACTTTGGAGCGAGATGAATGAGATTACATTTTTTCCCGTTCACAACCCAATTGCGCTAAATCTGCATACGCCAACAACATTCCTGTCATACCTGTTTCCGGTACAGAATCGGCGTGAGCGGCAGAAATAGCAGAAGTCACCACGCCCACAGGAAGTATTCCGCTAGGAATTAAATCCCGACTGCCTAAGGTAGAAAAGCCCTCGCGGTCTTTCACCACCAAACTGCTTAAATGTTCCGCCAATCGCGCATAACAAGCAGGTTGTAAACTCTCTTCCGCGCTGAAAAATTGGCTGGATAACACGACTAATCCATCACTTAAATTAATTTCAGGCGTGCGAATGGAAACGACACCATCCACATTGCGTTGTGAACTGGCATCAATCGGTGAGGTGGTCTCAAGCGGAAAACGATATACGCCCAATGTGGCAATTTGAATATTACCGCCGGGGCCGCCCACCGCTCGCGCAATCACAGGACTGTTGTCTAACACCAGAAATAACGGATTTAACACAATATTTCCCCCACTGCCCACACTGTCGCCCACACTGGTAGAAATTCGGCTGTCGCGTAACGTGGTTAAACTGTTGGTTGTTATCGAAATACTACCACCGTCGGCGGTGTTGGCTTTGGTGGTGATAGCCGCTTGATCGCGCAAAGAAAGACGATAAGCCACTAACACAATATTTCCTGCCATGCCTTCGCCCGCGCTGGTGTCTGTTCCCGAATCGCTACTAATGCTGCTAAATGAATTAGTTAGGCTATTTTTTCCCACAATCGACACATTATCATCCACCCGAATCACAATATCACCCGCTTGGCCGTTGGTTTCAATTGTGTTACTTATTTGCGCGCCCCCACGCATCACCAGCCGTTTCGCCGTGACGATAATATCACCCGATTGTCCCGCTTGTTCTTCGGTGGGAATAAAACGACTCAAAAATGAAGGAGAATACTGACCGCTGGCATTAATATTACTTGTTTCCCCTTTTGCATTTTCCCCTTGTAACCATAAATCACCTGTAAGTGAAATACTAATGGTGCCGCCTTGCCCCAATCCACCCGTTGCCGTAGAAATTTGGCCGCCATCTAAGACGTATAAATCCTCAGCCTGAATCACAATATCACCACTGTGACCCTGCACTTCAGAAGTGGCTAAAATCGCACTGGGCTGTGGGTTTTCGCCGGCGGTTGCGCCGCGAACTTGAATTTTTTCTTTAGCTTTCAAATAAATCATGCCACCATCGCCCGCAGAGCGAGAAAAAGAACTCACCACGCCCCCTTCTAGTAATTCTAAATTCTCGACTTCTAATTGTACTGCGCCTGCCGCACCGCCTTGCTTAGAGAAACTGTCGGTGCTGATTCGACTACGTACTCCGTCGGCACTGACACCTTGTACCGTGACGTGTTCGGCGTGGATGAGAATTTGACCGCCCACACCGACACCGCGATCTGTTTGTGATTCAATGCGTGCGCCGTTATCGACGGTTAAGTTTTTGGTTTTAATGACAATATTTCCACCATCCGCACCGCTAAATGTGGAAGCCGATAAGCGCGTGCCTTGATAAGCATTATTCACATTGCGTCCATCGCTTAATGCAATCTTTTCAGCCACATCCAGCACCATATCGCCCGCACGGCCGCCTTGCTGTTCTGAAATATTTAAAATGCGACTGAAACCTGATAAAGTTAAAGAATCTGCCCGAATATCAATTTTCTGCCCTATCTTCTCAGGAATCAAAGTCCCACCACCAATAACGGCTTGATTTTCCATAACAATATCTCCAGCACGAATATAAGCCACCGCCGTTCCCCATTCTCGGCTGGAATCTGGCACAAAATCATCTGTTTCCAAACGGCTATTATTTAATAATAACAAACTATTACCTGTCGTTAATTGTAAATCATCAGCCATTGGCGTGACTTCACCTTTTCCTTGCGTCGCCGCAATATTTAACCGTCCCGAAGCAGAACGCAATAAACCACCCGATTGGGCAGTAATTTCGCCACCAATCACGGATAAAGTGTGTTCTGGTGCGACTTCTAATTGACTGCCGACAAAGTCAATATAAGCCGATTTTCCTAAGAAACCAAAAGACTCCAATGATGCCGTGGTGAATTGACTTTTTTCTCCCAAATGGGCGTAAAAACGGCTATTATCCGCAAAACGCAAATAATCCGCCGTACTGACATGAAATCCACCCAACACATCCAAACGCGCTTGCGGCCCAAATAAAAAACCCGACGGATTAAGCAAATATAAATCAGCTTCAGGAATGGTACTGCGTAATTGACCATTAATCACTGAAGTTTCTCCTCCCGTAATGCGAGCGATAACATCGGTTAATTCATTTGCCCCTGAAAATGTAACCGATTCTCCCGCATTGATATTAAAAACTTGGAAGCTGTGAAATAAATGTGTACCATACTGTTGTCCTAATTCTGCACCGATCTGATAATCAGGCCCCGTCAACAGACTCGCTTGGCCTAAACTACCATCGGTACTGATTTGCGCGTGAGCGACAGATTGAAATGGACTTAATGGATTGCATTGCCATAGCAATAAAAAATAAATGCTGAAATGCCATTGTTGTTTCATAAAAATAATTCTCGTTGTCCGCTCATTTACGGCATGAATAAAAAGGGTTTAAAGCCAGAAATTCATCTGTGCAATCACAATAATGAAGAATGCGCTAATGATACGCTGCTTGGCTGACCATTCACATGACTTTAGATTTATTTTAAATAGAAGGAATCCGATCATGGGACGATCTCGATGGTTTTTATCCAATTATTTTAGTCTATTTGGCTTATTGGGTTTAATTTTTGTATTAAATATCACAGGATGCGCCACATCTCCTGAGATTGACTCGCGTGCGATAAGCGAGCCGTTGCCTACGCCTGAAGTGTCCACCCAGACATCCATGCAATCGTATTCTTCTACGGCGACATCCTCGCCCGCAGACAACCCAGCAGTCGCACCGCCAAAACCACTACAATACCCCGCCACAAAACCCGCTCCAACACAAAAAAATACGCCAAAAACCACAGGAAAAAAACCCGTTTCCGCTGCGTCCACTTCTTCTGTCGTTTTGACTCCTCAACAAACACCAGAAGGCTTGTTAATTACCTTAGACGAGCGTTATTTTTCTGGAGATCGAATGCGCGTGGCCACGAATCAAGCCGCTTTTATGCAGAAAATTGCGGAGTTATTCCGTCAATATCCGCACCGCCAAGGCAAAATTGAAGCCATTGTGAATGATGTGGGCAGTGCCGATTATTTACGCGGTGTGTCGCAGCGTTTGGCGGATGCGGTATTGTATGAATTGGTTGAACGCGGCGTAGAATCACGGCGATTACTGGCCACTGGATTAGGTGCGCGGCCGCTTTCTGCTGTCGCACCGCGTGGTCAAATGGGACAACGACAAGTGACGATTTTACTGTTGCCATAGTAGAATAAGCACAACGACCTGAACCCTGAATCAAGTCGAGAAGCATAACCCCCCAAAAAAAAGGACACCCTAAAGGAGTGATCATGTCCGACGATTTAAGTGCGGATGCACTGTATTATCACCGCAATCCCAAGCCCGGTAAATTAGAAATTCAAGCCACCAAACCCTTAGCCAATCAACGCGATTTGGCATTGGCTTATTCGCCGGGGGTGGCTGCGGCGTGTCGGGAAATTGTACGCGATCCGCGTGAAGCCGCGACCGTCACCGCACGCGCCAATTTAGTCGCGGTGATCAGTAATGGCACTGCGGTGTTGGGTTTGGGCGATATTGGCCCCTTAGCGGCAAAACCCGTCATGGAAGGCAAAGCGGTTTTATTTAAAAAATTCGCGGGAATCGATGTTTTCGATTTAGAAGTGAGTGAGAAAAACCCCGAAAAATTAATCGATATTATCGCCAGTTTAGAACCGACTTTTGGCGCGATTAATTTAGAAGATATTAAGTCGCCAGAATGTTTCATTATTGAACAGCGATTAAAAGAGCGAATGAACATTCCTGTTTTTCACGATGATCAACATGGAACGGCGATTTGTGTGGGGGCGGCGGTTTTAAATGCTTTGCGTTTGCAAAATAAGCAAATTGATCAAGTGAAATTAGTCACTTCAGGTGCGGGTGCAGCGGCTTTAGCGTGTTTGGATTTATTGGTGAATTTGGGCATTGCCAAAGAGAATATTATTATTACTGACAGTTTAGGCGTGGTTTATCAAGGCCGTAGCGAACACATGGATCCGTTCAAAGCCCAATATGCCGTTGATACGCCGCATCGCACTTTAGGCGAAGCCTTGACGGGCGCGGATATTTTCTTAGGTTTATCGGTCGCGGGCGTATTAAAACCAGAAATGCTGGATAATATGGTTGAAGAACCGTTAATTTTAGCTTTAGCGAATCCTGTCCCTGAAATTATGCCGGAAGAAGCGCGTAAAGTGAGACCTAAAGCCATCATTGCCACGGGGCGATCTGATTATCCAAATCAAGTGAATAATGTGTTATGTTTTCCGTTTATTTTTCGTGGCGCATTAGATGTGGGCGCGACGCAAATTAATCAGGAAATGCGTTTGGCGTGTGTGCGGGCTTTGGCCGATTTGGTGACCACCGATAAAACCAATATGGCTTCTGCGGATGCTTCTGAAGTGTTAGCCAATGCGTATGCGGGGCAGGAGTTGGAATTTGGTGCGGATTACATTATTCCCAAACCGTTCGATCCGCGTTTGATTGCGGTGGTGCCGCCTGTTGTGGCGAAAGCGGCGATGGACAGCGGCGTGGCCACGCGACCCATTAAGGATTTTGAGAGTTATAACCAATGGTTAGCGCAATTTATGTTCCGTTCGGCCAACGTGACGAAGGGTATTTTTATCCGCGCCCGCGAAAATCCTCAACGGTTAATTTTCTCCGAAGGGGAAGACCCGCGTGTCATTCGTGCTGTACAAGTGTTGATTGATGAAGGTTGCGCTAAACCGATTCTTGTCGGACGACATAAAATCATCAGTCAGCGTATTAAACAACTGCGTTTACATATTCGCCCTGATGTTGATTTTCGTTTAATCGATCCGCAAAATTATGATCGTCATGCACAACTGGCTGAATTATATCATGATTTAATGGGACGGCGAGGTGTTTGGCCGGCGGAAGCAGATGTGTTGGTGCGCAGTAACACAACCATTCTTGCCTCTTTGTTGCTGCATTTGGGTGAAGCGGATGCCTTGTTGGCGGGGCCAGTGGGTTCTTTTGCGGAGCATTTGAAAAATGGCTTAAATTTGATTGGCTTACGTGATGATGTTTCCAGCGCGGCGGCCATGCAAATGTTGATTTTAGATGAGGGAACTTATTTTGTGCTTGATACCTCAGTCACTTACGAGCCGACCGCGCAACAATTGGCCGAAATGACCATCATGGCCGCCAATGAAGTCATGCGTTTGGGAATTACGCCTAAAGTGGCTTTAGTATCCCATTCTAACTTTGGCAGCAGTGATACGCCGTCGGCATTAAAAATGCGTCAAGCCTTGCATTTAATTCATCAAATGATGCCTGATTTAGAATGTGATGGGGAAATGCAGACCGATTCGGCATTAATCGAATCTATTCGCAATCGTTTATATCCTAAATCGCCATTACGCGGCTCGGCCAATTTATTGGTGATGCCCAATCAAGATGCGGCCAGCATTACTTTTAATGCCTTAAAAGCATTAGCCAATGGCGTATCGGTTGGCCCTATTTTATTGGGAATGAAACAGTCTTATCACATTTTAAGTCGCGTTGTCACCACGCGAGGCGTGGTGAATTTAAGTATTTTAGCCGCGGTAGATGCCCAGTCTTTAAAAGAAGGCAGCCGTTAATTTTTAAAATCTGCTCTCGTAGATTTTTATTTTCTATTCCAATTTTTTTTAAAGGGAAAACAATGAACGAGTTAAAAACGATTATTGAACAAGCGTTTGAACAGCGTAATGAATTGAGTCCGCGTTATGTGAGTCGGGAGGTGAAAGAAGCGGTAGATGAAACCTTGGATTTACTCGATAGCGGTGCATTGCGTGTGGCAGAGAAACAGCAAGGACAATGGATCGTTAATGAGTGGCTAAAGAAAGCGGTATTGTTGTCATTTCGTATTGAGGATAATTATTTTATTAAGGGGGGTTTTACCAATTATTACGACAAGGTGCATTCCAAATTTGCCGACATGAATTCACGCGAATTTCAAGAGCGTGGCGTGCGCGTGGTGCCGCCTGCGACGGCGCGGCATGGGGCGTATATCGCGCCTAATGTGGTGTTAATGCCGTCTTATGTGAACATTGGGGCTTATGTGGACAGCGGCACGATGGTTGACACGTGGGCGACGGTGGGATCATGTGCGCAGATTGGTAAAAATGTGCATTTGTCGGGGGGCGTGGGGATTGGCGGCGTGTTAGAACCGTTGCAAGCCACGCCGACGATTATTGAAGATAATTGTTTTATTGGTGCGCGTTCGGAAGTGGTTGAAGGGGTTATTGTCGGTGAAGGTTCGGTGATTTCTATGGGTGTTTATTTGGGACAAAGTACCCGTATTTATAACCGTGAAACTAAAGAAATTACTTATGGTTATATTCCCCCTGGATCGGTGGTCGTTTCTGGCAATTTACCGTCGGAAAATGGCGAATATAGTTTATATTGCGCGGTGATTGTGAAACAGGTTGATGAAAAAACCCGCGGTAAAGTCGGTTTAAATGAATTATTGCGCAATATTTCTTGAGTCTCATTTTTTTATCCTTATCCCCATGCGCTGGCGTGGGGATATTAACGAGAAATCGCCATGTCTCCCCCTTCTTTTTCTCCCTTAGAAACCGCAGAACAAAAGGCTTATCCTTTCGCCATTCTTTTAGTGCAGCAAGAAGCAGAAACGCGGCATTTATTACAACATCATTTAAATCCTTTATGTGCGTTTTTAGAAACCGCTATTAATATTCAAGTGGCTGAGGCATTAAGAAAACGTTACCATTTTGATTTAATAGTAATTGAGTTAGAAGAAAAATCACCCGATACAGGCATTAATTGGCTGCATCATTTGCGTGAACAAGGCATCAATACCGCTGTTATTTTTACTACCGCAAATACCAGTGTAGAATTGGCTTTGCGGGCTTTGCGTTTGGGGGCGGTGGATTTTTTTATTCAGCCGTTTGGTATGGCGCAAATTGTGGCCGCGGTGCAGCGCAATTTGCAACATCAATCAATGCAACGAGAAAATTATTTATTGCGTCGTCAAGCGGAGGATTTTTATCGCTTAGAAGGCATTTTGGGACAGAGTGAAAAAATTAAACAATTATGTCAAGTGATTCGTCGCATTGCGCCAACTCCTTCGACTATTTTAATTGAAGGAGAAACAGGAACAGGAAAAGAATTGGTGGCGCGTGCAATTCATCAATTAAGTCAGAGAACAGGGGCATTTGTTGCGGTGAATTGTGGGGCAATTTCTAATGAGTTATTAGAAAGCGAATTATTTGGCCATTTACGCGGTGCATTTACTAATGCGCATCAACATCGAGAAGGATTATTTCATTACGCCCAACAAGGCACATTATTTTTAGACGAAATTGGCGAAATGCCATTGGCCATGCAAACTAAATTATTGCGCACTTTAGAACATAAAACCATTCGCCCTGTCGGTGCGGATCAAGAAATTCCTGTGAATACCAGAATTATTGCCGCAACGAATCGACGCTTAATTGAAGCGGTAAAAACAGGACAATTCCGCGAAGATTTATTTTATCGTTTAAATATTTTAACGTTGACCGTGCCACCGTTGCGGGAGCGGTTGGAAGATTTGGCATTATTAGCGCGTTATTTTTCGGAGACTTTAGCCAGTCAATTAGGCGTGGCGCAATTGCCATTGAGTTATCAGGATATGGCTAAATTACAACAATATCATTGGCCAGGGAATGTGCGGGAATTAAAAAATATTATTGAACGCTCTTTATTACTCGGAAAATTGCCTGATGATTGTTTTTTAGAATCGCAAAGCATTACCCCATCGCCGTCGATAGTTACCGCAGCGAAAACGGTTTTTAATGATGAATATCAAGCGCATGAAATGCCTTTATCAGAATTAGAAAAAAGTTATTTAACGTGGATGCTATCCCGCTGTCAAGGCAATAAATCAGAAGCAGCCCGACGTTTGGGCATTTCTCGCAAAACATTAGATAGAAAATTGCAGGTTGATAAGTGAAAATGGGGGAAGTCATTAAAATTGTTCAGAATTTCTGCATTTCTACCGCCCCTCAAAAATTAAGGAAATTTAACAGATTCATACATATCTATCAGTAATAAATGGTCTTTAATACTCTGTAAATAAACACTTTCTTGCACATCTCGATATTCATGTAGTATCCATTCGTTGTTTTCAGTGCGTCGATAATGTTCTACTAATACTTGCTCTGAATCGACTAAAACATAATCCAGCAACACAGAAATAGAGCGGTATAACATAAACTTATCACCCCGATCATAACTACGGGTCGAAGGCGATAAAACTTCAATAATTATCACTGGATTCAACAAAGAACATTGATTGTCTGTTAATTCAGGTTCTCCGCAATAGACTGAAATATCAGGATAAGTATCCAAACCCGCAGGCGTATGAATGCGCATGTCGCTGTTCATGGGCTGACAAGGGGAACCGCGTAATTGAGCAAATAGTTGTGCCAATATATTTCTGGCAATAGTGGCATGATTGAATGTCCCACCCGACATGGCAAAAACTTCGCCTTGATAAAATTCATGCTTGAGATCAGATTGTTGATCTAAAATAAGATATTTTTCGCGGCTCATGTTATGTTGGATTGCGTTTAACACGGTTTTAGTTTCTCGCATAAGTCATTCATTAAACAGAATTTTCCCTTTTATCTCGTTCCTACATGCCATGTAGGAACGCAGTCCAGACGCGCCGCGTCACGACCGCACAAACTTGTGGGAACGAGATAAATTCTAATTCTAACAAAAAAATTATCAAGGAATTCAATTTATGCAACACACCATTCACGCTTATTACCGCGAATTAGATGATTTACGCCGCATTGCGGGTGGGGAAAATGAAGGAAATTTGCGCCGCGCTTTTGAAAATTTATTAAAAAATATTGCTGAAGAACATCAGTTAATTGTTTTAGCGGAATATCCATTGAAAAAAATAACGGGGAATTTGCGCATTGATGGCGCAGTCATTGACCGTTTGCGTTTGGTGCATGGGTGGTGGGAGGCGAAGGATGAAAAAGATGATTTAGACGCGGAAATTGCGCTTAAATTGGCTAAAGGTTATCCTGCCGATAATATTATTTTTGAAGATACGCGCACCGCAGTTTTATTGCAAAATAATCAGGAAGTGTTTCGCACGCCCATTGAAAATGCAAAATCTTTTGAGAAATTATTAACGCATTTCTTTGATTATGAATTGCCACAGGTGCAAAATTTTCGCGTGGCACGGGATAAGTTTTTGAGCGAATTGCCCGCAGTTTCTCAAGCCTTAATTCAGTTATTAGAACAAGCGCATTTAAATAATCCTCAATTTCATCAACAAGCACAGCAATTTTTAGCCTTATGTCAACGCTCCATTGGGCAGAATGTCACGCAGAATCATGTCGATGAAATGTTGATTCAACATATTTTAACGGATCAGATTTTTCGTGCGGTGTTTCCTGATTCTAATTTTCATCGAGAAAATCATTTAGCGGTTTCTATTGGCGAATTAGAAAAATATTTTTTTCGCGGTGAAACCAGAATGAATTTATTAAAACATTTAGAGCCTTATTTTGCGGCGATTCGTCAAGCGGCCGCCAGTACGGTGACTTCGCAAGAAAAACAGACGTTTTTAAAACAAGTTTATGAAGATTTTTACACGGCTTATAATCCTAAAGATGCCGATAAATTAGGCATTGTTTATACGCCACAAGAAGCGGTGCGTTTTATTATTTCGGGTTGTGATTGGTTGGCGCGGGAGCATTTTGATAAGTTTTTGATTGATAAGGATTTAGATATTTTAGACCCTTGCACGGGAACGGGAACTTTTATTGTTGATTTATTGGATTTTTGGCGCGGTCAACATCAGGATTTAATGCGTAAATTTGCGCAGGAAGTTCATGCCAATGAAGTGTCTATTTTATCTTATTATATTGCGTGTTTAAATATTGAACAAACTTTTTATGATATAACGAATCAATGGCAGGAATTTAAGGGCTTATGTTTCGTTAATACATTGGATAATGTCGGCTTTGAACAAACTCATAAAGGGGGCATTAATGATTTATTCGGCAGTTTAACGGATGAGAATCATTTGCGCATTCAAGCCCAAAATAAACGCAAGATTCCTGTGATTATTGGAAATCCGCCTTATAACGCAAAACAAGAAAATTATAATTTTCAAAATGCAAATGAATTTTATCAGCAAATTGATCAGCGAATTAAAGACACTTATATTTATGAAGGCACAGCGCAAAATAAAATTGTGATTTATGATATGTATGTGCGTTTTTTTCGCTGGGCTTCAGATAGATTGGGAGAAAAAGGAATTGTTGCTTTTATTAGCAATTCCTCTTTTATTGATGCTAAAGTATTTGATGGATTTCGTAAAATTGTCACTAAAGAATTCCAAGAAATTTGGATTATTAATTTAAAAGGAAATGCACGCACCAGCGGAGAACGTAGAAAAGCCGAAGGCGGAAATGTTTTTGATGATAAAATTCGCGTAGGCGTGGCCATTTATTTTTTTGTTAAAAATCCTGCTTTAAATGGCTGTAAAATTCATTATTTAACTTTAGATGATTTTTTGCCCGCTGTTGAAAAACGCAATTGGTTAAGAAATAATTATTTAGAAAAATTAGCCAAAACGGGACAATTTGCTTTCATTCGCCCGAATGCACAGAATTTATGGTTAAATCAACCGACAGAGGATTGGACGGATTATTTACCGATTGCCAATAAAGATGTAAAAACAGGGGAAAGTGAAAAGGCTGTTTTTAAGTTGTTTTCCAGTGGTGTTAAAACGCATCGTGATGAATGGGTTTATGATTTTTCAAAACAGGATTTAGAAGCCAAAATACATTATTTTGTCGATATTTACCAAAAAACGCTAAAAAATTCTGATTTTAAGGATAAATTTAATATTAAATGGGATGCGGAATTAACTAGCTATGCAAATAGACAAATAGATAAAACTTTTGAAGCAGAAAAGTTAATAGAATCTGTTTATAGACCTTTTATTAAAAAGTGGTTTTATTTTGATAAGCATTTTAATGGAAGAACATATCAATGGGAAAATATTGTTGGTGTTAATGCTTGTTTTGAAAATTTAACTATAACTATTTCTGGCGGCTCATTTTCAAAACTTTTTCAAGCCTTAGCAATTTCAATTGTACCTTGTCTTGATTTACTTGAAAAAACCCAATGTTTACCCCTTTACATTTACGCCAAAGACGGCTCACGTCAAGAAAACATAACCGATTGGGCATTAAACCAATTCCGTCAACATTACCAAAACACGGGCATTGAAAAAATAAATATATTTCACTATGTTTATGCGGTGCTGCATTATCCTGCTTATCGAGAAAAATTTGCGCTCAATTTAAAACAAGAATTCCCGCGCATTCCGTTTTATGCCGACTTTTACAAATGGGCAACGTGGGGAGAAAAACTCATGAATTTACACGTGAATTTTGAGAAAATAACGCCCTATCCATTCACCCGAATCGACACGCCAAGCAAAACCAATAAAGTCCGCTTAAAAGCCGATAAAACAAATCATTTAATCGAAATCGACAGCGAAACCCAATTAAAAGATATTCCAGCCATGGCATGGCAATATCAATTGGGGAATCGCTCGGCATTAGAATGGGTTTTAGACCAATACAAAGAAAAAACCCCAAAAGACCCAACAATAAAAGAAAAATTCAATACTTATCGCTTTGCCGATTATAAAGAACAAGTCATTGATTTGTTGGGGAAAGTTTGCGCGGTGAGTGTGGGGACGGTGGGATTGATTGAAGAAATTGAAAACTAACCTATAAGGAAGAACCTAAAAACACATGAAAGGCGCAATCAAAAAAATCAGCATTAGCGGCTTTAAATCCATTCGAGAATTAGAGAAGTTGGAATTTCGTGATTTGAATATCATTATCGGTGCAAATGGTGCGGGTAAGAGTAATCTCGTGCAAATTTTTAAGTTGCTGATGGCGATGACGCAGAAGAATTTTCAGAAATTCATTCTGGAAAACGGCGGCGCAGATAATTTTTTGCACAACGGACTTAAGCACACATCGGCAATCAAGCTAAAATTTGAGTTCCAGTCGCACAGCGATCATGCCGAAGGTTCAAACTTCTATCGTTGTGAATTGACTCCTACCGTTAATGAGACCTTTCTAATTAGTGAAGAAAGACAGAATTTCAAATATAACACGCATTCTTACGGTACTCCCTCTCAAGAAAGCCGCTTATATGATAAGTGCGATGAAAATGCCGCTACAGATCATGGGAATGGTGTGGGCTATTTTGTTTACAAATCCATTTCAAATTGGATGGTGTATCACTTCCACGACACCAGCGTAACCGCACCCATGCGCCGTTCGGAGATTGTCGAAGATAACAAGTATCTTCGTCACAACGGCAGCAATATCGCACCGTTTTTGTTAAAGCTGAAAACCAACGAACAAGATCAGAAATGTTATCAGGAAATCGTTGATGCAACTCGCTTAATTATTCCATTTTTCGATGATTTCAAACTAGATATTATGCAATTTGGCGAAGCGGAAAAGGTTAAGTTAAGCTGGCATCAAAAAGGCTCTGATTTTCCCATGCAGCCATATCATCTGTCAGACGGTTCTATCCGTTTTATTTGTCTGGCAACGGCACTTTTGCAGCCTTCCCCGCCATCAACTATCGTGATTGACGAACCTGAATTGGGCTTGCATCCTGAAGCCATCCGCATTCTGGGCGAACTCATCACCGATGCTGCCAAGCGTACCCAAATTGTTGTTGCTACCCAGTCGCCGTTACTGATAGATCAGTTTGCAATTGAAGACATCCTTGTGGTGAACCGCAAAGAGGGGCAATCTACCTTTGAGCGATTGCAAGCCGAAGATTTCAGCGTATGGCTGGAAGAATACTCGATTGGTGAACTCTGGACTAAAAATGTGATTCAGGGAGGCAGCAATGACGAGTAATTATACGGAAGTAATTGTGTTAGTCGAGGGGCCAACAGAGCAGCTATTTGTAAAGAAACTGCTGGCACCTTATTTAGCGGGATATGCTGTGTATCTGACCCCCATTATTTTGAGCAAATCCGGAGAAAAAGGGGGAGATGTTAAATTCGCACGTGCTAAAAACGACATCGGGAATCACTTGAAACAACAACGGGGTACTTGGATAACGCTGTTGATTGATTACTATGGCATTGATTCGGATTGGCCGGGTTATAATGAGTCGAAAAAAGCAGCAGATCACCGCGCAAAAGCCAACATCATGATGCAGGCGACAGCAAAAAAAGTGCAAAACCTCTTTTCAGATTATCGTCCAGAAACACGTTTCATTCCCTACGTTTCTATGCACGAACTCGAAGCACTCTACTTCAGTGATGCCGCTTGTTTGGCGGAAAAATTGGCTGTACAGCAAGCGGAAATAGATAAGATTCTTGAGCAATGTGGTGAGCCAGAAAAAATCAATGACGATGTTGAGACCGCGCCTTCCAAAAGACTAGCAAAGCTATCTACCCGTTTTAAAAAAACGACTACAGGTATTGCCATTGCTGAGGCTATCGGCATACAAGAGATGCGTGATGCCTGCCCGTTATTTAATGATTGGCTTAAAACATTGGAAGAATTGGGGCAATGATTTCCTGATTATCCCATCTTTAGTGAAGTAGGGTGCATAAGGCGTAAGCCGTCATGCACCAATAATATCAACATGCGAATGCCATTAGTGCGCTGCCCCCACATTTTTACTGATAAAGTGAATCTGTTCAGTCCTGCTTGCGATTTAATTCCATCGAATTCGAGGGAGTTAAAATTAGGATTGTTTAACTTTTCCCAAATGCCTAAAAATTCAACGGTATTTTTATTACGAAGCCATGCCTCGATAAGTGTTGACCCTCCATCAAAGCCACTGACCATATCCGTCAAACTGATGTAGTCTTCATCGAAAAGGAAGCGTGAAGGGTACTGCTACACGACATTATAGCTGCTCATGTTGTAAACACAGCGGCTTGATTTTTCTTTTCTACCTGATAAAGAACAAGTGATTGATTTATTAGGGAAAATTTGCGTGGTGAGTGTGGAGACGGTAGGGGTTTTGCGGGAGATGGGGGAATGATTAAGAAGGTTTTCCTCGTCTCCACATGCCATGCGGGAATGAGGCAACGAGATAAAAAATGTTATGAACGATCTCACTTTACTATATCATGATAATTTCATTTATCTCACGACTTAGCTAAAAATACAAAAAAATGTGTAGAATATTAATATATCTACCATTGAAACCTTATTGAATTAATCGAGTACCTCTCCCACCATGTTGCCTGTTATTGCTCTTGTTGGCCGACCGAATGTTGGCAAATCTACCTTGTTTAATGTCCTGACGCGCAGTCGAGATGCGTTGGTTGCCGATCAGCCCGGTTTGACGCGAGATCGCAAATTTGGGCGTGGGCGTTTTGACGAACAAAGCTATTTTGTCATTGACACGGGAGGCTTGGCCGAGACAGAAGAAGTGATTGTCACACACATCAGCCAACAAGTAGATGTGGCAATCAGCGAATCTGATGCCATTTTATTTATTGTCGATGCCCGTCAAGGATTAACGGCTGCTGATGAATTGATTGCCCAGCGTTTACGTTCAGCGAATAAGCCTGTTTACCTTGCCATCAATAAAACCGAATATTTGAACAATGCCACGGCCAGTGCGGAATTTTATGAATTGGGTTTTGCTTCGGTCTTTGCCATTTCAGCTACGCACCGTCATGGCGTACAAGATTTGATCGAAACGATTTTAAAAGATTTACCCGATGATGGTTTAGAAGATCGCCCATTACCGGCTGCGGCGGTGTTTGATGAGGATACAGACAGTATTCATTTAGCCATTGTGGGACGGCCGAATGTGGGTAAATCCACGCTGGTCAATCGCCTACTTGGTTATGAGCGGGTGATCACTTACGATCAACCCGGTACCACTCGTGACAGCATCTATGTCCCATTAACCCGTGATGGACAAAATTACACCTTGATCGACACTGCGGGAGTGCGGCGACGTGCCAGAGTACATGAGACCATTGAAAAATTCAGTATTGTCAAAACCTTACAGGCGATTGAAGATGCCGATGTGGTGGTTTTACTGATCGACGCACAAGAAGGCATTACGGATCAGGATGCCAATTTATTAAGCGAAGTGGTTGAAGCGGGTTGTGGTTTAGTGATTGCGGTGAACAAGTGGGACGGTTTGACTCCTTACCAACGCGAACAAGTGCGTCATGGACTTAGTCGTAAACTGCATTTTATTGATTTTGCGAAAATTCATTTTATTTCCGCGCTGCATGGCAGTGGTGTGGGCTTATTATTCGAGTCGGTGAATCGGGCGTGGCAATCGGCCAGTGAACAAATTGCCACTTCACGCTTAAATCAATTGTTAGAACAAGCGGTGATAGCGCATCCGCCGCCATTGGTGCGGGGGCGACGTATTAAACCGCGATTTATGCACCAAAGCGGTACTTTTCCCCCGACTTTTGTCGTTCATGGCAACCAAGTCAATGCCATGCCAGACGCTTATCAACGTTATTTGCTTAATGTCATTCGAGACACGTTTAAACTCGAAGGTACGCCATTGCGTTTAGAAGTGAAACAAGGCGAAAACCCCTTCGCAGGGCGTAAAAATATGCTCACTCCTCGTCAAATGAGACGGCGTAAGCGTTTAATGAAACACGTTAAAGGCAAATAATCACGCCAACGTCTTTTATTTTACGTCAATCTCTACTTCCACATTCTCTTCTTCCACGGTAAACGCCGCTTGCGCAAACCGTGGTGAACCCAACGTAGAGCGGGCATTGTTGCTAAAACCATACAACTCAGTAGGAATGCCCGCAAAATTCCGATCTAATACACCGTTATTATTGGCATCATGAAAAACAGCAATCGCATAAGTCCCCGCAACAACACCACTAAATGTTAAAGCCGCCTCGCCCGTCGTCACTGCTACGGCTTGTCGTTGTACGCTGTCGGTGAGGCGATTGGGAAATGACTCTGCTTTGTCGAATAACGCGGCTCGTACTTGTCCTGTCATTTGCGTGATTCCCGTCACAATCAAGTTAACATCCGCAGCATACACGGGAAAAGTCCAACTGCCTAAGAAAATAACCGCACTTAAATAACTACTGGTTTTTCTTAATTTGTTTAACATGACATTCTCCTTAATGGAACTGAGGTTTTAAATTTCTTCTGCTTCTTCCGTACTGACCTCTGCGGCCAAGCCGACTAATTGACGCGGTTGCTCCGCATGGCTAAAGTAACTGTTCGTAATGGCATCGGATAAACCCGGTAATAAACGCCCCAAACGCACCAATAATTGATCCAAATCGCGTCGAAATTGATCTTCCGAAGGTTTGGCCAACACATCGACAACACTTAAACGAACTTGTGTCAAGGCCTCCAAAATCAAGCGACCTTCCGCATAGTGATAAGGATTTTCCTCTTCTCGATGCAGCGTTTTAATATATTCGCGCAACCGTTTTAAATTAAAACCAATAGAACGCGGATTAAATTCGCTTTGCAATAATAATTCTAAAGTGGCATTCACTTGTAAATGCGAACGATAACGCCGCCGATAAGTTAATAAACTATCCGTGATATTTAATAAATGCTCTAATAACGTCGATTCATCACTATTCACCGTGGATAAGGTGGCGCGTAATAAATTGGTGGTGTAATGGCTGCGCTCCAACGCACGCCCTAACATTAAAAATCGCCATCCTTGCTCATGCGTCATGCTTTCCACGCTCATGCCCGAAAATGCAGCCAGCGAAATAATTAAATTATCTAATTCCTGTAAAACATCACTCAATTGCAACGACGTTTCCCGTTGCAACGCGGACAATTCCTCATGAATATTATTAATCACGCGCCACATATCAGGAGACACCCGCTCCCGCACCGAATAAGCCGCATTTAACAACGCCTGTAACGTCGAAGACAAACTGCCTAAACGATTTTTATCTAGGAAAACGGAGAGTAATTCAGTTTCTGGATTTTTTAGCTGAGTTTCATCACCGATAAAGCCGGGGTAAGTTTCCGTCAAATACGTCACGGCACGCAATAAAGTATGCAAACAAGCGTGATTTTGCGCTGCAGGAAAATCATAAGGTTCTGATAACGATAACAACACGGCACGCAATAAGCGAATTGTTCCCTCTGCCCGCTCGGCATAGCGTCCCAACCAAAATAAATTCTCCGCCACGCGGCTGGGCAATTCTCCTTGTGATTCAAACACCACACGGGCTTCACTGGCGGGATTGAGCAGGGTCACTTCTCGTTCTGGTTCAGAAGCCAAAACCCACGTATCTTTACTAATACCGCTGCTTTGACTGGTGATCATGGCACTTTCGTCAGAGGACATCACCCGCGTCAAGCCACCGGGCATCGCCACATAACCTTGTTCATTGGACACCAAAAAACTACGCAAAATCATTTGGCGCGGCTCTAAACGGCCATTAACAAATACGGGAGCAGTGGCGCGAGTCATTTCTTCCGTACCAACAAACCAAGTGGGCTGGGCTTTAATTTGTTCACTCAACAATTCCCGTTGCTTGCTGCTGAGTAAACGTCCGCGCACAGCGGGCTTATTGGGTAAATGGGCGATGCGTTTAATCACCAATTTATCCATATTCGCCAGCACATGTTGCAAAGACAGACGATCTCCACACCACCACGTTTGCGGCGAGGGCAAATGTAAATCTTCGCCTAAAAAATGCCGCGCCAATTGCGGGAGATACGCCAATAAACCGGGATTTTCCAACAAACTACTGCCCAACGGATTGGCTAATGACACATTCCCCATGCGCATCGCCTGCACCAAACCCGCAACGCCTTGAAACGAATCTGGACGCAACTCCAGCGGATCGCACATAAAATCATCAACCCGCCGCAAAATCACATCCACCGGTTGCAAACCATCCAACGTTTTTAAACGCACCCGGCCATCACGCACCGTTAAATCCGCGCCTTGCACTAAGGTATAACCTAAGTATTTGGCCAAATAAGCATGTTCAAAATAACTTTCATCGGTTGGCCCCGCACTCAATACAACAATACGATGATCATCCCGCGCTGACATTGCGGCTAATGTATTGCGTAAGGTGCGAAAAAATAAGGCCAAACGGTGAACATGCGAATCCCGAAATAAACTGGGTAATATCCGCGACATCACCAAACGATTTTCTAAGGCATAACCTGCGCCGGTTGGGGCTTGCGTGCGGTCAGCCAACACCCAAAATTGACCATCACTGGTGCGAATCAAATCCGCTGCATAAAGCGGTAAACGATCCCGTTTACGGTATTGAATGCCCACACAAGGACGCAAAAAACCCGGATGTGTCGCAATTAATTCTACGGGAATTAAGCCCTTACGCAAAACTTGCCGCGTTCCGTACAAATCAGCTAAGAGCAGATTCATCAATTCAGCCCGCTGTGCCAGACCTCGTTCAATGCCTCCCCATTCTTCACTGTTGATCAGCAAAGGGATAGGGTCTAACTGCCAAGGCCGGTCTAAACCTTGCGGATCACCGAGAATATTATAAGTGACTCCGTTGTCACGCATTAATCGCCGGGCTTCTTGTGAGCGACGTTCTAATTCATCGCGTCCAAGAATTTTCAACGAACGAATTAAATACTCCCAATAGGGACGGATTTCATCCCCGTTTTGACACATTTCATCAAAGCCCGCATCACAGCGATAATGGGCGCATAGATCATCACAGGGAGAAGTTTTTTCGACAGTTTCGACGGGGTTAGATTCTGCTTTGTCCATATTGAGTGAGTAGGCTTGAAGGCTAAAGGGTGGGATTGGGTCAAATTCAGAGTCAGACAAATGTTAGCACAAGCAGGTGTCGTATGATCGATTAATTTTGCTATAGTAGTCACAATTTTATTATTAATACGGAGAGTTAATAATGGTGGAATTAAAATATGCAATGAACACTTTATATGTGCTGGGTGCAGGCATTTTAGTGATGTTTATGGCGTTGGGATTTGCCATGTTAGAAGCGGGTTTAGTGCGGGCTAAAAATACCGTAGAAATTTTGACTAAAAATGTAACCTTATATGCGTTGGCTTGTTTTGTTTACATGATAGTGGGTTATAACGTGATGTTTCCCGGTGAAGCCTATCAGGGCGAAATTTGGCCGACTTTACGTTTTTTATTGGGAAATGAACATGATGTGGGTCAAGTGTTTAGTGGGGGGAGAATGCGCCGCTTTATTCTTTGCGGGCGGAATTCTTTTTTCAGGTGGTTTTTGTGGCCACGGCGATGTCGGTGGTATCGGGTGCGGTGGCTGAACGCATGAGTTTATGGGCATTTTTATTTTTTGCGGTGGTGATGACGGGATTTATTTACCCGATTCAAGGTTTTTGGCATTGGGGGGGTGGTTTTTTACAACAAATGGGTTTTATTGATTTTGCGGGATCAGCGGTGGTACATGTGGTGGGCGCGACGGCGGCATTGGCAGGAGTGTTACTTTTAGGTCCGCGTTTGGGTAAATATTTGCCGAATGGGCGTGTCCGCCCCATGCCCGGTGCGAATTTACCTTTAGCGACATTGGGGACGATTATTTTATGGTTTGGTTGGTTTGGTTTTAATGGTGGCTCACAATTAGCCATTGCATCGATTATGGATGCCAATACCGTTGCGGCCGTTATTGTTAATACTAATATGGCCGCAGTGGGTGGCGTTATTACGGCAACATTTTTTGCGCGGATTTTATTTGGTAAAGCCGATTTAACGTTAATTTTAAATGGTGCATTAGCGGGATTGGTTGCGATTACGGCCAGTCCTGATACGCCTTCGCCGTTAATGGCGACTTTTATTGGTGGCATGGGCAGTTTATGTGCTGTTTCATCTATATTGCTTTTAGATAAATTAAAAATTGATGATCCCGTAGGCGCAATTTCCGTGCATGGAGTATCAGGTATTTGGGGAATTATGGCAGTGCCATTTTCTTGCGCGACGGCTCATTTTACCACGCAATTTTTAGGCTTATTAACCATTATGTTATGGGTATTTAGCGTTAGTTTATTGGTTTGGTGGTTAATTAAAAAAGCGGTGGGGCTGCGCGTGTCTGAACACGATGAACGCGAAGGGATTGATATAGCCGAATGTGGTATTGAAGCCTATCCTGAATTTACGACAACGCAATCTTATGAAGGGGATCGTTAATTCTAAATTTCGCTATGAATGGGGACGCAATGCGCCCCCTGAAATAATGAAGAATTTTTCTATAATTCTCCCTCTTCCCAATCGTTATTGTCGAGAGAACGATCAGGCTTTTCTCCGCGTAATGTTTTAATTTGTTCAGCCATATCAGCAACAAAAGGCGCGTTAAATAAATCGGTTAATGACAATTCAATATGGAATGATTTGCGAATATGGGTGATCAATTGCGTCATTAATAATGAATTGCCACCCAATTCAAAGAAATTATCATAAATGCCAATTGGATCAATGCCTAATAATCCCTGCCATAATCGCGCCATATTGGCTTCAATGTCATCGCGTGGCGCGTGATAATCGGTCATTAAATGCGGGCGATTATTTTTTGCCGTCGTGTCAAAAGAAATCGCGCCCGCGTCACTCGTATCCGTTTCTACCCATTGTGAAATACGTGAGTTTAAATCACCTGTTGAAACAATCAGTTGTCGATGATTTTTGTATAAAAGAGCCGTTTGCAAGGCTTTTAAGCCTTCATGGCACTGCATGGCTAAGGCTTCTAAACTGGCACCGACTTTGCCGCTGTCGTGTTCTTGTGTTTCAAACGCCCAACCATCCCAATTGACGCTTAACCAATGATTTTTTGTGTCACACTGCTGGGCAACCGCATCTAAAACGCAGTTCCCCGCCGCATACGCGCCAAAACCCAAGCCACCTAATATTGAAGACAGAGAAGAAAAAAGCATCACAAAATCAATGGGTTCATCACGTAAAACTTGAGATAAAGCCAAAATACCGTATAATTTACCTTGAAAATGTTTTTCACAATAATCCCGATCCGTTTGGGCAATTAAGCGAATGGACTCATCTCCCACCAGTCCCGCCGCATGAAACACACCATCAAGTCGCTTAAAACGTTGTTTAGCTTGAGAAATGGCTTGTTGTAAGGCTTGCGTATCGGCCACATCTCCTGTCATCAATTCGTAATCCCCGCCCAAAGATCGAATATTTTGCAAACGAGTGATCACTTGATAATTGGGATCATCGGGTTTATTTTTACTTAAATAATCAGTCCATTGCGAAGAGTCAGGTAAAGTTCTACGGCTTAATAGCACACATTTGGCGTGAACCCGCTCTGCTAAAAATTCTGCTAATAACAAGCCAATGCGCCCTAAACCGCCCGTGATAAGGTAAACACCGTCTTGTTTCAGCCCCTCGCTGTTTTGTGCAACAGGAAGTGATACCGCAGTCACGTGCTGCTCCCAGCGATGTCCCGCACGTAAGGCAACAGTACGACGAGAATGAGAGCTGCGGCATTCATCAAGAATTTGTGCAATACAATCCACATCTGCGCCTTCGCCATCCAGATCAAGACTACTACAAATCAAATGGCTAAACTCTTGGGGAATCACTTTGAGTAAGCCTAAAACGGCTGATTTTTCAATCACTAACGATTCCGTTCCCAGCACAGATTGCATGGTGTTACTCAACACATGTAGGCGTGCGGCTTCGCCTATCCATTGTTGTGTCAGGGCTTGCATGAGGTATAACACACTGTAAAAACCATACGCCAATCCCGCGCCTTTTGGGCTGTTCACTAAGCCTGTATGCACAATATGGGTGGGAATAAAGCCCTGTTCAGCCATGTTTTGACACAGTTTAAAGTACGATTGGGGATCATCAAGCCCAATTTGATAACATTCCGCGCTCATTTTGCTAAATTCTGTGCCAAATTGCCCCCAAATTACTGCACAACCGCGGCTTTTTAGCTGTTTATACAAAGAAATAGCCACATTTGCCTTGCCAATAATTAACCAACGTTCATTGTCCGCAGGCGGAAGAGGCGCAGGAGATAAGGCGATCCGTTGCCAAGTCGGTACGTAAAACCAATCACTGATGTTTGTCTTCTTTTTGGTCTGCTGTTGTGTGACAGAAGTGGGGGTTAATGGCTTGGGATCGATCCAGTGGCGTTGCGTTTGGAAGGGATACGTGGGGAGCGGCAAACGACGACGCGACTCCAACGCAAAAAAGCCCTGCCAATCGATGTCAACCCCCGATAACCACAATTTCGCCAAAGCCGTCAATAAAGCCGCATGTTCCGATTGACCATAGCGCGGATCCAGTTGCGACGCGATAACCCGTTGTTCTCGTGACCATTTTGGATGTTGCAACACCAAAGGAGTCAACACTTGCCCCGGCCCCACTTCTAATAATAATAAATCAGGCTCGCTCAATAACGGAGTTACACTGTCGGCAAAACGCACGGGTTTTAAGGTGATTTTTTCCGCATAATAACGCGGATCAGTGGCTTCTTGCGGCGTAATCCATTGCCCTGTCACACCCGACAGCCACGCGGTTTGGGGCGCGTGTAAGGATACGTTTTGAAATGCGCTGTGTAATCTGGCAGCCAATGGCTCGGCTAAGGAAGAATGGAACGCCCGCTGTCCCGGTACGCGATGGCAGGGGATATTGGCTTGTTGTAAACGGGTGCTTAATGCTTCAATCGCCTCTACTGTGCCTGCGACCACGCATTGTAAGGGGCCATTGATCGCCGCGATGCTTAATGAATCTCCGTTAAGTTGTTCTTTGACTTGCTGTTCTGGCGCAGCCACGGCCAATAATGCCCCTTCGGATAAGGTTTCCATGGTCTGGCCGCTGATCACCATGATGGTCAACATGGCTTCAAGACTACATACGTAATTTAAACACGCTGCCGTGTATTCGCCACCGCTGTATCCTAACATGGCCGCAGGTTCTACGCCGCACCGCTGCCAAAATTTAGCCAGCGCGTAACCCACAACAAATAAGGCTACAGGCGCATGACGATAAGGAATACCTTGTAATCCATCACTGGGGTTGTGACTGCTGATTAAGTCGGTCAAATTAATGCCCAACGGGCGCAAATGTACTAAACAATCTTCTACAGCCTCGCGGAATAACGGCTCTTGTTGATATAAGGTATTAGCCATGCCCAAGTATTCCGCGCCCATGCCGGGAAATAAAAACGCCACGGAAGTGTTTTGTGTCACGTGCTGCGTAAATACACGTTGTGGGTTTTGCGTTTGTAGCGCATGAACCGCTTCATTGTGATCTCGACAAAGTATCACGCGACGATAAGCAAACGGATGTCGTCATACAGATAAAGTGTAAGCCATGTCGGCCAGTGGCTGTTCTGGATGGGCGATCAGGTGTTCTATGAGGCGTTCAGTCGCTTGTTGTAATGCGGTTTCGGTCTTAGCCGAAAGACAAAGTAGTTGCCATACGCGAGGCGTGTCGTTGTCGCCATCTGTATCAGGCGTAATTGCGGGGGCTTCTTCGAGAATAATATGCGCATTTGTTCCCCCAATTCCCAACGAACTCACACCCGCACGGCGCGGATTTTCTGCTTGACGCGGCCACGGTTGTAATTTGGCATTGACGTAAAACGGACTGTGGGCAAAATCAATTTTTGGATTCGCTTGTTGATAATGCAATGTAGTCGGAATGGCTTCATTTTGTAATGCGAGAACGGTTTTAATTAAACCCGCCACACCTGCTGCCGTGTCTAAATGGCCAACATTCGATTTCACCGATCCCAAGGCACAATAACGCTGGCGTTGGGTACTTTGGCGAAAGGCTTGCGTTAAAGCGGTGACTTCTATGGGATCGCCCAGTGGGGTCGCGGTGCCGTGGGCTTCGATGTAACTGATGTGGTCTGCGCTGAGGCCGGCCATTTCTAATGCGTCGGCGACGACAGCGGTTTGTCCTGCAATACTGGGCGCGGTGTAGCCGATTTTGTCCGCGCCGTCGTTGTTGACCGCAAAACCCCGAATTAAGGCGTGAATCGTATCACCATCAGCAATGGCATCGCTGAGGCGTTTTAGTAAGACTAATCCAATTCCGTTGGCATCCAGCGTGCCTTGTGATTGCGCGTCGAAAGGGCGGCAGTGACCATCAGGCGACATGATGTTGCCTGTTTGATACCAATAGCCACTGGGTTCTGTGAGTTGTACGGTGATGCCGCCAGCGATCATCATATCGGCTTGGTTGTTGAGTAGCGTTTGCGCGGCCATCGCCACGCACACCAATGAAGCTGAACATCCCGTGCTAATACAAGCACTTGGCCCAATTAAGTCAAGTTGATACGCGGCTCGCGTCGGAATAAAATCTTTGTCATTGCTCATGACGACTGACCAACCGCCAATCGTATTAATCACATCGGGATTCGGCAAAATGTTGTGCAGCAAGTAGTGATTCATGCCTGCGCCGGCGTAGATGCCAATGCGTCCATCGTAGTGATGGGGATCATAGCCGGCGTGTTCTAATACGTGCCAAGCGTGTTGTAAGAAAAGGCGATGTTGGGGGTCTAATATTTGGGCTTCGCGGGCGGAGAGGTTAAAAAATTCGGCATCAAATTGTTCTATGCCGTCGATCCAGCCAAAGGCTTTGACGTAATTTGGGTGTTGTAAAGTGGCTTCATCGATTCCAGCCGCACGCAAGGTGGCATCATCAAAAAAAGTAATGGATTCCACGCCATCGCGTAAATTCTGCCAAAAGCGTTCTAAATTATCGGCACCGGGAACTTGTAAACTCATGCCAATAATGGCGATGGGTTCTAGGGTGTCGTCTGTATTGGTATGATGGAAGGTATCGGTTGAGGTGGTCATTGTTGAGCAGAAACCTTGAGCGAGTGGAGGTAAATTCAAGTTGACCTGCTCATTTTACACGATTTGGGGGTGGATGAGGATTTTTTGGGGGGTGGAGGTTTTAAATAAGCGAGTTGCGATCTTTTCGGCTTGTGTCGCTATTAAAATACAGATTTTCAAATTTCATAGGAATATCCTCTTAACAAGATTGTAATTGAAACTGAAAGGATAAAAAGGTACACTAACAGTTATTATTTGTCAACCATAAGGATAAAATAAAAAACATGAGTTCATTTGCAGAACGATTAAAAGGGCTAATGCAACAAAAAGGCATCAGCGCAGCCAAATTAGCCGAAGCCGTAGGCTTGAAAGTCCAAGCGGTTTACAAATGGGAAAAGGGGGGAGCTATTACAATGGAAAATACTCTGAAAGTAGCACAAACATTAGGGGTTGAACCTGCGTTTTTGCTATTCGGAGTGGAAATCGAGAAAAATGAACCAATTACAGATGAGGAGCTACTAAAATTACTCCAAAATCTTGATCCCAAATACAGATTAGCTTTATACAATATTATTAAAGGGTTACAAAAGTAAAAAAGCCCTTTCCCCTCGTTCCCACATGCCATGTGGGAATGCAGTCCAGACGCGCCGCGTCATGAATCAACACCATTCTGTATAAACAGGAATCAAGCCTTCCCTATTTGCATAATTTCTTGCACTAGAATATCGCCAGTCAGTGGGATTATCTACATAACCACGTTTCACTGGATTATAATGAATATAGTCTATTTTTTGCCGCAAGATTGCTTCGTTTTCAATGAGTTGAGGATGACTTCCTTCTTCCCAAACTTGATAATCTCTGTCTTTTTTGTGTAATCGTTTGTGAAAGGCTAATTTTTGTAAGATTTTATTGGCTTGTTGTTGTTTTAAACAATCAATTAAAGCTCTTGCTGTATGGGCTTTAAAGCTGTTTATGATTTTGCCGAGATTCTCTGCTTGCATAATACAGTGCAAATGGTTTTCTAAAATGACATAAGCATATAGTCGTAGGTTTTGATGTCGCTGGTGGTAACGCAATGAATCTAAGATAATTTGAGTGGTAACGGGACGTGTGAATAGGGGTATCCATTCGTTGACGGTGCAGGTGAGAAAGTGGGGGACTTGTTGGTCATAAATTTTGTAGCGGCTGCGTCCCACTGTTTTTGTCCTTGTTTATACTCTCGACGTGGCACGTCGTGACTGCGTTCCCACATGGCATGTGGGAACGAGATGTTTTTCCTTATTACTTAGGGGATAGGCACTTAAAATACGTCCCAATCAGAAGGCAAATCTACCCCCGCGAAAATAAGCTGTCAAGCCCTATTTTGGTATTCCCCTCTGGATCGTGATAAATGATATAACCCCCCTTTTTCATAGAGATAAAGAGGAAAAGCGAATGAAATCTCCCCGTTGCCAATCCCAAGCGATTGTAAAAAATGGTCGTATCATTCATATCATTTGTAATAAGTATTCTTTGACATGTTTAATTTTTCCTATAAATAAATTGATTTTTTTACCTTAATGTTAGTCTAATTAATTTATAAAATGACTTGTTATCATTTCTCATTTTTCATAAAAGTATCACTCATAGACTATTGTTTAGTAAGTTTATTTTTATATTTCAATCATAAAAAATAGAAATAATAAGTTTTTTTAACACAAATTTAATGCTTATTTAAGATTTGAATGTCACATTGATGTCACATTAATGACATTTTTTGTAAAAACTTACGATTCAAATAAATCGCGTTTTTTGTAATAACTGATGTAAACAGTATGATTTTTCTGGGTTGCCATAATAGGAATTCAAGTCAGGATCATCACTGGGTCTTTTTTTGCGATGCACTAGGCACACGATCTAGCTCACTTGAGAAATAACGCATCATGAAAAATAGAACCAAGTTATTACCACAACAAACCAACACCAAAAAAATACTTTCTTTATCCAGTGTCGCCTTAACTGGCTTAATTTTGTCACACACGAGTTTTGCCGCGCTCAGTCTTTGTCAATCCGCTCGTGTTTACACCGATGTGGACAATCAAACCTCAACTTGTGCTTGTTTTTCCGGCGATGAGGTAGTGTCTGAACAAACACATCACACAGAAAATAATACATTTATCTCGTCCACTATTGCCAAAAAATGCGCTGACTCATTTGATATGACCTGTGCTGAGTCGCCGACTCAGGATTTAACATACGGAACGCATTACTTTAAACACACGGGCGGCGGTGGATATTACCGATGTGATTGGAGTGAGGGCGTGGGTTTTTCCAACGCCAAACTGTATATGCCACCTCCCCCTGCACCCGAAACTGTGCAAGCCATAGCAATTTCAAGTACACAAATCGCTCTCACTTGGAAAATAAACAAAGCCAATCGGGTTCAAACGGGATTTAAAATTGAAAGTCCCGACGCAACCCTGATTCATACTACAGCGAGAATGGACACCCGTTATGAACATTCTGATTTAAAATGCGATACAACTTATGATTACGTGATTAAAGCCACTAATATTGGAGGGAATTCCATCGCCGTAGCAGTCAGTGCGACAACATTGCCTTGTTCACCGTCTGCACCGGAAGAATTGACCGCTAATGCAATATCACCTGAGCAAATCGATCTAAGTTGGACGGATACCAGTGATAATGAAGAGGGTTTTAAGGTAGAAAATGCGACAGGTTCGCTGATTTATCAGGTTGATGCTGATGAAGAAACTTATAGTCATACTGATTTAAGCTGTGGCACTACCTATGACTACGTGATTAAAGCCAGCAATGCCCATGGCGATTCAGAGGAAATCACGGCCAGTGCGACCACTTGGCCTTGTCCTGTTTTACCGCCGCCTCCACCGCCCATTCCGGTGGATTTGAGACCTGTTGCGCCTACGAATTTGGTGGCTACGGCGATTTCTGCGACTCAAATTGATTTAAGTTGGACGGATCAAAGTGAGAATGAAACTGGATTTATTCTTGAAAATCAATGGGGAACTTGGATCGATACCACACCAGCCAATCTAACCCATTACCGTCACACTGATTTAATTTGTGATACTACTTATCATTATGTCGTTAAAGCCACAAATGATGACGGTGATTCGACCGAAATCACAGCACAAGCCCATACCGCCGCTTGTCAAGTGATTCATCCAAGTCCAACGCCCAATCCGCCACCCGTCGAATTACCACCAACGGTTCAACCCAGTATACCTGTTGGGCTTGATACGGATAAAAGACAACCTTCCTTGGCGGAAGAATCGGGAATTTCGACTGTTCCGGCCTTGCCTGTTGAAACAGAACCGCCTCCATTTATTCCGCCAGTGGTGACGGAGCCTGTTGTCACAGAAGAAGAGTCATTGCCCACTGTTTCTGAAGAAAATCCTGTGATTCCAGAGATTTCTACGCCAGAAATCCCAGAAATGGTCATTCCAGAGATTTCTACGCCAGAAATCCCAGAAATGGTCATTCCAGAGGTTTCTACGCCAGAAATCCCAGAAATGGTCATTCCAGAAGTTTCTACGCCAGAAATCCCAGAAACGGTCATTCCAGAAGTTTCTACGCCAAAACACATCGTGCAAACTCTCCCTGTGTGTAAATCACAGCCCGTTCAAAAAATTTCTTGTAACGCGTATTGGCAAAATATTCACACGGATTTAATCACCAAAACAACAACCGTAGCCGATGTGATATTCAGTACGCCAGTAGAAAATAACGGTTGGTTAATTAACGCCCAATTAACAGAAACAGCCTTATTAATTGGCGGAAAATTATCAGGGACAATTGTGAATTCTGGCATCATCCGAGATGCAGAATTTGTGGGCAAACGGATACAAGGAGGATATTTAGGTGGATTCATTCAAAATAACAGCCGCGTGGCCGCATTAATTACGGATGTTCATTTTGAACCCAATAGCCTATTAATGGGGGGTTATTTAAGCGGTGTGATTCAAGGCGATCCGGTTGCGCCTGCCTTATTACAAGGTCTCACCGTGTTGCCAAAAACCCAATTATCTCATGTTATTCTGGGAGATAACGTGGTACTTGATCCCAGCGTGGTGATTGGGGTGGGGGTGCGTTTTGCGCGGGATTTAAGCTGTGGAGAAGGAAAAGAATATGCTTATTCTTTATTCACCTCATCACGTTCAGACAGTTGTTTAAAACGCCTTTCTAATTGGGTACAATTAACCGTTTCTGAAGCGCATCGGGGTCAACGTGGAGACATTGTTTTTTCTGCCGTTGATAGAACAGACAAGGCTTATACTTTTGATGGTCATGATTGGTACCTGATCGCTGTTGATACGGCTGAATTAACGGCGGCGATGTCATTTGAACAATTACCGCTGACTATCGAATTTGATTTACCGAAAATAAGTCATTTTAAAACCGTGCATATCGGTTATCGTTTAGAAAACGGTGAAATTATTTATTGGCGTTTAAAGTAAATCGGGCGGGCAATGCCCACCCGACAGCGACTGTTTTAACCTTGACCCGCTGCGGTCAAAAGCAATACAATAAGCGCGAGTAATAACGCGGAAGTGACTCCCGTTAATAAGCCTAAGCCCATGAAATTTAAGAGACTTAATATCATGGGTGAGGGTTTAAGCGTTTCTGTGGTTATACTTTTCATATTTTTTTGCAGAAAAATCAAGTTATTAGAAATTAATTCTCTATTGGCTTGATGGGATAGCGCGTTGGCGATTTTTAGCCGACCAACCCAAAGTCCTGCGCTCCTTAATGTAATATAGCTATCTTGTTTAAGAATAAAATGTTGTTTAAAAAATCGAAATAGCGGTATTAAGGCACAAAAAAGACGGCAATAAATTTGCCATCATCATCAGTTTCTGTTTCTTTGATTTTTCCATAAAGCGCGGGCATTAAATCCCATGAGGCGGGCAATTCTAAGCTGAGTTTCTGCGAATGTCAGGGCAAACTATGGCAAAAAAATGGAATTTAAGCAAAATATTAAATATTTCAAATAACCATTTGAATTATCTACATTTTTACTAAAAAATTTTTCCCGCAGAAAAGACCGAGCAAACACAGAAATAGACCGGGCAAAACAAGCGATGACCTAAAAATAGTATTCTGATTCAGATTCAGAGAAAAATTAATCTTTTTCTCGACGATAATCCCCTTCAATCACTTCATGGGATTTATTTTGGGTGGAGTGAGGATAAACTTTGGCGGTATTGAATTCAGAATTTGCTCCAATTTGACGTTTTAATTGGCGCACTAAAAAAATCCGCGTGCTAGGCAATAAACAAAAAAGTCCCAACGCATCGGTAAAAAACCCCGGCGTTAATAATAAAACCCCACCCACTAACAATAAAATACCCTCTAATAAAGAGTCCTCTGGATTTTGTCCTGCTTCTAATTGTCGCTGCAATTTGCGCACGGTGGCTAAACCTTGAATGCGCAATAAATAAGCCCCTAACACCGCAGTTAAAATAACCAGCCCAATCGTCGGCAATCCACCAATCACTTTACCCACACTAATCAATAGGTAAATCTCAACAATTGGCACCACAATAAATAACAATAATAAACGTTGAAATAAACTCATAACGTGTTATAAAATTCGGCTTGAATGAAGGCGTTTTTTGGACAGTCGGCTTTTTTGTGCCTCAGTCCAACTCTTGTGTCGTTATTTTAGCAAAATTACACCCATTTCACAGCGCGAAATTATAAAATCCGCGTTTCTTTTGCCATTTTATTGTTTCTCAACGGCTTTACTACCATGTCATTAAAAGAATTGATGCGATTTTACCAACAACGGGCGCATTGTGCCTTAGACCGCCACTTGCCCAGCGAACAGACACAACCTGACCGTTTACATCAAGCCATGCGTTATTCGGTATTAAATGGGGGCAAACGTATTCGTCCCTTATTGGTCTATTTAACGGGACAAGCCTTTGATATTAAACCAGAAATTTTAGATATTCCCGCAGTAGCGGTGGAATTGATTCATGCTTATTCCTTGATTCATGATGATTTGCCTGCGATGGATGACGACGATTTGCGGCGCGGTAAACCCACGTGTCATAAGGCATTTGATGAAGCCACCGCGATTTTAGCGGGCGATGCGTTGCAGACTTTAGCGTTCTACGTTTTAAGCGCGCCGACAAGTGACTTGTCAAGCATTGATCTCTCGGCGCGTTTGCGTATGATTGCGATTTTGGCACAAGCCAGTGGTTCGCGGGGCATGGTGGGGGGGCAGGCGATTGATATGGCCGCGACGGGACAGGTGTTAAATCTGGCTGAATTGGAAAATATGCACATTCATAAAACAGGCGCGTTAATTCGTGCCAGTGTGCAATTGGGCGCATTAACGGTGCCTGAAATGAGCGAAAGTGCATTAGCCGCTTTAGATTATTATGCGAAATGTATTGGCTTGGCGTTTCAAATTCAAGATGACATTTTAGATGTGTCGGTGAGTACGGAAATTTTAGGCAAAATGCAAGGCGCAGATCAAGCCAATCATAAACCCACTTATCCGTCTATTGTGGGATTAGAAGAATCACGCTTAATGGCAGAACAATTGGTTAAAAATGCGTTAGCCAGTTTAAGCGAATTCGATCAACGGGCTGATCCTTTACGTTGGATTGCAAAATATATTATTGAACGCGGTTATTAAGTTGATAATAGACAGCTTAATGATTTTTAAGACAATGGATAATGGACTATGTCAAATTTTTTAGTGGGTATTGATTTAGGCACAACGCAAACCGTTGTGGCGTATTGTCGTTTGCCGAATAAAGAAATACAATTATTTGACATTGAACAATGGGTGGCCGCGGGCGAATGGGCAGCGCGGCCGAGTTTGCCCTCGTGCCGTTATCATTATGCCACAGGCGAATTACACGAAACGGCAACCCAATTGCCGTGGCCGGTGTCGTCTTTATTAGCGGAGTTGCCGCCGGCGATATTTGGCGAATACGCTCAATATTTGGGATCGCAGGTGTCGGGGCGATTGGTGAGCAGTGCCAAAAGTTGGCTGTCACACGCGGGCGTGGATCGTACCGCCGCCATTTTACCGTGGGGGCATGTCACTGAAATTTCTGGTATTTCTCCCTTACACGCCAGTGCCAGTTATCTAGCGTATATACGTGCGGCGTGGGCGCGACGTTTTCCTGATGCGCCGTTGGAACAGCAGACGGTGGTTTTAACTGTGCCTGCGTCTTTTGACGAAATCGCCCGCGAATTGACGGTGATGGCGGCAAAATTGGCGGGTTTACCGTCGATTTTCTTGTTAGAAGAGCCACAAGCGGCCTGTTATGACTGGTTGGCACGCTATCAAACGCAATTGGCCACGCAATTACAAGGTTGTCGCCTGCTTTTAGTATGCGATGTGGGGGGGGGAACGACGGATTTAACGTTAATTCGCATCGATTGGCAGGAAAATACGCCTATTTTAACGCGAATTGCCGTGGGTGAGCATTTAATGTTAGGTGGGGACAATATGGATTTGCTGCTGGCACATTGGGCTGAACAGCGATTGCGTCCCGATCAAGCGCGTGCCTTGTCCCCCGCGCAATTATCGCAGTTAATTCAACAATGTAGAATCGCTAAAGAACGATTATTAGCCGAAAATGCGCCCGATTCGGCCACAGTGACGATTTTGGGTGGGGGCAGTCGTTTGGTGGCGAATGCGCAGCGGGTGACATTTACTCGTTCTGAAGTGCAAGATGCGGTATTAAATGGGTTTTTTCCTTTGGCCGCTTGGGATGAATTGCCGTTGCGACGGCGCACGGGTTTAGTCGAATTTGGTTTGCCTTATGCGGCGGATGCGGCGATCAGTCGGCATGTGTCGGCATTTTTGCGGGCGCATCAGCGAGCGGCGAGTGAGGCATTAGGTGTAGAACAAGAAGCGGATAATCCGAGTTTACCCGATGCGATATTGTTAAATGGTGGCGTGTTTCGTAGTGAGTTGACGCGGCAACGGCTTGTTGATGTTTTACAAAATTGGCGCGGTGCGACGGTGCGGGTGTTAGACAATGCCTTGCCTGATCTTGCTGTGGCACGGGGTGCGGTGGCGTATGCGCTGGCACGAGAAGGGTTGAATACATCTATTCAAGGTGGTTCGGCACGGAGTTATTTTCTGTTAGTCGCCAATGCCGTGGATACGGCTTTAACGCCGCAAGCAGTTTGTGTCTTACCCAAAGGCACGGAAGCAGGTAAAATATTACATTTGGCAGATCGGCAATTTGCTTTATCTGTAGGGCGGCCGGTGCGTTTTCATCTGGTATCTGCTAACGATGATCAGGCGTATCAAGCGGGTGAAGTGGTGTCGGTGGATGCGGTGGATTTTCACACTTTGCCGCCGTTGGTGTCGGTTTTTTCGGCGCAAGATAAACGCGGTATAAAAACCGTAGAAATTCCTGTGCAATTGCAAGCAGTATTGACTGAAGTGGGAACGCTGTCATTGTCTTGTGTTTCTCAAGGTTTAAATGCGCAACAATGGCAATTAGAATTTCAATTGCGATCAGGCATGAATGAATGGACAAGTCGTGATTTTAACCGTGCCAGTCATCCGCGTTTGAATGAGGCGATTCATCATATTGAATTATTTTACGGTTCTGCCAATGTGAATGCGGCTAAATTTAATATTAAAAATTTACGCATTGAATTAGAAAAATGTTTGGGTAAAAGAACTGATTGGGAAGTGCCTTTATTACGGGAATTAGCTGGGGTATTGTTGTCGGTAATGAATCGTCGTCGCCGCTCGGAAGAACATGAGCGAATTTGGTTTAATTTAGTGGGTTATTGTTTGCGGCCGGGGTTGGGTTATCCTTTAGACGATTGGCGTATGGAGCAGTTGTGGCCGTTGTATGCGCAAGGGGTGCAATATGCCACGCAAGCCGCGGTGTGGATGGAATGGTGGACGCTGTGGCGACGGGTGGCCGGCGGACTCCCTGCTGAAGCACAACAGCAAATTGCCCATGAATTATTACCGTGGTTGTTGCCCTTGCCTAAATCGGCCAGTAAAAAGCAAGTCGATTTATTAAAACGCCGTGGTTATGAATCGATGATGCGTTTATTTGCGGTATTAGAATCGATTAATACGGAAGATAAAAAAGTTATTGGAGAGTTATTATTGTCTATGATTGAAACGGGATTATCGCAGGATTATTTATTTTGGTGTTTAGGTCGATTAGGCAGCCGATCTCCTGTGCATGGCAGTGCGCATAGTATTATTGCGGTGGAAGTGGTGGAAAATTGGTTAATACGTTTATTAAAATTGAATTGGAAAAAACAGCCCAATATTGCTTTTACAGCCGTTTTATTATCCCGTTTAACAGGAGATCGCGCACGAGATATTCACGAGTCTTTACGCACGCAAATCATCACCCATTTAGATCAGGTAAATGCGCCCGAATCCTGGCGCAATATGGTACAAGAAATGACCCATCTAGCCGATTCAGATCAACAACAAGTCATTGGGGAAAGTTTGCCGCCGGGGTTGCGGATGTTGGGGTGAGGAGGGTAAAAAGGGGCGCAGGGAGAGGATTGCGCCCTGTATTATTTGCATGAAACACTGATTCATTCCGACCAATATTTGTATTTTCCTTATGTGTCAACAGCGATACGCCCAAGCCGTGACATAAGTGCCTTCTGTACTCGAATAGCGGTGTGTTTCGACTACAATATGGGAGGCGTTTAAAATTTCGGCTTGATACAAGGCTTCGTCCAATGCTCGTCGCATTCCTTCGCGTTGTTTGACATCTGCGGGAGCTGCCCCACTGACATGTCCTACTTGTGCGCAGACGTTCTCATCCACCGATTTTGCCACGCGAATCTGGGTGGGATGTAAACTGTCTCGTTTGCCACAGGCACTTGAAGCCAAAGCTAAAATACCAAATAAAGTCAAAAAAATTAAATAATTTCGTTTCAATCGCATGATGAATACCGTTATTAATCGCTTGTAAAAATGATAGGTTATTCTGTAAGGATAATGATAAAATTTCAATCGCTAAATTGAGCTAAAATGGTTTATTATTCTGGAATGAGTGGAGCATTGAGTCATGAAAATATTGAGTATGATGTGGTTACATCGTGAGGGAAAAAATTTTTTAGGCCCAAAACGATTTGAATTGCTAAAAAAGATACATGAATATGGTTCATTATCCAAAGCTGCCCAAGCCTTAGGATTTCCCTATAAATCTGCTTGGGATATGATAGAGAAAATGAATCAATTATCTCCTACTCCTTTAGTCTGTCGCGCTCGCGGCGGTAAAGAAAAAGGTGGCACAGAACTTACGCCATTTGCTATGGCATTACTAGAAGAATGGGCGCAATTAGAACAAGAACATCGACATTATTTAACCACATTAGAATCGCGTTTGATGGCATTGGAAAATCGATTTTTGGCAACATTCTCTGTTGAGAATAGAAACGAATATTGTCGATTTGAAGGAATTATTCAGAATTGGTCAGAAAATGAATCTGAGTGGGTGATTTATCTTGATGTCAGTGCGCAAAATTTATTAACAGTGACACTTAATAAAACGGCTTTGAATCCGTTAATTTTGGAAAAAGAAAAACCTATTGTTGCTCTTATTCCAATAACGTCACTGGTTTTATTGCCTAAAAATGTTTCTTTTGGCATTTACCCACATAATTGTTTTAGTGGTGAGATAATTGAAATTTCTTATTGTCAGGCATCTGCGCAGGTTATGGTAAGTGTGGATCAGAATAATTGGGGTAAAATTAGTTTACCTATATCACACGATACCATTAAACAATTTAATTTAAAACAAGGCGATGCCGTTAATGTGTTATTTGATACTCATTGCGTTTTTTTGGCGACGCATTTACTTAAATAGATTTCTTTATCAAGAAAAAAGGAAAACTGAGGGAAAACTGAGAAATTGCAACAAATTTGCAACAAGATATAATGAGGGTAAGCTAAGTCTTGGAGCGGGTGATGGGAATCGAACCCACGCTATCAGCTTGGGAAGCTGAAGTTCTACCATTGAACTACACCCGCATAAGGAGGAGAACTGAACAATAAGACCCAGAATTATACTAATACTAACCTCTTTTGTCAACTAGGAATACTTATGGAAATACTTTTAAACGGCCAACCACATCAAATCCCAAGCCCTTGTACGCTGTCCTTACTTTTGCAACAACTTTCGCTGCAAAATAAACGACTTGCCGTAGAAATCAACCTCAACATCGTCCCCCGCAGTGAATACGAATTACGAGAATTACACGCGGGGGATCGGGTGGAAATTGTCCACGCAATTGGTGGGGGTTAAAAGTAATCGCGTAAGCATCCCTATCCGTGATTGAAAATGACTACAACAGACTCGCCAGTGCTTTCTTATATTCGGCGTGACCATGAACCAAAAGAGAGACATCCCGATTTCTTATTTTGGGATGAGAAATGGTAATGGGCGCGCAACCAATTGGGGTGGAAATGAATAATGCACTGGTTTTGTAACAAACATTCAATGTTTTCAAGATTAATCCGTAATTGTCGTAGAGCTTCTGATATTTCTAAATTAAATTCGTTGGATCATAATATTCATCTAACAAAAATATATCTTTAAAATCCCACCTCCGAAACAATTTAGCAAATGCTGAAGAGGTTTTCTGCGGAATATTGCGTTATCATTAAGTTGAAATCATACCTTCTACCTAAATCACTACTATGTCAACCCTCTACGAAAAATTACAACACGCCCGCAGTGAAGAAGATGTCAAAGATATTTACATTAAAGCTCTGGGCTTAAAAAGCTATACCAAAGGTTTAATTGATATTCGCACGGATGAGATTTGGTTTGAAGCCAAAGAAGGCGGGAAAATTTCCAGTTATGCGATGTTCACGCAATTATTGCATTATGTACAAGATGCGTTAAATAAAGGGGAAATTATTCCGCCTTTTTTAGCGGTAATTGATACGGAAAAAGCGGCCTTAATGAAAACCGCTGATGTCTTGCCTTTGTTAAAAAATAAAAGCATTAAATGGGGAAAATCGGCCAGTCAATACCCTAAAGAAGCTTTAGACGAAGTATCGGCTTATATTGGGGCTTATTTTGTCTCGTTTAAAATTTCTAGTCATGAACAAGAATTTATTCAAGCCGTTAAGCAAGCGATTCAAACGGGCGAAATTATTCGCGCTCAAATTACGCCCGATAATTTAAAACAGGTTTTTGATAAATGGGTGGCAATGATTGGGCGGGAAATTATTGGGGTTAATGAAGAAGATTATGCCTTGTTATTTTTTGCCGATATTATGCACGATGGCACACTATCTACACATGAACATTTGCCCGCTGAATTATTGCATAAAAATAATGCGCCTGTGTTTTCTTTAAATGGAAAACTTTATGAATTGGCGAATAAAGAAGGTTATCGTCGATTCTGGGCGATTTATCACAAACCCCCTCACAGCGAATATCGCAATTATTTATTAGAACGCCGTGATAGTTTAATTCCTTTGGATGAACGCAGCTTTAAAGGTGCGTTTTATACGCCATTAGCAGTGGTTGATGCGGCTTATAATAAATTAACGGAAGTGTTGGGTAAAAATTGGCAAAAGAATTATATTGTCTGGGATATGTGTTGTGGCGTGGGAAATTTGGAAGTGAAACATTCTAATCCGCGTAATTTATACATGAGTACTTTAGATCAAGCGGATATAGATGTGATGCGCGCCACAAAAACCTGTGCGGCGGCTTATCGTTTTCAATATGATTATTTGAATGATGACATTACTGATGACGGTAAAATTGATTATTCTCTGACCAATAAAATCCCCGAAAGTTTGCGCCAAGCGATTCGAGAAGGGAAAAAGATTTTAGTGTTAATGAATCCGCCTTATGCAGAAGTTGGTACGGGATCAGACAGCGGCAATAAAGCAGGCGTTACAAAAAATAAATTTTCGACAACTGCAATGGATAGTTATGGTAAAGCTAGTAGTGAATTATTTATGCAATTCATAGTGCGTATTGCTCAGGAAATGCCCACAGCAACAATTGCTATACCAAAAAGATAGGGTTCGTAGAATCCTTATTTTGTCAGAATCAGAATTTACAGACACAAGAATTTTCAAAATTGACTCTTGCAAGTCGTTTATTTTCAATAGATTTTTTATTCTTTAATTCTGAAAATCCTAAAATTCTGTAAATTCTGATTCTGACAGAAAAATTTTATGAATGACTTAATTTTGGTATATATTTAGCAAGTTAAAATATATTAATGCGCCAAATTTTGAGAAATTTAGACAAATCTGGAATGCAGAATATTTAGGTGGCTTTATTGTTCATAGTAAAGTTTTTGATGGTTTAAAAGGAGATTTTCCCATTGGGTTTTTAGTTTGGAAAACTAATCAAAATGCCAAGAAAAAACACCCATCACAGAAATTACAGTGGAGATTTTTGATAAAAAAACGCAGCCAATTGGTGAGAAAAAATTTTATAATTTACCCAATGAAAGCTATTTAAATGTTTGGTTAAAGCGTCCAAAAAGAAATAATCAATCTGTTTTACCATTAAAAAATGCTATCACACCCGCAACCTCTGCACCGCGTGTAGATTCATGGTCTGATAATGCTATTGCCTACATGTACTGCGGCAAAAATGATTTGCAACACGCTAATCAACAAACAGTTTTGTTTTCATCTCCCTATGGTCAAGGTGATGGTTTTTACATCACTCCCGAAAACCTTTGGCAAGCCGCGATCATTTTCTCCGTGCGTCGTTTAATTAAACCCACTTGGATAAATGACCGCGATCAATTCTTACAACCCACTGGCGAATTAACCGACGAATTTAAGCATGATTGTTTAATTTGGATGCTATTTAATGGCAGCAATTTAACCGCCAGTGCCAATGATTTAGAATGGAACGGGAAAAAATGGAGTATTGTTAATCATTTTATTCCTTATTCTGAAGAAGAAATCGGCGCGCCAGATCGTTTTGAATCTGATTTTATGGTGCAGTATCTCAAGAAAAAGAAACTGTCTAAAGAAGCCAAAGCCGTTTTAAATGCAGGTCGATTATTATGGCAGGCTTATTTTTCTGCTAGAGACAATTATCGCGTGCGCGAAGAATTAAAATTAAATCGCCCTGATGTCGGCTGGTATCAAATTCGTAACGCCTTAAAAAAACGCAATGAAAGCGGTGATTATTTCCCTATTGATTTCAGCGAATTTGAACGGGTTTATAAAGAATTAACGCTGAAATTGCAACCCTTGGTTTTTGAATTGGGTTTTTTGCGGGAATAGGGGAAATAAAAGACTGTTTTTACGATTAAAACTTGCTAGTCCTAGCCAAGTAGTGATATGAATAAAATTATCCCAAATCTAACGATTCGTTTGCTAATGAAAAACACAAATAAATCCCAAGCTCTTGTACGCTATCCTTACTTTTACAACAACTTTCGCTGCAAAATAAGCGACTTGCCGTAGAAATCAACCTCAACATCGTCCCCCGCAGCGAATACGAATTACGAGAATTACACGCGGGGGATCGGGTGGAAATTGTCCACGCGATTGGTGGGGTTAAAAGTAATCGCGTAAACGGTAAAACAAATTGCCCAACATAATCGCAGGTAAACGTAAACGTCTCCCGCCGGGAAACGGTTGATGTGGCACCTGCGAAAACAAATCAAATCGCCCCAGCGTCCCCGAAATCGCCTCAGCCATCACTTGCCCTGTTAATCCCGTCAAGGCCACGCCATGCCCCGAAAAACCTTGCGCAAAATAAATATTGTCGTCAATTCGTCCTACGTGCGGCATACGGTTTAAGGTCACGGCGACATTGCCGCCCCAACAATGCGTAATATCATTGAGTGACAAATTGTGTAAACTGGGAAAAACCGCTTTCATTTGTTTCAATAATACAGTAGCCACATTAGACGGCGGCGCAGTCGAATAACTCGCCAATCCACCGAATAATAAACGATGATCTGGCGTTAAACGAAAATAATCTAACACAAAATTCATATCCGCAATGGCCATATTATTGCGAATTAATGCAGTGGCATTCGGTAAGGGTTTAGTGGCAATAATATAAGTTCCAACAGGCATTATTTTCGCATTTATTTCAGGCATTAATACCTGCGATAAATAAGCATTTCCCGCTAAAACCAATTGGCGACAATGCACTTGTGCGCCGTTGGCTAATTGTAAGGTTATTAACTGCCCGCGTTTAATATTTGCGACGGGAGAATGCTCAAAAATTAACACGCCTTTTTGCTCTGCGGCGCGAGCTAAACCCAAAGTATATTTTAATGGATGCAAATGCCCACTATTCGCGTCGTATAAAGCACTTAAATAACGCGTGCTGGCTAATAAATCGCGCAAGTTAGATTGATCCAACCATTGCATACTGGAATAAGCATAATTTTTAACAAACAAATCATGCCATTTTTTCAACGTTAATTCATGTCTAGGTTTAATGGCGACATGTGCCATGCCATTCGTCAAATCGCAATCAATGTGATGCTGGGTAATTAAATTGCGGGTTAATTGCACCGCGGCCAACGATAAATCCCACAATTGCCGTGTCATTTCCGCGCCCATTAATTCCATTAAATGAAATGGATCGCAGGCATAACCAAAAATAAATTGTCCGCCATTACGTCCCGACGCGCCCCAGCCTATTTTCTCCGCTTCTAACAAGGCGATTGAATGCCCTGCTTGTGCCAAATGATACGCGGCACTACAGCCCGTCATTCCCCCGCCAATCACCGCCACATCGACCGTCATTGATTCGGTACATTTTGCCCGTTCAGGTAATTCTCCTACACTGTCTGCATACCAAGATTTTATATATGCCAAATCCGTTTTATTAGACTGCACCATAACAAAATTTTACACGCCTCATTAATAAAATAATGTAACAATAATTACTAGCTACTTATCACAGAACCACATGGAGATAATTTATCTTTTTCAATAATCGCATAAGCCGAATGATTATGAATCGATTCAAAATTTTCAGCTTCCACACAATAAGCGGCAATATGAGGATGATGATTTAATTGTGCGGCGACATCTCTCACCATATCTTCAACAAATTTAGGATTTTCATAAGCCCGTTCTGTGACCAGTTTCTCATCCGACCGCTTTAACAAACCAAATAATTCACTAGAAGCCTGTTGTTCCACCAATTCAATTAAATCCTCAATCCAAATCGGGCCAGATGGCCGCACCGATACGGTGACATGTGAACGCTGATTATGCGCGCCATAAGCCGAAATTTTCTTAGAACAAGGACACAAACTGGTCACAGGAATAACCGTTTTTAAAACCACCGCAGGAATGCCTTCATTAATCTCGCCCAATAAAGTAATTTCATAATCCAAATAACTCGCCACACCCGAAACAGGAGCTTGTTTGCGAATAAAATAAGGAAAAGTAAATTCAATATAACCGCGTTGGGCTTCTAAACGCTGCACCATTGCGCTTAATAACTGTTTAAAAGCCTCCATGCTCAACATTTGCTCATCGGCATTAAGCAACTCAATAAAGCGCGACATGTGCGTGCCTTTTTGATGATGCGCCAATTCCACCGACATATTGCAAATAGCCACCGTGGATTGTGCTTTTCCTTCTCGATTTAATACTTGAAGGGGATGTTTAAGGGCTTTAATTCCCACTTTATTAATCGTCAAACGACGAGTATCAATACTACTTTGTACATCGGGAATTAAACTCAGTGGCTTATTCATTACAATCACATCCTATTTAGACCAATAAATATTTTTTTAATCACTTTATTTGCTACAGTGATTTAATAAAAACCTTAGAATTTCTCTTATAATTATATAAGGCGCGACGTTGCATCGGTAAAACGTCTAAATTAGCGGGTTGAAAGCCGCGTTCTCGAAACCAATCTGCCGTATAAGTGGTTAAAACAAAAACGCGCCCAATTTGCAAACGGCGGGCTTCTCGTTCAATATAATTTAGCATAATATCACCGCGATTATTGCCGCGATATTCCTCATGTACGGCCAAACAAGCTAATTCTGCCATATCCTCATTGACAAAAGGATATAATGCGGCACATGCCACAATCATTCCATCCCGTTCTTGCACCAGAAATTGATCAATTTCCATTTCTAATTTTTCTCGTGAACGGCGCACCAAAATCCCTGATTCTTCTAAGGGTTCTAACAAGGCCAATAAACCGCCAATATCTTCAATTTTAGCCCGTCGAATATGTTCAAATGGGTCTGTACTAATTAACGTTCCAATACCATCTCGACTAAATAATTCTAATAAAAGTGAGCCTTCCACTTGACGCGGAATTAAATGCACTCGCTGCACGCCTCTTTGACAAGCCCGAATGGCATTTGTTAATTGCTGCCTTAAAGAAACATCAGCTTCCCGATTCATGACTTGTTGCGCTTCTAATAAGGTCAATTGTTGAATAAAACGATTTTGCTGATCATATAATCCTTTTGTCTCGCTAACACACACCCATTTATGCGCTTTTAAAGCAATCGCCACTTCGGCGGCCACATCTTCGGCTAATAAATTAAAAACCTCTCCTGTCGGCGAATAACCCACAGGCGCAATTAACACAATACATCCCTCATCTAATCGCTTCGTCATTGCCGCGACATTAACCCGTCTCACTTCGCCACTATAACAATAATCAATTCCATCTCTAATTCCCATCGGCCGCGCCACAATAAAATTGCCTGTTGCGGTATTAATAAACATCTCAATGGTGGGTGAATTTGTTAATCCCATTGACAATAAACTTTCTACCGTAGAAATCACCTCACCACAGGCCGCTTTAACACAACTTAATGCGGTTTCATCAGTGATGCGAATACCATCGACATAACGCGATTCAATTCCACGCCGTTCTAATTCATGTTCAATTTGCACTCGAATGCCACAAATCAAGACCACCCGAATGCCTAAACTGCTTAATAAGGCAATATCATGAATTAAATAAGGAAATTGCGGCGTTTCTAAGGCTTCTCCCGCAATAGAAATCACAAATGTGCGGCCACGATGCGCGTGAATATACGGCGAAGCCTCCCGAAACCAAGCCACAAATTGCTGTGTTTTTTCCAAATCATTTAAATAGCTCATGACCATTCTAAAAAGCAATCCATTATTGTAAAATTAAAACTAACTAAATTTGCTACGAAAAACAAAAAATACCGCTCCCACTAAACAAAATGCAGCCCATAAATAATCTAATTTTAACGGCTCTTTTAAATACCATAATGAAAAAGGTACAAATACGGTTAAGGTGATTATTTCTTGCAAAATTTTAAGCTGCCCTACATTTAACACCGTGTAACCAATTCGATTGGCAGGCACTTGCAATAAATACTCAAATAACGCAATTCCCCAACTCACCAATGCGGCAATAATCCACGGTTTATGATTTAATTCTTTTAAATGCGCATACCATGCAAATGTCATAAACACATTGCTACATATTAATAAAAAAACAGAAATCACAATAGGATTGGACATAAAACAGTTTCTCAAAAAATAATAAAAAAATGCCATTGCAATAATAAACGTCGCAATGGCATCTGAGTTTATCTAAAAATTAAGACAACCAATTTTCCACTGTCGCTTGATTGGGAATAGAGCCTGAATGCACCACTTGCTCATTAATCACCACCGCAGGAGTCACCATCACGCCATAGCCCATAATCGCTTCGGGATTGGTTTCTTTAATCACTTCAATTGCCACGCCTTTATCAGCGGCCACTTTGGCGATAAATTCAGCCGTTTTAGTGCATTTGGTGCAACCACTGCCTAAGACTTTAATCGTTTTCATTATGATCGAACTCCTAATGGAATAAAATGAAGAAAATTAAACAACCAACCAATGAGCGTAAAAGCAACCAATAATATGATAAATAAAGTCAATAATAATCGCCATTGCATCACTTGTTTTAACATAATAAATTCAGGAAAACTAGCTGCGACAGTACTCATGCAAAAAGCCAACGTTGTGCCTACGGGTAATCCTTTGGTAATTAAACCTTCCATAATCGGAATAATTCCCGTTGCATTGGCATATAATGGAATGCCTAATAAAACCGCTAATGGCACAGACCACCATTGTTCCTCACCTAAATGCTGTTCTAACCAATTCTCTGGGACAAAACCATGCAATGCCGCCCCTAATCCCACACCAATAATCACCCATTTCCAAACCCGTGAGAAAATATCAATTAATTCCGTTTTAGCAAAGTCATGGCGTTGGGCAAAAGATAAATGAGGCGCGGTATAATTAGCGGTGAATTGGGCATTGTCGTAGGCTTTGCGCACAAAAGGCTGCAACCACCGTTCAGCATGAATAAATTCAAGCAGTAAGCCCCCTAAAATCCCCACCAACATGCCCACAATCACATAAGTCAGTGTGAATTGCCAGCCTAATAAACTCAGTAATAATAACACAGCCACTTCGTTAATTAGCGGCGAAGTCAAAAGAAAAGACATCGTTACGCCAACAGGAATTCCCGCTGAAGTAAAACCTAAAAAAACAGGAATGCTAGAGCATGAACAAAAAGGCGTAATAGCACCAAATATTGAACCTAAAATAGTGCCTAAAATTTTCGATTTCCCCGCCAAATAATAACGCACCCTTGTGACATCTAATGAAGCGCGTATTAAAGCGATAATGTAAATCATCACCACCAATAACACTAAAATTTTAGTGGTATCTTCAATAAAAAAATGAATCGCTTTACTTAAATTCGTTTCAGCAGATAATCCTAACACGCGATAAGTCAGCCAATCTGCCAATATCGTAAACCATGAAAACATATTTTTTATCAATCCAATAAAAATAAACCTGACAGCACATCTGACAGGTTTGATTTCACAACAATAACCGAATGTAAAGCCTATTCTTTATTACCGACGGGCGGCTCCCAATCGAGCGGCGGATAAACATGATGATCGGCTGAACGTAAAATGCCAAAAAATTGAGAATTCTCAGGCAAATTCGGCACACCATCATAATGATAAAGCAAACATTTCTTTTGAATTTCTGGATCGAGATTATTAATTAAATCGGAAATGTGGGGATGAACGCCAGAGGGAAAAGGTGAGGTTTCACAATCCATATAAATGCGATCCGCTTTGCGATAGTGCATTTCTAATTGTGGCGGAATCATAAATTGAATATCCGTCGGCATTAACACATTATAGCCGCGAGAATATTGCAAACTAATGCCATAACTCGGCATTTCTTCGGAGCTAGAAAACACGTGCATCGCAAACACGGGTTTCATTGTCCAACTTTCTTCGCCATCTTGGAAAATATGCGTAATGGTTGTGCCATCTTCTTGTTTTCCCACTAAATGAATGTCGAAATAAGTTTCTAAACGCACATCAGGCACACCTTGCACCGTGTCTAAACCTGGACCCACCGCTCGGCGTAATGGCTCTAATACTTTCTTATGAATAAACAAATCAGGTTTAGTATTAGAAGGCGGGTCTGGCCATAATGATTGCTCTAAAAATAACTTATCTGCAATGAATTGATCGCCTAACCATAACTTCTTTTCAGTGGTATAATAAGGATTAAATAAAGTCGTTAATCCCATATATTCCATTCCACCAATATGATCATTATGCGGATGCGAAATATAAATACCATCAATATCGCTAGAAGATAAACCCAAGGCCTTTAAGGCATGACGCGCATCGCCACCAATATCCACCAATAAACGATAAGGACCGCGACCTCGTTTACTGGGCATATCAAATTCAATTAAAAAATTAGACTGCCAACGGGGGGCATAAAGTCGGCGTTTATGCTGTGCTAAAAGCCGCTCTAACTGCTCCTCATTCAATTCTGTTCCCGCAGCCAATAATTCACGAATCATTGAACGTGCATCATCGACTGTGATGGCATCTTCATAAGTTCCTGTTGAAAAAGCGGCATTTACGCCTATTGCTGTTATTTTCATAAGAAAAACCGTGGTTCTATTGTTTCAATAATCGTCAATGATAAGCCTGCTAAAATAATCATTAACGGTATTTTTAAGGACAGATTTATTGTTTTTATTTATCGTTAAAAAACTGTCTCTTTTGGCAATCTGCAATTGTATTGTGCCTTAATCAAGTCCATTTTTCCCATCTCATCAGGGACTAAAGCGACTATTTTATAATTTTTAGCACAAAGCGTGTTATTTTTTTGATCTGACGACTGAAATTTTTGAAAAATACCGACTCGTCGGTGAAATGGTAACACATTTATCCTTTTTGAGGAGATGTGGGCTAGGATGTTTTTTAAAGACAAGTGTACGACTAATGAAAAAACCAAGTGGTTATTATCAATAAATTAATTTGTTTGTCAGCTCTGAACATCGAATAACTGGAGCGATTGATTTTCTTTTTGAATTTTTGGAGGAGAAATGATATTGGTTTCTGTTTTTAAGACAATCGGGGTATAATCTATCTCTTCAGGATGGCTTGGAATAATAAAATATTCTTTCAATTCATCCCAATCACAATCCCGCAAAGTAATCACTTTACCTAAATAGAAACTAACCCAACAATTTCCTAATTTTGAATTAGCCTGTTCTTGTGTTAATTTATTCTTAGTTATTTCTACATATTCCTGATCTAATTCAAAACCAATAAATTGTCTGCCTAAACGTTTTGCGGCCAATGCGGTGGTTCCTGTGCCATTAAAAGGGTCAAGAACAATATCATTGGCATCTGTACTCATTAAAATAAGACGTTCTAATAAATGAACAGGTAATTGACAAGGATGTTCATCCCGATATTTATTGTGTTTTATGCGGTGAATATCCGTCCACACATCAGAAAGCAGAGAACCAAAAGGATGCAATCCTGCTTTTTTTCCACCATAATCTTTAGACAAATAACTTGTTTTTCTATCTCTTTTGTGGGGATAACGAACTTCATAAAACTTTAATGTTTTCGCATTTTTAGCATAAAACAAAATTCCGTAATGATTAGGCTGTAACGTTTTGCCCATTGGCATTGTGGGCGCATCCCAAGAAATCCAATGTTTAAAATCAGCAATTTCATTTAAAAAACCTGCATAATAAGTCAACCATTTAGGAATATTATGCAAATAAATTGAGCCGGTGGGTTTGGTGACGCGCACCATTTCTAAAATCCAACGTTCACACCAATCTAAATATTTTTTTAAATCCAAACTGTCTTTATAAGATTTATAACCTTTTTTAAGATTAAAAGGCGGATCAGCAAAGGTCATATCCACTGAATTATCAGGAAGTTGTTTAAATAAATCTAAACAATCTCCTTGATGTATTTTATTTATAAATGATTCTACCATATTAGATTGCGCTTTAAAAATTCTTTGAATCGGTTTAATTCATCCTTATGAAAAGTAAAAACCTCATCAAAAGACGAAACCATGCGTTTTAAATCTTCTTGTCTAACATACCAGCCAATACCGTCAACAAATCCTATAAATTTTGCTTTTGGGTAGTATTTTTTGATCAATGTACTGATTTGTTGTTCGGTTTTAGATTTATCACCTTGTCCTGATGAAGTCGTTACTAGAAAGGAGCTTTCTATGATAATTTGTGGATTTTTTCTATTCGGTAAAACAAAATCCATCTCACGCTTTTTATTAGATTCTTTGTCAGAAAATTTCTCTAAATCCCCTTTTTCAAAGGGTATTTTTAAATCTTGTAAAATAGCTTTTATTAGAAATTCTGGATTATTTGCAGGTTGTGCTGAATAACTGCCTTTTTCTTTATAGCGTATCAACGTATCAATCATAGCTGAAGCTTCAAATTTAAGTTTAGAAATAGACAATTTTTTTAGCTCAAACAAGGGTAAGGTTTGCGCTAAATACGGAACTGTAGAGCCTTCAAAAAAAAGATTAATTAAGCCTTTTCTAAAAAATTCATTGTCTTTTATCATTTTTTCTATTAATGCGTCAGTCCATTCTTTTATATCTTCTGAATTTTCATTTTTACCCCATTTAGCTGTAAATAATAATCTGGCTAATTCTTGATTTTGAGACACCCTAACAACTGTAATAAGTCTTTTCAAACTTTCATTAGAAAAACCCGTTAAAGCCAGTAAAACTTTCAAACCATTTTCTTTTTCAATCAATAAATCTTCAAAAAATTCTCTTTTTAATCCATACGTTTCAATCTTATTTTTTAAAACCAACAAAGTTTCATTTAAAGCGTTGATATAGCTTTCATATTTTTCTTCAAAAATTGGATCATGAAAATAGAAGGTATTTTTATCTAAAACAATTTGATATTTTTCTTCGACACTCATCATTAAAAAAAATTTCCTTATCCCAGAAAAAATAATAAAAAAAACAATAACTTCCCACAAACATCAGAATTGAAGAATAAAAAATCTATTTAAAATAAACGACTGGCAAGAATAAATTTTGAAAATTCTTGTGTCTGTAAATTCTGATTCTGACAAAATAAGGATTCTACGAACCCTATCTTTTTGGTATATTCAAAAATTGGATCATGAAAATAGAAAGTATTTTTATCTAAAACAGAAAGAATGCCGCATGAACCCCATTTGTCAAGTTGCTTTGAAAAAGCAGAGCGGGTATGAGTGAGGGCATTGTCGAGAAACACCACACAAGACTTCCATTCCACCCCTGTCGCCTACTATATCAAAATCAAGCCATTCATAAAAATTTTTTGCCAACCTTCAGAATCGTCAGAATTTCTAAAATTCTGACGATTCTGATTGAGGCAAAATTTAGTCTATGGAAAAGACGTGATTTATTCCATAAAAGCGGATTGCGCTGAGTTTTGCATGAGATTATCTGCGCCTGCAAGGCGATCCGTGATAAACGGCAGTTTTACTGCGCCCCGCGCTCCTCGCGTACTCCAACGACCTGTTTTATAATCGACCCAACGCCATTGCAAAGGACTTGGTTCTACGGGGGGATAAGGACGTGGAGCCAAGTTATCGATAAACTCACGCCAAACGCGCATCGCACCACTAGAACCACTGAGTCCTGTAGGTTTGTTGTCGTCACGCCCAATCCATGTCACGGCCAACATTTGGCTGTCAAATCCCGCAAACCAACTGTCACGCAGACTGTTACTAGTCCCTGTTTTACCTGACACCACCATATCTTCTGGTAAGTTTCTTGCGACTTGACGGCCTGTCCCTTCGCGCACGGCCAATTGTAAAGCATGATTTAACAAGAAAACTACTGTAGAATCAAACCGTTGTTCCACCGATAACGCATAACGTTGTAATGGTTTACCATCGTGAGTCAACACATTACGAATCGCCCGCAATGGCACGCGAAAGCCACCACTGGCCAAAGTTTGGTACATTTGGGTCACTTCCAACGGAGATAATTCCAAACTTCCTAACAACGTTGAAGGATACATTTGAAAGTCTCGTTCTACACCCATGCGTTGCAGCGTTTTCTTAATACTGTCCAAACCCAATTCCATGCCTAAATGCACAGTCGCTAAGTTGAAAGAATTGGCTAAAGCGTAATGCAAAGGCACTCGGCCGTGTTCGCGGTTATCGTAGTTTTTGGGTCGCCAGACTTCACGACTGTTTTTATTGTGCCATTCATAAGCCATATCTTTGAGGGTTGAAACCAAAGAATAGGTGCGAAAATCTTCCAATGCCGCCAAGTAAACAGCCACTTTGATGAGAGAACCAATTTGTCGTTGGGCTTCCATAGGTCGGTTAAAACCAGCAAACTGCGAATCTTTGCCATTGACCATGGCCAAAATTTCTCCACTTTCGCTTCCTGTGACCAGCATTGCCCCTTGTAGATTGCGCGAGCCACGATTTTCCCGCTCCAAACGGGCAATTCCTTGCGACATGGCTTTTTCCGCCATCCCTTGTACAACAGGGTCTAAGGTGGTGAAAATTTGTAAACCTTCAGAACGCAAATCTTCGTCTCGATAATCTTGTTGTACTTGTTGTCTGACCAATTGCAGAAAAGCAGGATAAGGGGATTGATTGCGATCAATGGGTTTTTCTATTACGCCCAACGGTTCTGCTTTGGCCAGCTCTGCGTCGGGTGAACCGATCATGTTGAGTTGTGCCATTAAATCTAAAATAAGATTACGACGTTGAATAGCGCGGTCGGGGTTACGACGCGGATTGTATTGAGAAGCTCCGCGAATTAAACTGGTGATTAAAGCCACTTCATGCAGTTTTAATTGGCCGACGGGTTTATTAAAATAAAACCATGAAGCCAAACCAACGCCATGAATGGCACGGCTGCCGTCTTGGCCTAAGAACACTTCATTTAAATAGGCTTCTAAAATTTGTTCTTTAGAATAATGCCATTCTAATAATAATGACATCATGGCTTCATTCATTTTTCGATTCAAGGTTCTTTCGGGAGAAAGATAAAAGTTTTTTACCAACTGCTGAGTAATGGTACTGCCGCCTTGCACGACAGCACCTTGTTTAATATTTTGCAAAAAGGCACGCGCAATGCCACGCATACTAATGCCGTTATGTTCAAAAAATTGTCGGTCTTCACTGGCAATTAAAGATTGGATTAATAAAGGTGGCACTTCGTCCAATTTTACCAATACGCGATCTTCATTATGAGTAGGATAAATTTTACCGATTAATTTAGGTTCAATTCTGGCTAAAGACAGCCGTCGTTTTTCTCGCAAATTCACCAATTCGCTGACCGTATCGTCATTAAAACAAATTTGTAATTCTGTTGACTGCTCCACGCCATCCCAAAATTGAAATTCGCGGGTGCGAACCACCAATGTATTTCCTTTTCGTATATAATGGCCGGGTTCGGAGAGGGCTTGATTTTTTTTATAGCCGATGGCTTCTAATTCTTCGGCCAACAAGGCGGGAGGTAACTTCATGCCCGCGTATATCTCTAAGGGGCGTGCGTAGACTCGTGCGGGTAAAGCCCAGCGTTTGCCTTCAAAAACTTCGCGCACTTCGGCATCTAATACGCTAACATAGCTGAACACAGGCACCATCAGCAATACCAAAATCACCCAACGTAAGCGGAAAATAAACCACCGTGAAGGCGATGGACGGGTGCGCCCCGTACCACGCAATGGGCGACGTGAAGAATAAACAGGTTTTCTACTGCGGCTGCGATTGGTCATATTTATATTCATCCAGCTCTTAAAATATGTTATTTTACAATAAATTACGCTTAAAACTTGTGTTAATGCTTAAATAAAGCTATCTTGCGTGTTGATAATATTGGCTTAATTTGTTGAAAAAATAAAGCCCTTTATCTGATGAAAACGCATGACCTTTGCATTAACAAGGATAAAAAATTAGGAATAACAAAGAGTTCTGTGATATTTATTGTTGAACATTGCGCCAAAATTTTTGTCAGATGAGTGGGCGATCAGAAGGGTTTTAACTTTATTCAAGACGAGGTAATGGAATGCGTCCTTTGCACTATGTTATTTTTTCTTTGACCACAATTTACACGGTCACTTTAATGGTGATTGAATGGAAGACTTCGCAGGATTTTGTGCGGAATTTTTTGGGAGATATTCAACAAGGACAAGTTTTATTTTTTGGAATTAACACGGTATTTACTACTTTTTTATTATGGGCTTCGGCGTTATTATTTGCGATTTCTTTATTGTGTATTGATCAACAGCGAGAGCGACGAGAATATTGGTTTTTTTGGTCACAAATTGTAATGTTTTTTAGCTTAGGTTTTGACGAGCGATTTATGGTACATGAACGGGTAGGGCGTTGGCTCAATATGGAAGATGCTTATTTATTATTAGCGGTGGGTTTGGTGGAATTATTGTTGTTGTTTCGTTTAGGGGCGTTAAAGCAGCGCACGCCTTCGGCATTGACTTTTTTATTTTTGGGCGCATTGATGTTTGGCGTGATGATTATTGTTGATGGTTTTTTTCCTGCGCAAATGCTGTTGCGTTTATCAATGGAAGATTTGGCGAAATTTTGGGGGTGTTTATTTTTATGCTTGTTTGCGTGGGAAATCTTGCGACAACATGTGGAACGCTTAAAAGCGAATCGTTTAAAATCTGCGGCTATGTATTAAAAAATAATATTGGATTTGCTTATGTTTAGTTTTCAATGGCCTTGGTTAATTATTTTATTGCCTTTACCGTGGTTAATTTACCGATTTTGGCCGATGTCTTTACATCATAGACAAGTGATTCCTGAAATTCGTTTGCCTTATATTCAGGCGATTGCTTTGGCGTTTCAACACACCAAGCCTGTTGAGAAAAAAACAGGAATAAAGCGATCTTTTTGGTTATTGGCTTTTGCGTGGTTGGGTTTAACTTTGGCCTTAATGTATCCGCAATGGTTGGATAAAACGGTGGAAGTGAAAAAAGACGGTTATGATTTAATGTTGGCTTTAGATTTATCGGGGTCTATGCGTTATCGTGATTTTGTTGCGCCTGATGGCACGCAATTAGACCGTTTGCAAGCGGCTAAAATCGTGCTGGATCGTTTTATTCAATATCGCCAAGGGGATCGGGTGGGATTGGTTTTATTTGCGGATCACGCGCATTTGCAAGCTCCTTTAACGTTAGATATTCAAGCCATTCGCACGTTATTAAGCCGAGCCACTTTAGGAATGGTTGGGCGAGAAACAGCGATTGGTGATGCGATTGGTTTAGCGGTGAAAAAATTGCGCGAGCGGCCAAGTGAATCACGGGCTTTAATTCTCTTGACGGATGGGGATAATAATGCAGGGCGTTTGCATCCGCGTAAAGCCGCAGAATTAGCCAAACAATATGAGATTCGCATTTATGCGATTGGCGTGGGCAGTGTGGATTTATTAGCGCAAGGATTAAATGAAAATGCGTTGCGAGAAATCGCCGAATTAACTGGCGGACAATATTTTCCCGCCACCGATTTACAAGCATTAGCCGGCGTTTATCAACATATTAGCGATAATTTGTTAAAAACAGAGGCCGATAGCCGAATTTATCTTCAACAAACGCCGCTTTATGCGATTCCGCTTGGTTTTGCCCTATTGATGCTATTGATGTGGGCTTGGATGCGGGTGAATTTGCAGGAGGATTTTTAGCAGTCGCCTAAACTCCTTTTGGCTATGAAATCGGGGTGTGCGCTTGAACTACGAAATAGCCCGTATAGTGGCTGTGTGTCGGTGAGTACTTTTTCTTTTCACTGACATCGTTGCTTTAAAGAGAAACAAGGGATAACATCACGTGATTAAAAACAGGGGGGTTATCTCTGTTATTATTGCGTAAGTTAGGAATTTAGTTTTGATGAAAGGAGAGTCACAATGGCCATGACAATGGCAGATCGAGACGGGGTCATCTGGTTGGATGGGGAAATGGTGCCGTGGCGCGAGGCAAAAGTCCATGTTTTAACCCATACATTGCATTACGGTATGGGCGTTTTTGAAGGCGTGCGCGCTTACCAAACGCCCCGCGGTACGGCGATTTTTCGCCTGCCCGAACACACGCGCCGTTTATTCGATTCGGCACATATTTTAAATATGCCTATGCCTTGCGATAAAGACACGTTAAATCAAGCCATTGTGCAAGTGGTACGGGAAAATGGTTTAGACACCGCTTATATCCGTCCCATGTGTTTTTACGGATCAGAAGGCATGGGATTACGTGCCGATAATTTAAAAGTACACGTCATGGTGGCCGCGTGGACATGGGGAACGTATTTAGGCAATCAGGCTTTAGAACAAGGTATTCGTGTGCGCACGTCTTCTTACACGCGCCATCATGTCAATATTACCATGTGCAAAGCCAAAGCCAACGGCAATTACATGAATTCTATGTTAGCCTTACAAGAAGCCTTAGCCTGTGGTTACGACGAAGCCTTATTGTTAGATGCGGAAGGCTACGTGGCAGAGGGCAGCGGAGAAAATATTTTTATTATTCGAGATGGCGTGCTTTATACGCCCGATTTAACCTCAGCATTAAATGGCATTACCCGTGCGACTATTTTAACGTTGGCAAAATCTTTAGATTTAACGGTGATTGAAAAACGCATCACACGCGATGAAGTGTATATCGCTGACGAAGCCTTTTTTACTGGAACAGCGGCTGAAGTGACTCCGATTCGAGAATTAGATCGCCGTGCCATTGGTTCAGGTACGCGGGGGCCGATCACGGAACAATTGCAAACCCTTTATTTTGATGCTGTTCAAGGCCGCCATCCTGATCATGCGGATTGGTTGACCGTTGTTTAATTTGTCTAAAAGGAACATAAAATGAGCCATCCCAAAACTAATCTCACGCCCAATGATAAAAAACTGTGTGAAGTCAAACAAGCCGATTTACCCTTGCATTGTCCGCTGCCCGGAACCAGTTTGTGGAATTCGCACCCGCGGGTTTTTTTACCCATCAATGAAACTAAAAACGGACGAATTCGCTGCCCTTATTGTGGTACGGAATATGTTTTAACCGATCACGCTTCCCAAGCCGCGTAAATATTCTCACGTGAGACAAATCTTACTGGTTGGCCCCTCATGGGTAGGCGATATGGTGATGGCGCAAAGCCTGTTGATGGTCTTGCGCCAACAACAGCCGATGTGCCAGATTGACGTATTGGCTCCGCAGTGGAGCGAAGGCTTGTTGCAACGAATGCCAGAAGTACGCCAAACGTGGACACATGATCTGGCACACGGTCGTTTCGGCTGGTCGGAGCGGCGAATGTGGGGAAAAAAATTACAATCAGTCGTTTATCAACAGGCGATTGTTTTACCGAATTCGTGGAAATCGGCCTTAATTCCCTTTTGGGCGAAAATTCCACAGCGCACAGGTTACTTAGGGGAATGGCGTTATGGGCTGCTCAATGACGTTTACCATTTAGACAAAACCCGCACTCCGCGTACCGTTGAGCAGTTTGTTGCTTTGGCGGGAGTGGAAACGGCCACTTTACCGTATCCTCGCTTACACCCTCACGCGGCGGATGCGGCTTTGTCGCGCTTACAATTAGCGTATGATCCCACGCGTCCCTTATTGGCGTTGGCAGCGGGAGCGGAGTACGGAGAAGCAAAACGCTGGCCTGCTGAGTATTTCGCCATTGTGGCTAAAACCTACGCACAACAAAAAAATGGGCAAGTGTGGTTATTCGGTTCACAAAAAGATGCGGCCAGCGCGCAAATAATTGTAAAACAAGCTAACCATCCCCACGTGATTAATTTATGCGGTCGCACCCATTTAACCGAGGCTGTGGATTTATTAGCCTTAGCACAGGTGGTGATCAGTAATGATTCGGGGTTAATGCACCTCGCAGCCGCATTGGATCGGCGATTAATTGCCTTATTTGGTTCTTCTGATCCAAAAATGACTCCCCCTTTGCATCCGCAGGCGACGGTGATCAGTTTATCCTTGCCGTGTAGTCCTTGTTTTAAAAGACAATGTCCGTTGCAACATTTGCGTTGTTTGCGGGATTTATCGCCGGAGCGGGTGTTAGCGGAATTGTTTGTTTAATCAACGTGTTATTCTCTCGTTCTACCCAACAAAAAATACATAGCCCCTTGGATCATTATGTTTGGATTTGGCAAAAATAAAACCCCTGAAACGGTAGCAGAAACTGAAGTCGTCAGCACACCCAACGTTTCGACCGAAGAAACACCGCGTCGCAGTTGGTTACAACGTTTAAAACAAGGCTTGAGTCGCACGCGCCATTCCTTGAGTCAAGGACTACAAAACTTGATTTTAGGACGTAAAACCATTGATGATGATTTGTTAGACGAAATTGAAACGCTATTGTTAAGCGCGGATGTGGGCGTTGACGCAACACAAACCTTGATCAATGGATTAACACAACGTTTATCCCGTAAAGAACTCACTGATCCGCAATCCTTATTTAACACATTAAAAGCGGACATGACCGCGATCATCGCACCAGTGACACAACCGTTAGTGATTCCGCCGCGCGCCGAATCAGGTAAACCTTATGTGATACTTATGGTGGGAGTCAATGGCGCGGGCAAAACCACAACGATTGGTAAACTCGCTCATTATTATCAACATCAAGGTTTATCTGTCCTCTTAGCGGCTGGAGATACCTTCAGAGCCGCTGCTGTAGAACAATTGCAAGTCTGGGGAGAACGTAATCAAGTCCCCGTCATTGCCCAAAGTGGCCGCGCTGATTCGGCTTCGGTGATTTTTGATGGATTACAAGCGGCCACCTCTCGCGGTGTCGATGTACTCATTGCAGACACCGCTGGCCGTTTGCAGACCAAAGATAATTTAATGGAAGAATTGAAAAAAGTAAAACGAGTACTCAACAAAATCGATCCCCAAGCTCCCCATGAAGTGTTACTGGTGTTAGACGCGGGGACGGGACAAAATGCGTTAAGCCAAGCGCGTTTATTTCACCAAGCGGTTGCGGTTTCGGGGATTGCGTTGACCAAATTAGATGGCACGGCAAAAGGTGGCATTGTCTTTGCGGTGGCACAACAATTAAAATTGCCCATTCGTTTTATTGGCGTGGGCGAGGGCATCGACGATTTACGGCCTTTTGTTGCAGAAGAATTTGTTGATGCGTTATTTAATCGAGAATCTGCGGCTTAAACGAGCATTATGATCACTTTTACCGATGTGACCAAACGTTATCCCAATGGTTACGATGCCTTAAAACAGGTGAATTTTCACGTGGATCGAGGCGAAATGGTATTTTTAACGGGACATTCGGGTGCGGGGAAAAGTACCTTATTGCGTTTAATTCCTCTGATTGAGCGTTGTACAATTGGGCAAGTTTTGGTCAATGGACAATATTTAACCCGCTTGCCGCGGAGTCGAATTCCTGATTTACGCCGTAGTATTGGGATGACTTTTCAAGAACATCGTCTGCTTGCGGATTACACCGTGTTTGACAATGTGGCCTTACCTTTGGTGATTGCGGGTTTTCGTTTGCCAGAAATTCGGCGACGGGTGCGAGCGGCGTTGGACAAAGTGGGCTTGTTGAATAAAGAAAAAAGTTACCCCATTACCCTTTCCAGCGGTCAACAACAGCGCGTAGGCATTGCGCGAGCGGTGGTGCATAAACCCCCTGTGTTATTGGCGGATGAACCGACAGGCAATTTAGACCCTGCAATGGCTTTAGAAATCATGGAGTTATTCCGTGAATTTAATCGAGTGGGTGTGACGGTACTGATTGCGTCGCACGCACTCAATCTTATTAAGACGATGGGTTGTCGCACATTAATTTTACAAGAAGGCAACCTGATTGGTGATACAGTACCACAACCATAAATGAAAGTTGCACGTCCCTCTGCTTCGCGTAGCACTACACCGTATCGGCCGCCCGCGCCTCCCAAAGCTCCCGCCGCCAAGCCGCGTACTGCCGCGAATAACAACAGCACCGGCAGTCATGCGTGGCTGACCCATCACTTTTACGTTTTTTTTTCCAGTTTGGGACAATTTGCCCGTGCGCCCTTGCAAAATATCATGGCTGCGGCCGTGATTGGGGTGGCCTTAGCGTTGCCGGCGGGATTTTATTTGTTGTTGGAAAATGTGCAGAATATCAGTCGAAATTGGGGCGGAACGCTGCAAATTTCCTTGTTTTTACAAGCCGATGCCACGCCTGAAGCCATCCAAACTCTGTCTGATCAGTTGTCACAACGTGCTGATATTCAAAGTGTACAAGTGATTTTGCCAGAACAAGCCTTGCAAGAATACCGAAATTTATCGGGATTTTCCGACGCATTAACCGCTTTAAATCAAAACCCCCTGCCTGCGGTATTAGTCATTCAACCAAAACAAACGACTGAAGGCCATGCGCCTCCCCAAAGTTTGTTAGACGATTTAGCCCAATTGCCTGCCGTCGATATTGCTCAACACGATATGCGTTGGTTGCAGCGTTTATCGGCTATGTTAGAAATTGCCAAACGGGGCGTATTGGTGTTAGCGGGATTATTGGCATTAACAGTATTATTAGTGGTGGGCAATACCATTCGTTTGTCCATTGAAAATCGCCGCGAAGAAATTGAAATTAATAAACTCTTTGGCGCAACCGATGGCTTTATTCGTCGCCCATTTTTATACAGCGGTTTTTGGTATGGTTTATTGGGGGCGATTATCGCGTGGTTATTGGTTTATTTGGCTTTTGCTTTATTAGAACATCCGGTGCAGCAATTAACTGCGCTTTATTATAGTGAATTTACGTTAATGCGTTTTGATTGGCGTAGCAGTTTATTATTATTAGCGGCTGGGATTTTTTTAGGTTTAGCGGGCGCGTGGTTGGCCGTGGGGCGACATTTGCGCGATATTAATCCGCGTTAAATCGGCTTTAGGCAAAAATTTTTATGAATGATTTTATTTTGGTATCGCTATGAATTTCACAAAACAACCCAGTTGTGCCGATGATCAGGATATTGGCGTGTTGCGTGTTGAACAGGCTTTGGCGCAAATGTATGCGGCATTGCGCCCTTTGACCGAAACGGAATATGTGCCATTACGTCAGGCTTTGGGGCGAGTTTTGGCACAAGTGATTGTTTGTCCTATCAATGTTCCATCGCATACGAATGCAGCAATGGATGGTTACGCCTTGCGTGGCGCGGATTTGCCCGCGGAGGGGAGCGTTACCTTACGACAAATCGGAGTGGCGTGGGCGGGGCGACCGTTTGCGGATACAGTCCCGGCAGGGCAGTGTGTGCGTATTATGACGGGTGCGTGTTTACCCGATGGCACAGACACTGTAGTCATGCAAGAAAATGTGCGCGTTGATGGCGATTGGATACAGATCAGTGCGCAAGAACGCCCCGGCCAAAATGTACGCCATGCCGGCGAAGATTTAGCCTGCGGAGAGCCGGTGTTGTCGGCTGGACGCTTGATTTTACCGCCGGAGTTGGGTTTATTGGCTTCTTTGGGTATTGTAGAAGTAAAAGTGATACGTAGATTGCGGGTGGCTTTTTTTTCTACCGGTGATGAATTGCGTAGTTTAGGTGAATTTTTACAAGAAGGGCAGATTTACGACAGCAATCGTTATACGATATACGGGATGTTAATGCGTGCCGGCGTGGAAGTGATCGACATGGGTGTGGTACGCGATGATCGCGCCATTCTCACCGATGCAGTACAACAAGCGGCCAGTCATGCCGATGTACTCATTACGTCGGGGGGCGTTTCAGTGGGAGAAGCAGATTTTACCAAAGCGGTATTGTCCGAATTGGGTAATATTGCTTTTTGGAAAATTGCCATGAAGCCCGGCCGTCCTTTGGCGTTTGGACAGGTTAAAAATATGGCTTTTTTAGGGTTGCCCGGTAATCCTGTGGCGGTGATGGTGACGTTTTATCAATTTGTGTTGCCGTTGTTGCGCTATTTACAAGGCGAAATAAATCCGTTAATTACGCCGACTATTCAAGCGAAAAGTTTATTTACTTTTAAGAAAAAGCCCGGCCGTTCAGAATTCCCGCGGGGTTTTTTAAGTCAAGATGAAACGGGTCAATGGTGTGTTGAAATCAGTCATCAACAAGGATCAGGCATTTTACGTTCGATGAGTGAGGGGAATTGTTTTATTCTGCTCCCCGAAACACAAGGCACTGTAGCGGCTGGAGATTGGGTGACGGTGCAGCCTTTTTCTGGGTTATTGTGAGCGGTGCGGACTTAATGGCTTACTATTGCGATAATGCAACAATGCAATAAATTTTTTTAAATTCAATGACACCACGATGAGGTTTTTATTCTGAGTAAAAAATTAATGAAATCGGCTGCCACTGTCGGTGGAGTGACCTTAATTTCGCGTATTATGGGTTTTATGCGCGACGTGGTGATTGCTCACAGTTTTGGGGCGGGGGCGAGTACAGATGCGTTTTTAGTGGCTTTTAAAATTCCTAATTTTATGCGGCGATTGTTTGCGGAGGGGGCATTTTCTCAGGCTTTTGTTCCCGTATTAAGTGAGTATAAAGCCCAACGCGATCCACAAGAAGTCAAGCATTTGGTTGACCGTGTCGCTGGGACAATGGCCAGTGTGTTATTTTTAGTGACATTATCGGGTTTAATACTGGCTCCAATTCTGGTGTTAATTTTCGCCCCTGGCTTTACTCAACACGGCGATAAATATCAATTAACGATTGATCTATTACGCATTACTTTCCCTTATTTATTATTCGTGGCATTAACGGCTTTTGCAGGAAGTATTTTAAATACTTTTGGCTATTTTTCTATTCCTGCTTTTACGCCTGTTTTATTAAATATTTGTTTAATTGTGGCGGCCACGGTGTTTGCGCCTTATTTTGATGAGCCTATTACGGCATTGGCGTGGGGGGTTTTTGTGGCGGGAATCGTGCAGTTGTTGTTTCAATTGCCTTTTTTGCGTCGTTTGGGGATGTTGCCGCGGCCGCGAATCGATTGGCAGGATGCGGGAGTGAAGCGAATTTATACGTTAATGTTACCTGCATTATTGGGTGTTTCGGTGACGCAAATTAATTTATTAGTCGATACTTTAATGGCTTCTTTTCTGGTGACGGGCAGTGTATCTTGGCTTTATTATTCGGATCGGTTGATGGAATTTCCTGTGGGCGTTTTTGGTTTGGCATTAGCCACTGTTATTTTACCTAATTTATCGAAAACAGTCGCTTTAAAAGAAATGACTTTGTTTAATGCGACATTAGATTGGGCTTTACGCTGGGTTTTTGTGGTGACTTTACCGGCCATGTTAGGTTTAATGCTTTTGGCTATTCCTATGTTGGCGACCTTGTTTAATTACGGTCAATTTTCGCAACACGATGTCACGATGACCAGTTATAGTTTAATGGCTTATGCGGTGGGTTTACCGGCTTTTGTGTTGATTAAGGTGTTGGCTTCGGGTTTTTATTCGCGTCAGGACACTCGCACGCCGGTGCGCATTGCCATTATGGCGATGGTGGCGAATATGACTTTAAACTTATTATTTATTATTCCTCTGCAACACACAGGATTGGCATTAGCCACTTCATTAGCGGCTTTATTAAATGCGGCTTTATTGTATTTTAGTTTAAGAAAAAATCATGTTTTTATGCCACTTTCTCATTGGCCGCGTTTATTGTTACAAGTGGGTGGGTCTTGTGTGATGATGGGGGTGGTTTTATGGTGGGGAGCGGGGGATGCGCAATTTTGGTTTAATGCGTCTATTTTTGAGCGTGTGACTGGATTATTTTTATGGATTTTCTTAGGCATGGCGATTTATGGCGCGAGCTTATTTTTAATGGGCTTTCGTTTAGAACACATGGATTTACAGTCGCCTGTTCGGGAATAAAAATAATCTGGTATTTATTACCAAACAAGCTCAAAACATCTCGCGCGGATTTTTTTGACTTAAAACCCACTAAGGATGGTTTGAATTAAGATTTTTAAAGCATTGCGTATAGAAAAAATAAAAACGTTACCCCAAATGAGGTAACGTTTTTTTGTTAAAATGGCTTAACGACCATTAAAAAAATCTTGTAATAAATCGGCCGCGGATTCAGTTGCGCCTGCTTTTAACGCGGCTTTTTTAGGAGAATTTCCTGCCATCCATGCAATGATAGCGGCAATAATAATTTTGGTGGCGATAGCCGTGCCATGAGCAATTAAATAGGCTTTAATGGCGACCAATAATCCAACTGGAACTAAGGCAAAATGAATCATGATATTTCTCCTTAGTGTAAGCGGCGTGAAACGTCGCATTTAAAGCGATAATATTCGTCTGCGGCATCGGCAATGCTGCTGACAAAATAAGCATTAATGCCACCCCCCACGATAGGCCCTAATAAGGGAATAATGCCTGCGCCTGCTTTCGCCGCGAATTTAGAGCCTAATTTCGCGCCCACTTTCGCCCCTAATTTACCGCCCAATTTCTTACCCACCATCAAGCCAAGCCCCACCGCAAGGTGTTTGGCGATCAGCTTGCTGCCGACTTTACCGCCCACTTTTATCGCTAAATCTGCTGCACCTTTGCTGGTGATGGCAGCCATCACTTGACTGTCTTTAGACCACACCGCTAATACGTTGGCGAAGTCTTCGCTTTCTAAAAAATTGCCGCAGCCTGTGTCAAAACCACGAATCGCACCAATACCAAAACTACATGTTGACATACGATTCATCAAAAACATCACATCCGCACCCAAAGCCGCTAAGTGCGCGCCCGGAACGATGCACGCCAATGCACCACTGCCACTCACCAATGTAATCTGTTCACGCCGCCAGCCGTCTAGTGTTCTGGGAGATGCGTCACGATAAATTTGGGTTAAATTCGGGGTTAAGCCGTTAAAGGCATCCACCACCATTTCATTTAAGCTCATGATCAATTCCTCAACTTGAGTGTTAATGGGATAAACACACTGCTTTGAATTAACGCCGTGTGTTGAGGAAAAGATTAATTTTTAACTCATTGTTTTTAATTGTCTTTTTGTTAATTAGAAATAAAGCAATTTTGTAATGAAATGGTTTATTGTTTGTGAATGAACGGCGTTAATGAGTGAAGTATTTGACTTGTAATCATGGCTGTGGGATACTTTTTGTGAAGCACGAATTCCCCCAGTGAAGTTTTTGTAAAGAAGAGGTAAACCTTAATGACAAGCCCCATCGGAGAACAGACCGCACGGGTCTTAAAACGACACATGGAACGCGGCAATATCAGACAAGTTGATCTCGCCGCCGCTACGGGCGTGAGCCGCAAAGCAGTGAGTGATTGGTTGAAAGGGATGTTGGCTAACCCGTTGAAACAAGAACATGTTTTGGTTTTGGCAGAGCGAGTATTTCGCTTACAGGGAGAGGAAAAACGAGAATTTTTAGTGGATATGGGTTATCCCGATGCAATACTGGAATCGCCCAGTACTTCATTGGCTGTACGTCAATGTCGGGTGGTGGTGTTGTACAGCGCATTGGAGGTTCGGGATAAACAATATGCGACCGCTTTGGCTAATTTGTTGAAAACACAAGCGAATTATCAAGTTGAATTGTTGCATCAATTGGATAAAATCCCCTCTTTAACACGAGCGGATTGGATTGTATTTTGTTTGTCGCCTTATTCGGTATATAGCGCGCAGTTGTTGGATTTGTTGGATTCGGCTTATCAGATTGCACAGAAAAATTGCAGTTTATTGGTGGGCGTGAGTGCCAAAAAATTGGAAGATGTTCCGCAAGAGGTGAGCAATTTATTGTCTAATATTCAGGTTCTTGATATTGAAAATGTACGTAAAGAATTAGAAGAGGCTTTCGGTTCTTTATTGCAGCAACTTAGTGAAAAATATCACCGTCCTTATGAATTGGAAATGGTGACAGGTGCCATTCCATTAGACTCTGCTTTTTATGTTGAACGCTTGTGTGATGAGTCGTTTAAAAGCTGTTTTGAACGCGGTGATTCGGCTTTGCTCATTAAAGGCGCAAGACAGGTCGGGAAAACGTCTTTATTGGCGCGGGGAATTGATATGGCGCGGAGAATGGGTTATCACGTGTTATTGGTCGATTTTCAACGTTTTTCGCAGCATGATTTGCATTCTTTAAAAGATTTTTTTATTGCTTTTGCGGAATTGCTGGCGGATCAATTAAGATTGGATATTTACCCCAGAGAAGTATGGCGAGAAGGGCGATCAGCCAGTGTTAATTTTGATCTGTACATTCGGGATTATGTGTTGCAGCCTTTACAGCAGCGGGTGTTATTGGCGATTGATGAAGCCGATAGAATTTTGGCGCATTCGTTTAGTGATGATGTGTTTTCGCTGTTTCGTTCGTGGCATAATGACCGCAGTTTACGCCCTGATAGCCCTTGTCATCGCTTAACCATTGCGCTGGCTTATTCGACTGAACCTTATTTGTTTATTAAAGACATTACGCAATCGCCTTTTAATATCGGTTCAAAAATTCCTGTTGAGGATTTTGATTTGGCACAATTGAGCGTGTTAAATCAGCATTATGGTTCAATTTTATATCGGGGAGAATTAGAGGAGTTTTTAGAATTTACAGGCGGCCAACCTTATTTGTCGCGTTGCATTTTAAATGATATGGTAATTAGAAAGCTATCTTATTATGATTTTTTGCTGTACATCAAGAATCATGATACGGCATTATCGGATCATTTAAAGCGTATTGTGTATCTTCTTTCTCAAGAAACAGGTCATGAATTGCAAGCAGCCATTAAAGAATTTATTAAGACGGGAAAAGTAGAATCACAACGTTTATTTTCACGTTTGCGCAGTGCGGGAATTATTGCGGGTTCTGTAGAATATCCGCGTTTTCGATGTCGGTTATATAAGGATTATTTAACGGCTCATTTTGCTTAAATTTTTTGTTTTTTTCACCACAGGAGTTAATGACATGACAACCCCTTCTTTTTTTGCCATAGGTGGCGCAGTGATGGCAGATGCCAAGAGCTACGTTGTGCGTAAAAGTGATCAGATTTTATACGACAATTTGCGGGCGGGGGAATATTGCCATGTTCTCACCAGTCGCCAAATGGGTAAGACATCAGTGGCGAAACGGGTCGTTGATTTGTTGCGTCATGACGGTTTGACCGTGGTTTTTATGGATTTGAACCGTATCGGCACGAATGCAGGACAGCTTAAAGCAGAGGAATGGTACGACTTTTTGATGGTGCAAATCGGGCGTGAGACGGGCTTGCAGCGTGAGGTGGAGGATTTTTGGTATCAAGATGAAACCTTGCTTTTTATCCCACGCTTACACGCTTTATTTGAGTTGCTGTTGTTGCCACGTTTAGGAGAATTGGTTATTTTTATTGATGAAATTGATTTGGTAAAAAGTTTTCCTTTTTCTACCGATGATTTTTTCTTAGGCATTCGCAGTATTTATAACGCCAGAGATGAAAAGCCGATTTTTCAACAATTGCGCTTTTGTTTTTTGGGCGCAACTTTGTCTATTGATTTAATTAAGAATAAAGAAATTTCTCCCTTTAATGTAGGAAAAATAATTATTTTAGAAGATTTTAACTTAAAAGAGATGGAGTTATTTAAAACAGTTTTCTCTGGTGAGGATAAAGAAAAAGATGAAGCGTTAAAACGGGTTTTTTATTGGACTAACGGTCAGCCTTTTTTAACACAGTTATTATGTAAAGAAATAGTGGAAAATGGCGAATATTCGATTAAAGAGATCGATGCGATTTGTCAGCGTTTGTTTTTCTGTGCAGATTGTCGGGAAACAAATCATAATTTATCGGGTTTAATTATGTTTTTGGAAGGCGTGAGTCAAGCCGATGAGGAAATTAAATCAGGGATGTTGGATTTGTATGGTCGAGTGTTGCGTGGTAAGACAATAAAACATGATGAATTTAATCCGCATATTCCGCGTTTACGTTTGATGGGTTTGGTGAAGTTGAATCAAAATGGGGTGTTGCAGGTGCGTAATCGGATTTATGCGCGGGCCTTTAATTCGCGGTGGATATGGTTGAACTTGCCAGGGGCAGAGAAACGGCGGCAGGAAGCGGCGCGGCGGCGTGGGTTTTGGCAGGCCTTTGCTGCTTCGTCGGTAGTGGTGACAATAACAGGCGGTTTGGCGATTTGGGGCTGGACGGCAGAGCAGGAGGCGGTGAAGCAACGTGATATTGCTTCGCAACAAAAGGAAATTGCTTTAGAAGCTATTCATACGCTCACTTATCAATTAGTGGATGGTCTAAAAAACATCCCCCGCACCCAGCCGATTGTGGAAAAAACCCTACAGGGCAATGTGGCGTTATTAGAGCGCATTTACGCCCTTGATTCGGAAAAGCCCGAAGCCTTGCGGGAGAAAGCATCTAACCTTAGTCGTACAGGAGACATGTGGCTAAGATTTGGAAAAATTGACGAGGCAGTTGTCGCTTTCCAACAGTATTTGGAAATTGCTGAACGACTCGCCGCGTCCGACCCCACGGATGCCCAAGCACAACGCGATTTGTCGGTCAGCTATGAGAAAATAGGCAACGTGCAGTTACGCTTAGGCAATGCCAACGACGCGCTGCGCGCTTACCAACAGACGCATGATATTTTAAAACGACTCGCCGCGTCCGACCCCACGGATGCCCAAGCACAACGCGATTTGTCGATTAGTTATAACAAGATAGGCGACGTGCAGTTACGCTTAGGACAGGCACAGGACGCGCTGCAAGCCTACCAACAGAGTCTTGAGATTCGTCAACGACTCGCCGCGTCCGACCCCACGGATGCCCAAGCTCAACGCGATTTGTCTATTAGTCACGAGAGAATAGGCGACGTGCAGTTACGCTTAGGCAATGCCAACGACGCGCTGCGCGCTTACCAACAGAGTCTTGAGATTCGTCAACGACTCGCCGCGTCCGACCCCACGGATGCCCAAGCACAAAGTGATTTAGCATGGGGTTATACCAAAATAGGCGATGTGCAGTTACGCTTAGGCAATGCCAACGACGCGCTGCGCACTTACCAACAGGATTTTGAAATTTCTGAACGACTCGCCGCGTCCGACCCCACGGATGCCCAAGCACAACGCGATTTGTCGATTAGTTATAACAAGATAGGCGACGTGCAGTTACGCTTAGGCAATGCCAACGACGCGTTGCGCGCTTACCAACAGAGTCTTGAGATTTGTGAACGACTCGCCGCGTCCGACCCCACGGATGCCCAAGCACAAAGTGATTTGTCTAATACACTAAACAGCCTTGGTTTCACGATAATTGACAGAGAAATGAAAGATCATTACACAGAAGCTCATGGTTTGTTAAAACGAGCTTTAGAATTAGAGCCTGATAGTCCGTATATTGTTGACAGCATGGGTTGGCTTTTTTACCGCATGGGCAAATATCCAGAGGCTTTAGAATACCTACAGCGTGCTATGGAATTGGTCGAAAAAACCAATCTTGCTGAACAAGACCCGTATGCTGCCGCAGAAAATGCTTTACATTTAGGGGAGGTATTGTGGGCGATGGATAGAAGAGAAGAAGCTAAACAAATTTGGGGTAACGCAGTAAAGCAATTTCCAGATGATGTTAGATTAAAAGAGGCTATTAAACGTCTCTAATCTCTGAATCATCTCGTAGATCGCGTAAGCGACTAGGAGGGGGAGAAAGAGGAAATTTGTTAAGTGCTTGTTTTTATTTTTATTCTAACTCCCCCCTCCTAGCACTAGAAATGTAAAAACTCTGAACGCTTTTAATACCTGAATATTTTTATTTAACTACACAATCATGAACAAATACCTAAACCCCTACACCGATTTTGGTTTTAAAAAACTATTTGGTGAGGAAGCCAATAAAGATTTATTAATCGATTTTCTCAATCAACTTTTGCCCGCAGAACATCAAATTGCGGAATTGAACTTTAAAAATACGGAGCAACTCCCTGATATTCCTTTAGAGCGCAAAGCCATCTTTGATATTAGCTGCATTAGCACCACAGGACAACATTTTATTGTTGAAATGCAAAAAGCCAAATTACAGTTTTTTAAAGACCGCTCCGTTTTTTATGTCACTTTTCCCATTCGAGACCAAGCGAAAAAAGGCGATTGGTTATTTAAACTCGACCCTGTTTATTTTGTGGCTATTCTTGATTTTGTCTATGATGAAACCAAAGAAATGGCCAAATTTCGTCGTGATGTTGCGTTACGCGATGAAGAAGGACAATTATTTTTTGACAAACTCCATTTTAAATTCTTACAAATGCCGTTATTCAACAAGCAAGCCGATGAATTAGAAACTCATTTTGACAAATGGATTTACTTTTTAAAAAACCTAGAAACTTTTGAACATATTCCCGCTATTCTCAATGAGCCGATTTTCCAAAAAGCCTTTAAAACCGCAGAACTGGCTAATCTCAGTCAAGAACAATATTCTGCGTATGAAAAAAACCTATTGGATTATCTAGGTGTTCGCGCCGCAATGGTGACAGCTAAAGAAGAGGGGAGAGCGGAGGGGAAAGTCGAAGAAGCATTAAACATAGCGAAAAACATGAAAGTCGCAGGTATGGAGACCCAAATTATTACGCAAATGACAGGCTTATCTCCTGCACAAATTGATGAATTATAAGCGCGTAGCCGAGACAAGAGTGAACACAACCATGAACAAATACCTAAACCCTTACACCGATTGGTGAAGAAGCCAATAAAGATTTATTAATCGATTTTCTCAATCAACTTTTGCCCACAGAACATCAAATTGCGGAATTGAACTTTAAAAACACCGAACAACTCCCTGATATTCCTTTAGAGCGCAAAGCCATTTTTGATATTAGCTGTATTAGCACCACAGGACAACATTTTATTGTTGAAATGCAAAAAGCCAAATTACAGTTTTTTAAAGACCGCTCCGTTTTTTATGTCACTTTTCCCATTCGAGACCAAGCGAAAAAAGGCGATTGGTTATCTCGTTCCTACATGCCATGTGGGAACGCAGTCACGACGTGCCACGTCGAGTATAAACAAGGACAAATTGATACAGAATGGTGTTTGATTCCTGACGCAACGCGTCTGGACTGCATTCCCACATGCCATGTGGGAACGAGGGAAACGAGATAAACTGCTGTGACTACACTGTCGATCTGTTGCAAACGTAGAAAATTTTGCTATAATCGGGAGTAGCTTGTATTTGATGGAGTTTATACAGGTGCAGAGTTTTGAGAAACTTATAGACTTAAACTGCAATACAGTTATTAAAGTTTTGCAATTGGAATAATGAACTAGATTTTTAGTGCTACATTCATGATTGATTAACGAGGTGATTTATGGAAAGTGTACAAACCTATATTCCCGAAGAGCAGACTACTCAATCTCAAGAAAACTTACGTAATAAGCTCTGGTTTACAGAAATTGTTACTGAGTCAGCAAAAGATACTGAGGTTGTCAGAGCGGGGTGTTGGGGACCTACTTCTGCTGGTGATTCTGGCTGCGATTGTTAAAAATAAAAAAGAGCCACTTCTCGGCTCTTTTTATCTCTGATGGAGGTAATTTCGTGTTTAAATGGCACCCTGATGTTCGTTATAGGAATATACATGGATTTCATATTCTAATTAACTTAAAGACTAATAAGTCTTTTGAAATTTCAGAGACCTTAGCAATTTTATTTGCTGAGTTGAATAAAAACGATTTTAGTATTGCATACCGTGCTTGGCTAAGAGAAAATAGCCTTCTTAATAATGAAGAAACAGTTATAAATTTACTAGATAACCTTTGTAAGCTAGAGTTACTAAAATATGTCGAGTGATAATACTTTTTCCAAAATTATTGATTACACAAAAAAACATGAATTACCATTTTTTGCGCATTGGGAAATTATTTCTAAGTGCAACTTAAAGTGTAAGCATTGTTTTGTAGATAAAACAGACAATGTTTATCCAAGCACGGAAGAAGCCTTAAATATTGTTAAGTATCTCTATTCAGCAGGAGTTTTTAATGTAACATTAAGCGGAGGTGAACCATTACTTCATCCGGGGTTTTCAAAAATTTATACATCATTAAAAGATGTAGGGATGAGAGTAACTGTTTTTACAAACGCTGTTGCTTTAAGTGAAGAAACATTCAAGCTTTTTGAGCGATTACCTCCTGTTGGTATTGAAGTTTCTTTATATGGGGTTGATGAGAAAACATTTTTTAGTCTGACCAGTAAAAAAAATGTGTTCGATAAGTTGTTAAGAAAGTTGGAAAGACTTACAAAAATAAGTCGTGTTTTGCTTAAAGCACCGATAATGACTGAGAATATATCTTATGTAGACAAATTTATCCAGATATGTGATGAACTAAATGTTCGTTATCAGTTTGCAGAACTAATTTTCCCAATGTTAGATGGAGATAAAAAGAACTTAGATCAACGCCCTCCGGTGGGTGCTGTTGTTGAAAAAGAATTTTCTGACTTCCACACTCTTAATGACTGGAAAGAGAGAGTAGCAGAAAGAGGTTTTTCAAAAGAGGCATATTTACGTTGTTCAGCCGGACTAAATTCTATAGTAATAAACCCTGATAGTAGCCTGTCTATGTGTGGGATGCTTCGTGGGTTTAAATTTAAGTTTGACAGCCAAGATACATTTAATACAGCAATTTCTTCACTAAGAAATACTAGAAAAGAGATAGAAAATTATTATTCCAAGGGAAGTTGCCATACATGTAAGTATGCAAACTTGTGCGTTGGTTGTCCTGCCCTTTCTTTTATGGAAAATGGTACTTATACAGACTGTGTCTCTTAATTTAAGAGAAGTAGTTGAATGTAAGTTAAAGTATATTGACTCCTAACTATAATTTTCCTCGTCTCCACATGCTATACGGTAACAATATGTCTGCAAAACGCTTGACTAAGACAAATTATTTCAGTACATTTTTAAATACGAACTCACCCAGAGATGTTCGCACTCTGGGCAACAAACCACCGCAAGGTGGTTTTGTTATTTGCAGGAGGGGGGTAATAGGTTGTTCATCTTGCCACGAAATGCTTTAGTCGCCTCAGCAAAAGAAACAGCAGACGGCTGTGAAACATCAGCATCTTGTAATTTCAAAATAATAACTTCAACTTGCTCACCTGCTATAAATGGTAAACCAGTCAAATCAATATGATTTGATGCCGTAATTGTGGTTTTAATGCGATGTGCATACATAAATATTTTCCTTGTTCATAAGCTCTACACTCCTGTTTGACATTCTTCCATTTAAATTTTAGCGCAATTCCATAGTAAAATTAAACCATTCATAAAAATTTTCCGTCAGAATCAGAATTTACAGAATTTCAGGATTTTCAGAATTAAAGAATAAAAAGTCTTTGGAAAATAAACGACTTGCAAGAGTCAATTTTGAAAATTCTTTACTGGACATGTGGAGACGGCTGACAAACCACCTCACTTTATGGCACAATCCCACTTCTAACCTCCCCTAGACCCTTTTTTTATTCCTAACCGAATCTGGATTGCAGAGCCAACATATTTTTATGGAACAATACATCGAATTTATTGGAAATCATCCCATTTTATTTTTAGCCCTGATGATTATCAGTGGTTTTTTAACTTGGAGTTTGCTAGGTAATTCCGCCAAAGGAGCTAAACCCGTCAACCCAAACGAAGCCACCCTGCTCATTAATCATGACGATGCCGTTGTACTCGACGTGCGCGAAGAGGGAGAATATGGCAGTGGTCATATTATCGACTCACTACATATTCCTTTAGGACAATTAGCCAGTAAAATCAGCCAATTAACAGCGCATCAAAGCCGACCGATTATTGCCGTTTGTGCCAGCGGCCAACGTTCTGCACAAGCCTGCGGTATTTTGAAACAAAACGGCTTTGAACAACTTTATAACCTGCGCGGTGGCTTGATGGCGTGGCAAAACAATGGCTTACCACTCACCAAAGGGCGCAAAGATAAACCCAATCTCAACAAGAAAAATCGCCAAAAAACCAAAGAAGACAGCGAAACTCCTTCAACCGATACCCAGCCGTCTTGAAATTTGCGATAATGCCGCATTAAATTGAATAAAATCATGCCATTTTTCCTGTCATGCTTCACCCAACCCACGACCATGAGGAAACCGACTTGAACGACACCGTCACCACTCCAGAAGCCGCTGCCACAGAAACGCCCCGTGAGCAGTTTGTGTTGCAAAAAATTTACGTCAAAGATATTTCTTTTGAAGCCCCAAATACTCCCCAAGTGTTCACCGAAAAATGGGAGCCAAAAACGCACCTAGAAATCGGCACCAAAGGCATGGTGTTAGGACAAAATAACTACGAAGTCGGTTTGACCGTCACCGTCACAGTGACTATCAACGATAAAACAGCCTTTTTAGTTGAAGTGCATCAGGCGGGAATTTTCGCGCTGGTTGGTTTTGAAGCGGGTAAATTGGACTATATGTTAAACGCGTATTGTCCCAGTATATTATTCCCTTATTTGCGGGAAGCGGTGTCTGACGTGGTGACTCGCGGTGGATTTCAACCGTTGTTATTAGCTCCGGTGAATTTTGATGCTTACTACGAACAGCGAGTAAGACAAATGCAAGCCCAGCAAAACGCCGGCACCGCAGAAGCCCCAACCAACGGTGCAGCCCCCAATTAGTCAACTCATACTTCCTCCTCCTCACGTGACACCCAATAACTTTCTTGTCTTGGGAGCAGGATCATGGGGAACGGCACTGGCACTGGTGCTGTCCCGTAATGGGCATCATGTTTACCTGTGGGGACACGATGCCCAGCATATCCAAGAACTCCAACGGGAACGATGTAATCGGCGTTATTTGCCTGAAATCGTTTTCCCTGACACCTTGCAGCCTATTACCGATTTCACGACCTTGTCGTTTCCTGTGCGCGATGTGTTGATTGTTGTGCCGAGTCATGCGTTTCGCCAGATTTTACAACAACTTGCACCGCATTTAACGCCAGATGCGCGTTTATGTTGGGCGACGAAAGGGTTAGAAGAACACAGCGGACAATTATTACATCACGTCGTCGCACAAGAAATCGGCGCACATTATCCGATGGCTGTTTTATCAGGGCCATCGTTTGCGGGAGAAGTGGCCAGAGAATTGCCCACCGCAGTCACGATTGCTTCGAGCGATGGCGATTATGCCAATGAATTAGTCCAATGGTTTCACAATCGCCATTTTCGCCCTTATACCAGTACCGATATTATCGGTGTACAAGCGGGTGGCGCGGTAAAAAATGCCATTGCGATTGCGGTGGGCATGGCTGATGGCATGGGTTTAGGCGCGAATACTCGAGCGGCTTTAATCACTCGCGGTTTGTTAGAAATGGTGCGTTTAGGCACTTATCTGGGCGGGCAGCGAGAAACTTTTATGGGTTTAGCGGGTTTGGGGGATTTACTGTTGACCTGTACGGATAATCAGTCCAGAAATCGACGTTTAGGCTATGCGATTGCGCAAGGTCACTCGATTGATACCGTAGTCAAACAATTGGGACAAGTGGTTGAAGGCATTAGTGCGGCTTGTGTGATTAATCGCCTCGCACAGCAACATGCGATTGATATGCCCATTGTGCATCATGTACAACGGGTATTGACCGGACAATGCACGCCACAACAAGCCGCGGTTGAACTTCTCTCCCGCGATCCCAAACCTGAATTAACTTGATACTCAGGTCTAATGATTTAACAGTTGAGAAACGGAAGATTATTGTCCATGAAAACAACACAAGGTTTTACTTTATTAGAAATGCTAGTGGTTTTGGTGATTATTGGTTTACTGGCGGGTTTAGTGGGGCCGAGAATTCTCGGTGCGGGCGATAAAGCCAAAATCAGTACCGCCAATGTCCAAGTGAAAATGCTCCGCGGTGCCTTGCAAACGTTGAGTTTAGACATAGGGCGTTTTCCTACCGAAGAAGAAGGCTTGAGCTTACTGATTCAGCCGCCGACAGATGAAGCGATCAAACCCTTTTGGCGTGGCCCTTATCTGGAAGAAGCGAATATTCCCCTAGACCCTTGGAATCGCCCTTACCAATATAGCCCCACTGGTGGATCAACGCAACCTTTTGTTCTTTATTCATTTGGTGCAGACGGCAAATCCGGTGGCAGCGATGAAAATACGGATATTGGTTTATTGCCTGCGCGCTAGTGGGCATTTGGCTTGGGAAAAATACTTAAATTTTACCGAGTTTGATTGAATGCAAATTGGATACAGTCAATTTATGCTAGACTTGTCGGATCGGAATTCGTTGTGAGATTGAAGAGAATAAGCCAGTACATTAATCTGCACAAGGACAGTGATGTTGCCTTACAAACGCCTAATCGAAAGCCTAAAAAGTATTGTTAACCCATTTAAAAGTAACGAATTAGATGGCGCAACAATCGAAACAGTGCTGACCAGTCACGAGGGAGTTCATGCCCCCCCCGTCCGTATCCCGCGCCCAGAACACACGGTGTCCCGTGAACATATCAGCAAATATGCGTTAAAAGTGTTATACCAATTGCACCATGCGGGTTATCAAGCCTTTTTGGTGGGGGGGTGTGTGCGTGATTTATTATTAAATACGACACCTAAAGATTTCGATGTGGTGACCAATGCGCGTCCAGAGCAGATCAGGGCTTTATTTAGAAATTGTCGTTTAATTGGCAAACGTTTTGTTTTGGCACACGTGCATTTTGGTAAGGAAATCATCGAAGTGGCCACCTTCCGCGCCCATCATAATGATGGCAAGGGTGGCTCAACCACCACCAGCGGCCGCATTATTTCCGATAATGTTTACGGCACGATTGATGAGGATGCTTATCGCCGTGATTTTACCATTAATGCACTTTATTATGATATTAGTGATTTTTCACTGTTAGATTACGCCAATGGCATGGCGGATTTAAAAGCTGGTGTATTGCGTTTAATTGGCGATCCTGTATTGCGTTATCAAGAAGACCCGGTGCGTATGTTGCGTGCGGTGCGTTTTGCGGCCAAGTTGAATTTTGAGATTGATTCGGCGGCGGCTACGCCTATTTTTCATTTAAAAGGTTTATTGGCCGGGATTCCTAAAGCGCGCTTGTATGAAGAAGTACAAAAATTATTCCTCACCGGTCACGCGACCCAGTCCTTAGTTAAATTAAAACAATACGGACTTTTAACGCCTTTATTTGCCGAAACAGAAAAAACTTTGGATGATCCGTATGCGGAGCATTTGGTGCATTTAGCCCTTGCCAATACGGATGCGCGTTTTGCCAAACATCAATCAGTTAATCCGGCGTTTTTATTGGCTGCCTTATTGTGGCCGCCGGTGGCACAACGTTTGCCGCACCTGCACGCCCAAGGTTTACCCGAACAAGACGCGCTGTTGCGCGCAATGCAACAAGTCATGAGCAAACAAGGACAACAACTCATGATTCCCCGTCGTATTATTACACAAGTGCAAGACATTTGGTTGTTGCAACCTCGTTTAACACGGCGACGTGGAGGATACAAGAGTCGTTTAAGTGTGTTGGGGAGTCCTCATTTTCGCGCAGGCTATGATTTTCTCCAACTTCGGTTGGCTGCGGGCGAAGACCTAGCCTACGAAGTGCAAATATGGACTGATTTGCTGCATAAACATCATCATACGCCTTCTCCACTCGAAGATAAGGATGCTCAGTATGATGAGTTGTCCAGTTCTGACGTGTTGGAATCGGAATCTATTGAAGTTGTCGAACCCGTTGAATCCACAACAGAAAATCACCCTTCCCCTCCCAGTTCCCCTCACCGCGAACCTCGTGAACATCGCGGCTATCCGCCCACGCGGTTTCATAAACGCCGTCGCCGTCGGCCATTTTCGCCCTCTCGACCCGATTCAGAAGGCCGTGACGATTAATCTCTTGAAAACAGTAGAAAAATCGGTGACTGCCTTTGTCGGTTTGGGCAGTAACTTAGACAATCCCCGCGAACAATTACAAAAAGCATTACAGGCTTTACGCGAATTGCCGCAGAGTCGTTTACTGTGCCATTCTTCTTTTTATCAAAATCCACCGTTGACGGGAAACGATCAACCTGATTACCTCAATGCCGTCGCCGGTTTAACCACACATCTGTCGCCCGAAACCTTGTTACAGCAATTGCAACAGATTGAAAATCAACAAGGTCGCCAACGTCAAGAGGGGTTACGTTGGGCAGCGAGGACGTTAGATTTAGACTTACTGCTTTATGGAGAAGTACAACAAAATGATCCGCGCTTGACCTTGCCACATCATGGCTTGTATCAGCGAGATTTTGTGTTGTATCCGTTATATGAATGTGTGCCAGATTTGATCCTACCGAATGGCCAACGTTTGGCTGAATGCGTTGAACAGCGTAAGGCAGCGGCTTCTTTGACTCGTGTGTGAGTTAAACTCACTCATCAGCGTGAATCACTTGCGCCATTTTTAACAAGGGAGCGCGAATAAGGAGGCCATGAGCGCGAGCAGCATCTACGTTAATCTTAAAACGCACTCGTCCTGTGGTGGGAATTAAGCCAATCATGCCGCCTTGATGGGCGAATTCTGGCATATCACTGACGGTTAAAATGGGTTTATTTTCTAGTTGTTTTAAAATATCCTGCCATTGTTCGCTTAAAGACTGACTAACAAATAACACCTGACAGTTCTCATTTTCGGATAATGTGCTTTCTTTTATTTGGTGAAATTCAATGGGTCGGCCGCGCAAAGGCAAATTAACCAATTCTTCCAAAGCAAATTGAAACGAATCCACACCCAATAAACAAAAATGAAAAGGGCTATGTTCATCCGTAAAAACGTCTATAGGCCACGTGACAAATTTGCTTAAATTATAAATAATTTTAACCTGTTGTTGTCGCCAATCTAACTCCGTTTTATTTTCATCATTGGCTTGCGTCATTGGTGTAAGAAAAATAAACAAAAATAGCTTTAACAACAGTATTAAAACCACGAAAAGTTTTTTATTCATAAGTCCCTTCATCGACATTAAAAAAGCCACTCATAACATCACCTCAATAAACGGTGAAACAATCGTGATTCGCCGCCGATCATCTTGTTCGCTGTAAGTGTCTTGCTGATTTGAATGGGGTAATTGTTCTCCGCGTCCGATAATTTTGGGCAAAATATCAACACGATCTCCATGATTAATCTGTTGTTTTAACAGAGTGATAAAGTAACGATTTAGACTTTCAGCGCGAAATTGGGATAAGATTTCATTATATTGCATTCGTCTGGCTATTCCTGTGGGAGCGAGGCTTGTTAATTGGGCTTGAATTTCTCGTTCTAATACCGTTCCAGAAATAAAAGGGGTGGCATCGGTGTAGCCAACGGTTTTAACCGTGATTCGTAAAGGATAATCAGGATAATTGTGTTGTAACTCTTGTACCGTAATCGCCACTTTTTCTACCAATTGCATTAATACCTCTTTAGCCGATTGAGAAAGCTCTTCTAAACGATAAGCACCGGGCGCAAAAGAAATATCCGTTTGTAAGGTTAAATCTTTAAACCGTTCCATATTTGCATTGATAATGCTGATTTTACGATGATAGGCTTCTAATTGTTGTTCATTAAATTGTTGTGGATTTTTCTTTACCGATTCTGCATAATCTAAAATCTGATTAAGTAAAGAAAGACTTTCTTCTAAAGAACTTTCTGGTGTTTCTTCTAAGCGAATTTTGATCTTCTCTAAGGTCTGATCGGCATTGTTTTCTAAAGCGCGCAAAGCACTTTGTTTCTTTGCGGATAAAAACGAATATCCTGTGCTATTTATCAGCAAGAAAAGTATGAAAATCATACTGATCCAACGCATGGCTTGCCACGATAACATGGGAATTACTCCAAAATAAGCTGTTGTTGATATTTTAATTGTAAAAACTCGACAATTTTTTGCTGCAACATCAATTCCGCTTCAAAATGATGAATAGATTGCGCGATGCGAGCGAGTAGCGTTTTTATTTTTGGGTGATGTTGCGTTTGCTCAAGCAATTGTTGATATTTTTCTTGTTCAATACGCAATTCTTTGACCACATCTTGAATCGCTAATATTAATTCTTGATGTAGCTTTATATCTTGGTCTAATTTGCCCGTTTTTGGCATTTCTGATAATTCATGATAAAGCGTTAATGCCATAAATAAATGAAAGGCTAAATCCACTTGCATAATACCATTCATCGAAGTGTCTTTAGCGAAAGCCGGTTGAAAAATCAACAGAGATAAAAAAAATGACAACAGGCATTTTTTTATTAGAGCCAACATTGAATGATACATTAGACTGTCCATATTGTTACTACTGAATTTCAGCTTTTTAACGGCATCGTAAAAATGCCTTGAGCAATTCATGTTCCATTTTCCATTTAAAAAAATGGCAGAAAATTAAATAAGATTGAAAAATGATGCTTTGGCGTAGAATGATTGGCTTAAAAAAATGACTCACGATCCATTAGCCGAGTGGGAACAGTTGCAAACCCAATTAACGGCCACTCGACGACAATGGCTGCAAGCCGTTGATCCACAAGAGCGGGAAGAATTGTATGCGCGTTTGTTGGCTTTGCAAGCGATGAATGGGCTTATGGAGGAAAAACTACGCACTCAACCCGCAGAACCACGGCAGTCATGGTGGCCAATGGCTTTGTTGGGGGCGATGATTTTGTTACCGCTGTTGGTGCTTGGGGTGTTAGTGGCGAAATATTGGGTCAACGAATGGGCCTTGCAACGCTTATTCGCACAAACTCCACCGTTGGCGCAGTGGCTTGTCGCCGCCGAACAGCGTTTGCCACTCAATGAATTGGGTGTGGAACTAAGGGTGGAAATGGTATGGATTGGGCGTTTGGAGGTTGCCCAACTTACTTTTATCTCAAGCACAGGCGCAACAGAAACCCATACCGTACTGGGAGGAGAAGTGTTGGCGTTGCCGCCGCCGCGAACAGACTATTTAGTACATGTTCAACAGATTGATTATGAAGAAAAAACAGTGAAAATAGTGTTATTTCAAGATAAATCAGTAGGGCTTACAATAAGCCGACACGCCAGCGCAATATCCAGCGAAAAACGACGGTGGTCAACGCTGACGAGCAATTCAGTGTGATTATGTTTTACGATTTTAAGAACAGTGCCGTCAGCCATTCCCATAGCCATCAGTCGCTTACGGGTGCTGTGACCGCCTTTGACTTCGACAATCACAAGGTTTTCCCCCACTTTAGCGGTCGCTAAGGGGAAACTTTCACAGGAAGTCATAGAAGTCAACGGCGGCAAATTGGATGTGGTCAAAGAATTTGCCGCGACAGAGGTGTGCAAGGCCATCTTGTGAATCTCCGAAAAAAGTAATGTGCGATTTATGTGTAAATAATAATAATTTTTATTTGCACAAGCAAGTAAAATCTTTTCGCGGCTGCTTTGGCGCAGTGTAAACAAACTCGCTGTGTTGATTTTCTTTCACTTTTTTGGGAATTCTTACTGATGATGGCTGTGGCTTATCCTTCCATAATCACCTGATAGGCCAGCCGTAACAATGCCAATTCTGTGGGTGGCAGTTGGCGGGCTTCTGTCAACGCAATAGATTGTCCCCCCTGCGCGGCCACCGCAGACCGAGGCGGATCAATGTCCTGACAACGCGCTAAAAATACCGTGATCGCCCCATCAGGCGCATCAACCTGCGCACAAAACTCTTCATCAATCACCAGTTGATGGGCTTGTAAATTTAACCGACCGGCGAGATGTTGTAACTGTTCGGTTAAGGCGTGATCTATCTCTGGCGGAGTCATTTCGTCTTCTAGTAAACCAGATAAGGTGGGTAAACCTGAGGGTAAACAAACGGTTTTATTCTGACATAAAAATAAAGTCCGTGCGCTGGTGGCTTGTTTGTGATAAATAATAACGCGTTGATTTAACATATTATTTCCTTATTTTTACTGTATTTTTCTCTCAAAACAGAGAAGGATAACACCACATTATGCAGTATTATCCCTCATTAATCACGCCAATCCCATCGATTTTATAACCCTGTTAATGGCTGGCTTCTCCGGTGAGAACTTTGCCGCCTGTGATTTTGGCACATGTTCCCGTGGGGACAAGAATCCATTCTTCGGGATCGTTATCCACTTTAGCTTGTCCGGCGCAGGCGTGTTTGCTGGTGCCGCAGTCGTTCATTCCTGCCTTCACAATTCCCGCACAACGCTCTACAGTAGCCTCTTCGGCCGCTACTTGGGTAGAATGGGCAGTTGATGCCGCCGCGCCCAATGCCAATACGCCCGCTAATGCGGTATAAGCCACATTGTTTTTCATAAAAAAAACTCCATTTGCAAGTTGAACAGGAAATGCAGAAATAGGGTCATCGAAAACAATTATAAAGAACCACCCCAAAAGAGGACAACAACAAAAAACCGTTAAATCCCCCGTCATTGTTCTTAAAAATACAAACCGTAAATGATAAAGTAGACATAAGCCACGGGTTTATTGTGATAACATCCACTTCTTTTACGCATTTTCTTCATGATATTAAAGACCTTACCTTATTCCCCTTTTGAAGAACCGCGGATGGCGCGTTTAATTATTTTAGAGCGGCATTTGCGACGTAAGTCGTATGGAGAGTGTAAATTAGCTGATTACAGCAAATGGTTGGAACAGGCTCATTTTTCTTTGCCGTCTCGGCGTACGCTTTATGAAGATTTAAGGCGTTACGCTGATTTTTGTGACGACATCAGCTACCACAATGGCAGTAAAATTTTGCGTATTGATTCCAAAGCCACTCATGATGCCACGCGGTGGTTGATGGGAGAGGGCTGGTTACATTCTCCGCTGAAACCGCGTTTATTATCAGCGACATTGCGTTGTTTACTGTTGGCTGAGGTGGAGCAGCGAGAGGTTTACGTGTCTTATCGTCAATTGCGTCGAATGGGGAAGCCGTGGTCTCCGCGGACGCTGGTGGGGAAGGTGTTGCGTATTGTTCCCGGCAGTGACAGCGGTTATTTACAATTACAACAACGGGCTGAACCTAAAAGAATTACATTAAATATGACGCGATTGGAACGGGCGAAATTTACGGGAGAATCAACAGCAATTTATCCTCCAGAACCCCTTGATGAATATAAAAAATTAATGGTTTTTCATCCAGACAAACATTTAATTGAGCGTTTGCGACGGCAATATGCTGGTTTTAAAGAAAATGATGAAAATACATTAATTTTACTTGTTCCCGAATCACAACAATTGATGACCACAGATTTATTAGAAGCCCACTTGCGACGCACTGAAAATGCCGATCCCGTCCAACGCTTATCCCCCGATCAATCCATGATTGGGGAAGCACGGCTTGAGTGGTTATAATTCTACCGTATTAAATATAACTGATTGATTTTTATCTGAATTAGAATTGATAATTTTTTTGTTCTAAAAATTAAAAAATTTAATAGGAGAAGCATTCATTCTGCAAATTAAAAAATTCTGTAAATTCTGATTCAAACAAGCTGATATAATGTCAATTTTATCACCTTTTCTTTTTGATCCTGTACAATTTTGTTACAGCCTGAATTTTTGAATTGATAACTTATGAATGCAGTGTCTTCAACTCAAGCGATGACCGCCTTGGAAAAACGTGCTGTTTTTGGTTTGGCGGGGATTATGTCTTTGCGAATGCTGGGCTTATTTATGATTTTGCCGGTATTTGCTTTGTATGCCGAAAACTTGGATGGTGTAACACCGATATTGGTCGGGATGGCGATTGGCATTTATGGGCTGACGCAAGCCTGTTTCCAAATTCCTTTTGGCATGTTGTCGGATCGATTTGGTCGTAAACCTGTGATTACCATAGGGTTATTTATTTTTGCGATAGGCAGCGTGGTGGCGGCAACCTCTGATAGTATCACGGGGGTGATTATTGGACGTGCGCTACAAGGTTCGGGGGCGATTGCGGCGGCAATTTTGGCTTTAACGGCTGATTTGACCCGCGAAGATCACCGCACCCAAGCCATGGCGATGTTGGGAATGACGATTGGCATGGCGTTTTTATTGGCTTTGGCGGTGGGGCCGATTTTGAACCATTGGATTGGAGTGGCGGGGATTTTTTGGTTTACGGCGATGCTGGCTTTGGTGGCTATTGCGGTTTTATACGGTTTTATTCCTGATCCGCCCGTGTGTCGTTTGCACCGAGATGCGGAATCTGTGCCTACGCAATTTATTCGTGTTTTAGGGGATTGGCAATTGTTGCGTTTGGATATGGGCATTTTAATTTTACATTTCACTTTGACAGCGACTTTTGTGGTGTTGCCTTTATCGTTGCGAGATGTGCTGGTGCCTGAGCAACATTGGTGGGTTTATTTGCTGGTGCTTTTGCTTTCAATTAGTGCGGCATTACCGTTTATTATTATTGGGGAAAAAAAGAAGCAATTAAAAGAAATTTTTATTATTGCGATTGCTATTTTAGGTGTGGCACAGTTTTTATTGGGATGGATGAGCAGTTTATTGGGGTTAATATTTGGTTTATTGCTGTACTTTTTTGCGTTTAATTTACTAGAGGCTTTGCTGCCTTCTTTAGTCAGTAAATTGGCGCACGCTGGCAGTAAAGGCACCGCGATGGGAGTTTATTCTACTTCTCAATTTTTTGGGGCGTTTTTGGGAGGCGTAGGTGGTGGATTTTTACACCATCATTATAGTGATTTTACTTTATTTATGGTGTGTACTTTACTGGTTGGATTGTGGTTTATTTTTGCAGTGACCATGCAACCATTACGTTATTTAACCAATTATTTATTAAATATTGGTCAGTTATCGCAAGGTCAAGCCCATGCGTTAAATCAGCGTTTATTGCAAATTACAGGTGTTGCGGAAGCGGTGGTCATTATTGAAGAACAAGTGGCCTATTTAAAAGTTGATCGCAATTTATTAGATGTGAACGCTTTAGATTTAGCAATTGCTGAAGTAAATCGTTCTTAAAATAAAGTTGGAATGAAGGAGTTTTAGTGACAATGTCCAAAGGTGTTAATAAGGTCATTTTAATTGGTCATTTGGGAGCTGATCCTGAAGTGCGTTATGCGGCGACGGGGAATGCCATGACAACGTTGAATGTGGCAACTAACGAGAATTGGCTGGATAAACAGACCAATCAATGGCAAACCCGCACAGAATGGCATCGGGTGGTGATGTTTGCGCGTTTGGCCGAGGTGGCGGGGCAGTATTTGCGTAAAGGCTCACAAGTTTATATTGAAGGTCGTTTACAAACACGCAAGTGGCAGGATCAATCAGGAACTGAACGTTATACGACAGAAATCGTCGCCAATGAGATGCAAATGTTGGGCGGACGTGGGGAAGGCGCGCCCAATATGCCGCCTGATGCGGCTCAACAAGGCAATCAAAGTTATGCGGCCCCAGCGGTTTCCGCTGCGCCTGCGGGTTACAGCAGTGGCGGAAATAACTACAATTATCCGCCCTCGGGTGCGCCCGCTGCTCCTGCACGTCCAGCAACGGCATCTTCTCCGCCGCCCAGCGATTTTGATGATGATATTCCATTTTAATGAAGTGCATTAAATATTGAGCGGATTGATGTTAAAATAATTTCATTAATCCGTTCATTAATAGGAGACACATAGGATATGTTTATTCTTAATTTATTTCCTTTAATTGGCGTGCCAATTTTACTTTATTGTCTAATTGGTCTTGGTTATTTAGGCGTGATGGACAGCACTGAGTTATTTACTTTAACTTTGGTGTCAGAAACGCAATGGGTATTAAATGTGGCTGATTTCTTAGTGATATTGGCTATTTTCCTGCTTTATATTGAAATTTTTAAGGCAACTCGTACCAGTGCCATTTCGATTGTTGATCATATATTATCTTTAGGTGTTTTTATTGCCAGTTTGGTGACGTTTTTAATTTGGCCACCTGCGGGAACTTCTACTTTTTTTATGTTGACTTTAATCGCTATGATTGATGTGATTGCGGGCTTTACCATTACTATTTCTACGGCGCGTCGTGATATTGGGATTTCTTCTTGAGCAATAAAAATGACGCAAGATGAATGGTGGATGCAACGCGCCTTAGTATGGGCAGATTACGCAGCACAACAAGGGGAAATTCCTGTTGGGGCTATTTTGGTGCATAATGGGCAGGAATTGGCACAGGGCTGGAATCAAACGGTCATCCAGTGTGATCCCAGTGCGCATGCTGAAATCGTGGCCGTGCGTCAAGCCGCTAAACAATTGAATAATTACCGTTTATTAGACACCACTTTGTACGTCACTTTAGAGCCATGTGTGATGTGTGCGGGGGCATTGGTTCATGCGCGAGTGAAACGGGTTGTTTTTGGGGCTTATGACCCAAAAACTGGGGCAACAGGCAGCCGATTCGATGTTTTACGTGATTTGCGCCACAATCATCATATCGACTGCCTCGGTGGAGTTTTGGCAGAAAGCTGTGGCGCACGGTTAAAGGATTTCTTTCGTCATAAACGTCTTTTATAAAAAGTTTTTTATGTTTTCTCAGAGATGTGGGGGAGAAAATCATGCCCAGTCCTTATATTCCTGATTGGCTTGCTCGGCGCGCTCAATTTTCTCCAGAAAAAGTCGCCATTGTCGATACGATTACCCAACGTCATTTTACTTATGCCCAATGGAATGCTCAAGCCAATTGTACCGCTCATTTTATTCAACATTTGGGTGTGCGTTCGGGAGATCGAATTGCAATTTTAGCCAGTAATTCTATGGCTTATTTAGATATTTGGTTTGCCTGTAATAAATTGGGAAGCATTTTACAAGCCTTAAATTGGCGATTAACGGCTTATGAATTATCTAGCATTATTCGTGAAGCAGAGCCGAAAATTTTATTTTATTCTAAAGCATTTAAAACCACTATTGAACGCCTTTATAAAGAATTACCTGATATTAAACAGTGGATAGCGTTAGAAGAAAAAGCGCGACCCCAAGATATTTTATTTCATACTCGTGAAAATTATCCCACAACGCCCTTAGAATCGCCGCATTGTCGCCCAGATGATACTTGGGTTATTTGTTATACTGGAGGAACGACGGGTTTACCTAAGGGCGCAATGCTCAGTTATCGCGCCATTCAAACCAATGCCATTAACACATTAATTAGCTGGAACATTACCGAAAATGATGTGGCTATTTTAAATGCGCCATTATTTCATACGGGCGGTTTAAATGTGTTTACTTCTCCTTTAGTTTATGTGGGCGGTAGCAGTTTATTATGCCAGCAATTTAATGTGGAACAGACTTTTGATTTAATTGAATCGGGTGGTGCGACTTTATTTTTTGGTGTGCCGACCATGTTTATTTTAATGCAGCAACATCCGCGTTGGGAAAAAGCGGATTTTAGTCGTTTAAAAATGGTGATTAGTGGGGGTGCGCCTTGTCCTTTACCCGTTTTTGAAAAATTTTGGGAAAAAGGGATTGATTTTAAAACAGGCTATGGTTTGACCGAGGCAGGCCCCAACACTTTTTTTCTTCCCCCTGCTGATGTGAGACGTAAACCCGGTGCGGTGGGCTTTCCGTTGTTTCACATCGAGATTCAGTTGCGCAATGGCGAAGGACAAATTTGCCATACAGATGAGATTGGTGAATTACTGATTCGGGGTGAGCATGTGTTTAATGGGTATTGGTGTAATCCAGAAGCGACACACAAAGCCATGCCGGATGGTTGGCTGCATACGGGGGATTTGGCGATTCGGGATGAAGAAGGTTATTACACCATTGTGGGACGTTCTAAAGAAATGATTATTTCTGGGGGAGAAAATATTTATCCTGCCGAAATAGAAAGTGTTTTATACGGTCATCCAAAAATTGCTGAAGCCGCAGTCATTGGCGTGCCTGATGATAAATGGGGTGAAGTGGTTTGTGCTTTTATTGTGTTGCGAGATTATTTATTAACCGAATCAGCATTGCGTGAATATTGTAGCGAGCGTTTAGCCGCTTATAAAATGCCTAAATTTTTCCGTTTTGTCGATGAATTGCCAAAAACAGGTGCGGGCAAATTAGATAAATCCCTTTTGAAAAAACAGTATTAAATGTGAGCTATTTTAAGGAGCATCCTAAATGTCTAATGATCTTATTGAGCAGCGCGTTAAATTGCTGATGACCCGCGCCGTACAGCATGAACGTAAGTTTGTTGAAGTAGAAAGACAATTAGCTGAATTAAATCGAGTTTTGGCACAACACTCGGCGGCGTTGGCACAATTGGATCAAACTGCCCACACGTTAAAACCTTTGTTTGAATTGTCAGAATCTCAAGCGGCTGAGTTATCCGATGAACAATTGCATCAATTGCAATGTTTAATTAACAGCGAATTAAGCCGCCGTCAAGCCAGAGAGCGTTTTCGTTTAGGTTATTTACACGAATAATGTTTATTTTCCCGTCATTAAAAGCGGTTATTTATCCCTATAAAGAGAGCCTGTTATGACACAAACCGCCCTTTCTTTTTTAGAACGATTGCGTTTGGCTTTTTCAATTTTATTTAACCGTGAATTAGCCACACAAATTTACTCGCAATTATCCCCAGAGAAAAAGTCTTTATCTGAGATTGAATCTGCTCCCGAATCTCAAGTGGAATATTCAGAAGAAAAAGCAACCATTGCCCCCATTGAAGAAACTGATCCACGTTCGGCGTTGCAACTGCTGGCTTTGTTGCAGCAAGAAGCGCGTTTTCTTGATTTTATTCATGAAGATATACAAGCCTTTTCTGATGCGGACATTGGTGCCGCGGCGCGAGTGGTGCATGAAGGCAGTCGAAAAGTTATACAACAACATTTGTCTTTACAGCCTGTGCGCAGCGAAAATGAAATGTCACGAATTACTGTTCCTGAAGGTTTCGATGCCAGTAAATTACGTTTAACGGGCAAATTATTGGGACAAGCACCGTTTACAGGGACGCTTATTCATTGTGGTTGGTATGCGGCGGAGGTGCGTTTACCTAAATTGGTAGCGGATCACGATTGTCGTGTCATTGCGCCTGCGGAGGTGGAATTGTGAGTGCGCGTTACAGTATCGGTATTGATTTAGGTACGACACATTGTGTACTTTCTTATGTGGATTTAACCCAGTCTGAACGGGAAAAAGTTTTACAAAAAGTCTTTCCTATTTCCCAGTTGACCGCGCCCGGCACGCTGGATGATGTGACGGTATTGGGATCGTTTTTGTATTTGCCTCATGACAGCGAATTTGCCGCAAATGATTTAACGCTACCGTGGAATGAGAAAAATCAACGCGTAACGGGAGAATTTGCCCGCAGTCGTGGAATTCAAACGCCGATCCGTTTGGTTTCTAGTGCGAAAAGTTGGTTGTGTCACAGTGGAGTCGATTGTCGTCAGGCGTTTTTGCCGTTGGACGCGCCTAGCGAAGTGTCGCCCGTGTCGCCTTTGGAAGCTACAACGGCTTATTTATCGTATTTGCGCGAGGCATGGAATCATAAAAACCCCGACAATCCCATTGAAAAACAAGAAGTTATTATTACTATTCCCGCTTCTTTCGATCCTGCTGCGCGTGATTTAACCGTCGTCGCAGCCAAAGACGCGGGCTTGTCTCAAGCGATTTTGTTGGAAGAACCCCAAGCTGCGTTATACAGTTGGATTCAAGCCAGCGAAGGACAATGGCGTAAACAAGTGTGCGTGGGCGAAGTGATTTTAGTGGTTGATATGGGCGGCGGTACGACAGATTTGTCGCTGATCGCCGTGACGGAACAAGACGGCGATTTGGTGTTAAATCGCGTGGCGGTGGGCGATCATATTTTATTAGGTGGTGACAATATGGATTTGGCATTGGCTTATGTGTTAAAAGCCAAATTAGCGGCCGAAGGAAAATCATTAGAAAATTGGCAAATTCAAGGCTTAACTCATGCGTGTCGCGTGGCAAAAGAACAGTTATTAAGTGATGCGGAATTAAACACCATTCCCATTGTTGTTCCCAGCCGAACCTCTAAGTTAATTGGTGGCAGTTTGCGCACGGAATTAACCCGTGAGGAAGTCATTAATGTGTTGGTAAATGGCTTTTTTCCTCAAGTTGAAGTCACGGATAAACCACAGCAACGACCTAGAGCGGCTTTAACTAAAATTAGTTTGCCTTACGCCCAAGACCCTGCGGTGACGCGTCATTTAGCGGCTTTTCTCACGCGCCAAATTCAAGCGACAGCGGAATTATCAGGTTTTAACTTACCCGAAGGCGCACGTTTTTTACATCCTACGGCGGTATTGTTTAACGGTGGAGTATTTCAATCTGAATTACTGGCACAGCGGGTAGAAACGGTGATTAATCAATGGTTAGCCAGTGATAATGCGCCGCCTGTGCGTATTTTGCAGGGAATTGATTTGGAATTGGCAGTGGGACGTGGGGCGGCTTATTACGGTTATGTGCGACAAGGGCATGGTGTGCGCATTCGGGGCGGTTTGGCGAGTGCTTATTATGTCGGGATTGAGGGCGCAATGCCTGCGGTACCGGGCATGGAGCCGCCTTTGGAAGCCTTGTGTGTCGCGCCTTTTGGGATGGAAGAAGGCACGGAGGCGCGTTTGCCTGATCAGGAATTTGGTTTAGTGGTCGGGGAATCGGTGCGGTTTCGTTTTTTCGGTTCATCTGTGCGGCGGGAGGATCAGGTCGGCACGCTGTTGGAAACGTGGGCTGATGCTGAATTGGTGGAATTAGAAGCCATTGAAGCCACGTTGCCTGCTGATGAGTATCAGCCCGGTGACATTGTCCCCGTGCGCTTACACGCGGCAGTGACCGAAGTTGGCACGCTGCGTTTAGAAGCCGTTCCCCGTCAAGGTCAATCGCGTTGGCAGGTGGAATTGAATGTGCGGGAACGGGAAAAATAATTTTTATTCCTGCGTTTTATGATACCCACTTTTTTTATTACTTTCACCTCGCTGATCCCAAAAAAACCCCGCTCCGAAAAAAATCCAGAGCAGGGTTTTTACCTAATTTAAAGCCGATTTAAACCTGCTTTTAATCCTTAGAATTAAGCAGTTTTTGCCAGCCGTCTGCGGTGGGGATCATGAGATCGAAACTGCCGGGGACTTCGACATAATAGCCTTTTGCTCCCGTGCGTCCTTGATGAATCACGGATAAATCACGAATGGTTGATAGAATACCTTGACGATGAATTAAATCCGCACTTAATGCGTTCACCACTTCTTTTAAAAAACCACCCGCATCATAACCGTAATCTTTTAATTCGCCACTCATGCTAATCACGGCCGCATTTTTACCTTGAAAATCTTCATGAGTATAGAAAGAATCCGCACCCACCCAAGTCATATTAGGGCGTTTATTCATCACGGTTTGTAAATTCGCCGCCATACCAACATGAAAAACAACGGGAGCTTGCAAGGCATCAAGTCCCGCTAACGCGGTATCTATGCTGTCGGCAACGCTGCTGTCATAAGAAAAAGCTCCCATTAATTGCGCATGAACAATGGGCTGATTCTCGGCATTTAAACCGCCGTTTTCTTGTAAACGAATACTGTCATCAATGTCATGCAACAACACATAATCATACGCATCAAACGCATACGCCGCTGAACTGGTACGCGTATCCAATAAAATCGCATAACCCACTTGCTGTTGATTGCTTTCTGCATAGGCATTAACTGTGTTAAAAACCAACTTGCCTTGTTGCAAATTGTCAGGGGCTAACACCACGACATTGTCGATATTAACCAATTGCGTACTCGTTCCCGTACAGGAAATGACGACGGGTGGATTTTCTAATTCGTACTTGGTTAAAGCGAGCGTTTGTCCTGTGGTAGCCGTAACGACCGCGACTACATTGGGATCATCGGCGTAACCCGGCACCGTTTCTGTTCCAAAAAAGAGATCAGTTAATTTTTTACTGTCGTTGACATCGACCCAAACGGTCTCCAGACGCAACTGGGGAAAATCCGCAAACGCTTCTTGTAAACCTGCCTGTAATTGCGTGCCAGTACGGGTATTTTCGGGTAAAAACGCCACGACTTTATTGTCAATTAACACATGTTCGATATTAGAATAACGACTTTCCCCACTGGCGTTGTACGCAGTTATCCACAGAGAATAAGACGATCCATTCGGTAATGCTGCACTGGCTTCGCTTTGTTTACCCAGATCAATGTTCTGCGATTCCGCCAACGAACCATAAGGCGCAAAATACAAACGATAGCCTTCAGCCGTCGGCAAGTCGTCCCAAGCGATTTTTATTTGTAAGCCTTCTCTTTCTACCAAGAGCGCAGGAGCAGTCGGAGGCAGCGCGTAAACACTCACGCTTAACCCACATAATAATACGGGAAATCCCCGATTTAAAAACCATTTAATCATAATTCTGTACCTAAAAAGTGGCTGTGAGCCAATCGTAATTAGTAATCGGATGCGCCGCTGATGGTTGCGCTGTCGGTTTGGCCGTTTTCTTTGAAAATTAATACATCAAAAAACTGAGACGGATCCGCTACGTTAAATCCTTTGTCTCCCGTGCGCCCTAAGATTTGCACTGTTTTGGCGATGTCTAACCATTGAGCGCGAGTGGTGGCGTTTTGACTGATGTATTGCTTTTTGACTTCGGCAATAAACAAACCCGCATCCTGCGCATAGAAATAGGACGCTGAACGCGGAATGCCCCCTGGCCCTTCGCGGCCTGAACCAGCTAAGCGAATGATTTCTAAACCATTAAAGCCTTTTTCAGTGGGAATTTCTTCTACGCCATCTCCCGCATACCAGCGCGCAGCGACTTGCGCATTGCCACCGCGGGCAGCATCAGTTAAGTCTAAAAAGCCCGCATCCATGCCCATGTACACCACCGCATCCAGCGATTGCGTGGCAAGAGTTTGTAACACTTTAGCCGCGTTCACGGTTTTTTGACTGGCATCCAGCAATAAGTGATCGTGTAACGCAATGCCCATCACCCAATGCGGGGTTTCTTGTTCTAAAATCTTTTCATTCAGATAGTTAAAAATAAAGTTTTCGTATAAATCCGCGCCATAGGCATCAGGTTCATACACCACGGCAAAACGTCCTGTTTTAACGCCTTCTTTCAAGCGTTTATAAATCGCATTGGCTTGGCTGATGTTGGACGGTGCCATGCGTAACATGTTGTCTGCAATGGTTAATTGAGAAGAAGTGGCGGTTAAACTGATCACCAATAATTCTTTATTGGCCGCGTCATCGGCGGCTAAACGACAAGCCACCGAATTAATACACACCAGCGTCAAGACATCAGGATTGTGGGTTAATTCAGGAATACGATTTAAGTCCAATTCAATCTCAAGTGTTTGTCCGTTATCTAAGGGATAACTCAGTTGTTCTGGGTTAAAGGTTTGTGATAAGGCCGTCACTAAGCCTTCGGCCGCTGCCAATTGCGACGGGGTTTTCATGTTGGATACGAGAACAATTTTATTGGCCGCGTAACTCAGCGCAGGCAGTAAACAGGCGATGAAAAGTAATCCGCCCGTGAGCCATTTTAGCGATTGACGAAATACATAAGGGGATGTGCGCATTCACGCTCTCCTATTAAAAAGTAAAAATAAAGAGGAATTTGGATATGAATCTATTTTGCGTTTTGATACAAAGCTTGATAAATGGTTTTTAACATTTCCCGATCCGTTTCCTGTTGTAACTGAGTTTGTAGCGCAGTGAGGGCTTCTGGATGGGTATGTCGATGTTGACCCAAAAACTGAATCATGTCTGCCCGTATATCACTGTTGGATTCTTCTGTGAGATGTTGGGCGATGGTGCTGATGGTTTGCGTATCAGGAGCTTGTTTTTCCGTGCGAATCGTCAGAGATTCAAAGGCTTGGCGACGAACGCGATCTTCCACTTCTTGCGTGCTGGACTGTAACAAGGCTTGATAACTGGCCGCATCATTGAACGTCCGCAAGGCTTGCACCGCTGCGCCGCGAATACGAGAACTCTCGGCTTGCAAATACGGTTCAATGATGGGATACATCTCATCAGCTCCCGCATTGCCTAAACCCAACAGCGTGTAGAATTGTTCAGGATTGCCTTCTGGCGATTGCTGTAACAATTGGGCTAATTGTTGGCGAATTTGCCACGCTTCCGCACTTGCGCCCCCGTTATCCAGCGTCGCACTTAAACGCCCTAAAGCCAATAATGCGGTGTCATACTCAGAGGCGCGATTTTCTACCCGTTGCCACAAGCCTTGGGTTAAGCTCGGATCGGGTTTGACAATTCCACCCGCAGACACCGTGGCTTGTGCCACTTGTAAATGGGCTTCGGGACGCGAGTCATTGATCAGTTCCAATAAAGCGCGTTGTGCAGGTAAATGGCCAGCGCGTTCTAAGGCCGCGATCACGGTCATGGTGATGCCGTTATCGTACACATTCTCCCGCAGTAAACGAGACAGTTCTAAAGCAGAGTCAGGATAAGCCCGCAAATAATCCGTTAATTGCTCCCCATAAGTCAGCCAAGCATCTTCATCTTGCGAAGCCACTAAGCTGTCGAACAAGGCATTAACCGATACGCCCGCGAATTTTTCCCGTAACCGATCCAAACGCATAGATTCCAACACAGAAACCGGCCCCGCACTCGGCACAGTCATGGCGGCCAAACGTTTTAGCATGTCTACGGCATCGTCTGGCATTTGCCATATATCCAAATGGGCATCTTGTATGGCAGTGATTTTTTCTACTGTAAATTGGGTTTTACTTTCGGAAAAAGTGCCGTATTGGGCAGAAAAAACCACGTGTTCTTGTGCAGCAACACGGGATAATCCTGATGGGCTTAACTCGATTTTTGTTTCTGATTCAAGTACTTCTGCTTTTAAAGCAATCCCTTGCAACGATTCGCCTAGAGAATCACTGAGTTGTTCATAAGCGATTTTGCGTTTATGTACGGTATTGGGTTCTGACCAGCGATAATGTGCCGTATAACTTCCAGAGGCGTGAGATTCGACGCTGTCCCATTCTGCTGGAGCCTGCGTTATTCCGTCTGACAACACCAGTTGTAATGGGGAAATGGACTCCGTTAATGCCGTTTGTTCTTCGCTTTCGCTCATGTAAGCAGGAAAATGAAAGCCCGAAAACGTCCCCAATGGCGATAAGGCCACCACAAAAAAACGCCCGTATAACTGCGCCAATTCAGGCACCACTTGATCACCATGTCGTACTGTCAGATCGGACAATTGAAATCCCACATAAACAGGTTCATCTGCGTTTGACTTAAAGCGTCGCACATTCAATGTTCCCTGCATTATCAATGGGATAAGTTGCCATTGCGCCTGATCGCCCGCGCCTAGACTGGGATTCAAACGAATTTGACTGTCTAATTGATAGCGGTAAGTGTGGCGCGGTTCGCTACTCGGCCAGTGAAACTGCGGCAGTGAAACCGTCGAATTGTCGGTTAATGCTGGCGTTTTTTCTTCTACAACAGGCGTAAGCGGTGCTTGTGTTTCAAGCGAAGAATCAACGGACGGAGTCGGCAATTTCCATAAAATCACTAATCCCACCCCCCCAATCACCAATCCCAACAGTAAAACAATCCAAGTTACAGTATTTTTCATGGGCTACCCATTGTGTCAACATCGAAAAAACCAGAGAAAAATCACGATCTCACGATCTGGGGACAGTCTCTCGACTCTCCCCATATCTTCACTGCTTTAACGCTTAATTACGCGGAACAACCCAATCAAACTGTTGTCCTTCGCGCAAGCGCACGAGAACCGCCACCAGATCATCATTGAGATAATGCTTGTTACCCGGTGATCCCATTGTGGGAAAAGCGACTTGTTCTCCCTTGTTGATACGAATACCAATCACATTGCCTCTTTCAATTTTGCCAGATGAAGTTAAGAATTGCGCCAAGTAAACATCAAAATCACCCAAAGCCGCCCACGCTTTCAGAGAACTGGCTTGATTTCTTTTCACTTGGAAATCAGGACGGCCGCCGTCTTTCATTTCAACGCCATTCAGCGTACAGCCTTTAGTTCCTTCATAATTGATGTGTTCCCACAAACAAATGCCTGCGCCCCAGGGTTCTGTGTTGGGTGGAACGAGTGAATTGACATTTTGCGTTGTTGCGCCTTCAATTCTCGGCAGAGCTTTGCGTAAAACAATAGAACTGATGTGGTCGTTCAAATTCATGTGAGGATGACTGGCACCGAAATTAGCATGCTGCTCTTCGCCATGCGTCACATAAATCATTTGGTCGCCTGTATAGTCCCCATGTTCAAAAGTACGCACTTCGATACCAAAATCAGGACTACCCCATAATTTTATGGAACTAATTTGGTCGTTAAATTCTTTCACTCCCGCCGCTAAGGGGAAATTGACAGAGCCATCTCCGATGTCTTTAGGAAGAGGGAGACATAAAGATTTACCTTGAAAATCAAGATTTTGATAAAAACACGCCCACGGTGTTTCATTATCAGGCCGCGTTTGTTGGGGAGTGTCTGTAAACTTAAATTCAGGCAATTTAGGCTCTTCGTTTTTGGCCGTGCCATCAACATCGCTCTTGTTGGATTGACCGTCTAACTTGAGTTCGTATAGCGTTGTTTTTTTGCTAAAACTTTCCCATTTCACGATATTTGTCGATGATTTTCTGGTTTCAAATTCAGGAAACAGTCTTTTCCACACCAACATAGGATAAGTGACAAAGGCTTCGACTTTTCCACTGGGGCCTTGTAAATCATTCACTAAGGCAAATCGAAGACTTTTACCGCTCTCCAATCCTGCCACAATGGGCAAATCGGCATCTACACCGAGTACATTTTTAATCAATGTCAATTCAGCCTCAACGCCCGCCGAAGTAATGACAAAATCAACCGCTGCACTGGCACTCACGCCCACAGAAGGCGCAGGTCCCACTCCCGCAGCAAATAACACCACTTGGCTGGTTTCATTCAGTCTAATTCCGACCGCGCCTGCTAATTCTAATTTGCCAACGGCTTCCAGTGATAAAGTCAACGGCACCCAACCGACAAAAAAGATTTTCTTGTAACCCTTTTTATGTTCCAACTTCGGCACTAAACCGCCAATTTTGGCACTGAGCAAATTCCCTTTCACTTTTGACTGACTGCCTACGTCAATCATGGTCATGCTTTTTAAATCTTTTTCAGAAGGCGGAGTCGGTGCTTTTTTCGCTTCATCGGCCGTTAATTCACGGAATTTATTAGGCGCGCTGGCATCATAAACAAAATCTTTAATGTAAAGCGCAATTTCTTTGTTAATGGCTTTAATATCAAAGTGGAAATGTAGAGGATGTTCATCTTCAATAATAAAATAAGCGTCGCTGCTTAATAAGGTAAAATCAATGGTAAAAATAGTCGGTTTCACTGATCCATCTGCGGTGACAGCCGCGCCTGTGCGGGGAATTGGTTCAGGGTCTGATTCCTTTTCTTTTTTTGGTTTGTAGTGATAAATCAAGGCTTGACCGTTTACGCCAAACTCAATCCCTGCCACACGACCACCGAATGTTTTAGCATATTCGCGGCCAAATTTCATCCCAATATTATTTCTAGGGGTGCGACGTTCGCTGCGCGTTGCGGGCGGTAAATCCACTAAAGCCACTTGTGCCAAAGCCACGCCCACATTTGCGGTATTCGACGAATTCAATAAAGTCGTGCGAATGGTAAATGATTGCGGTTGGGTTAATTGTGGGCGTAATGTTTCAATTAAGTCGTCGGGTAATTTCAGTTCTAAATACAAACTGGTTTCGACATCGGTATAGACTTTGGAGACCCGCAGCCCTTCTGCAAAATCCCCCAATTCCGAATTCCACACCAACAACGATTCACACGCCACGCCGACATCCAAGCAGAAACTAAGCGGTAAATCTTCGCGCTCAAGCAGGGTAGGCGCGATGTGCAGCGTCATACCAATTAAGCCTTCTTCGTAATCCACCTCAGACAAGGTCAGTTCGCCCGTGTCTTCTGCGGCGCGTCGCCGAGCGGTGCGTTCGGCTTCGGCTTCGGGTAAAAAAGCGATGGGCGTATCGACTTCAACATTGACCGTTAAAGGCAAATTTTCAGGATCAATTTGACTGAGATCAGTGGCTTGAATCCATTCGACATTAGAATAAGCCCCGTTTCCATCGGCATTATAGGCGGACACCGCAACGTAAAACGCCGCGCCATCCCACAGCGTTTTAGAAATCGACGTAGCCAGACCTAAATCGACGCTGGTGATGTCGCCGCCATCGGGATAATTGGCAAAAAAGAGCCGATAGCCTGTTGCCTCCGCCAGCGGAGACCACGACAAAGTGGCTTCTAAGCCTTGTGTTTCGGCATGAAGTTGAGGGGCGGGCGGCGGCGCAGCATACGCCACAGCACACGACACCACTCCCGCCAAGCCGAGCAAGGCAGAATAAAGGGATTTGTGTTGTTTCATGAGCAAACCTATTGCTTATTGAGATTTTTTAAATATTAGTGCTAATTTATTGATTTTATTTACTGAATTTTTGGCCAAAAAAGCGCGTTTCGCGTTATTTCTTAGAATTTTAAAATCCTTAGAAAATGCGCCAAATTTCTTTAATTAAAATCAAGAATTAGTGTGCAAACGTCGTAGTTTATTATCGTATTTTTTATAATGACAAAGGCAGGCGGTTGTTCTAAGCGAGATGAGTAAACTCACTTTTTAACCGTGGACTAAGATAGCAGTTACACTCCTGTGGGATAAAAAAACGTAAACTGATGGTAATGCAAAAAACCATCTAAGTCGCCGATTAGCCTACTCTAGGCATAAAATAAAAGCAAGAAATTTTAGTAGAGCAATTCTCAATATAATCCCCTACCCAATCACTTTTACATTTAACACCCTGTTTTTAAAAAAGAAAAAACCGTCATCGAATCTTTACAGAATCAATAACGGTTTTAAAGAAACATCCGTTTCTAAGAAAAAAAATTAATCGGCATCGACTGCTTCTGTTGCGGTTTCAGCGCGATCAACCAATTCTACAATGGCCATTGGGGCATTGTCGCCTGGACGATTGCCACATTTTAAAATACGCAAATAGCCACCCGGACGCTCTTTGTAACGCGGGCCAAGCTCATTAAACAACTTGGTAACAATATCCCGATCCCGCAAACGCGCAAAGGCCAAACGCCGACGGGCAACCGAATCCTCTTTCGCCAGAGTAATCAATGGCTCGGCCACTCGCCGTAATTCCTTCGCCTTGGGCAAGGTCGTTCTAATCAACTCATGACGCATCAGCGAAGCCGCCATGTTCTTTAACATCGCCTTGCGATGCGAACTGTTACGACTGAGCTGTCTGCCTACATTACGGTGACGCATAATAACTTATCCTAAATCAATAGAGTAACTTGATCAGCTACTGCTTTTCTGTTCATCATACAAGTTGGGCGGCGGCCAATTTTCTAAACGCATACCCAACGATAAGCCCTTGGAAGCCAGTACATCTTTAATCTCTGTCAGCGATTTTTTGCCCAAATTAGGCGTTTTTAACAGTTCATTTTCTGTTTTCTGAATCAAATCGCCGATATGATGTATGTTTTCCGCTTTGAGACAATTGGCTGAACGCACTGTCAATTCCAACTCGTCAACCGGACGCAACAAAATCGGATCAATATCAATTTCGGGTTCTGGCTCTTCGGTTGTAATATCACCTTGTAAATCAACGATCACTGACAATTGATTTTGCAAAATGGTGGCGGCTTGGCGAATCGCTGATTCTGGGTCTACCGTACCATTGGTTTCTAACTCAATGATCAGCTTATCCAAATCAGTGCGTTGTTCTACCCGCGCCCGCTCAACTGAATACGTCACCCGCGACACGGGACTAAAAGAAGCATCCAATTTCAGCGTGCCAATCGTACCATCATGATCATCATCTCGCTGGCGTTGACCGACGGCTTGATACCCCCGGCCTAACATGATTTTAAGGGTCATGTTTAATTCGCCCGATTTGGTCAGATGCGCGATTAAATGCTCAGGATTGAGAATTTCTACATCATGATCTAAGACAATATCCGAAGCACGCACCGGCCCTGGGCCGGCTTTGCTTAATCGCAACTCAACCTCATTGCGCCCGTGCATCCGAATGGCCAATCCTTTAAGATTTAACAAAATATCGGTGACATCTTCTTGTACACCTTCAATTGTAGTGTATTCGTGCAGTACGCCATCAATGGCCACTTCCACTACCGCAGCACCCGTCAAAGATGACAGTAAAACACGACGCAGGGCATTGCCTAAAGTATGCCCAAAACCACGGTCCAAAGGTTCCAGTGTGACTTTGGCGACGGTATCGCTGACATGTTTTACATCAACGATACGGGGTTTTAATAATTCCATTACACCGGATGATTGCATAATCCCCTCTTGTACAGTGGATCAGGATTACTTCGAGTACAACTCAACGACCAGTTGTTCATTAATCTCGCTGGGCAGTTCCATGCGCTCGGGGGCCGCTTTGAAAATACCCTTCATGCCCTTAACATCAACATCAACCCATTCAGGAAAGCCATATTGTGCAGCCGTATCCAATGCACTGGTAATGCGCAATTGTTTCTGGCTTTTCTCACGAATACGAATTTCATCACTGGGCTTGACTTGGTACGAAGGAATGTTCACGCTCTGACCATTGATCAAAACCGCTTTGTGACTCACCAATTGCCGCGCTTCAGCACGAGTGGCCGCAAAACCCATGCGATACACCACATTGTCCAAGCGGCATTCTAATAGACGCAATAAATTTTCACCGGTAGAGCCTTTTTGCGCACTGGCTTTTTGGTAATAATTACGGAACTGACGCTCTAACACGCCATAAATACGACGTAATTTTTGCTTTTCCCGCAACTGCGCAGCATAATCGGACAAACGTTGGCGTTTATCCCCATGCTGACCGGGGGTTTTATCTAATTTACATTTGGTGTCTAACGCACGCGAACGACCTTTCAAATAGAGGTCTGTACCTTCACGACGACTTAACTTACATTTGGGGCCTAAATATCTCGCCATTCCCTTTCACTCCTGAATTTAAACACGTCGCCGTTTGGGGGGGCGGCATCCATTGTGCGGAATCGGGGTGACATCAGTGATGCTGGTGATCTTAAATCCGTTGGCATGTAATGCCCGCACGGTAGATTCACGTCCTGGACCGGGTCCTTTAATCCGCACTTCTAAATTTTTAACCCCAAATTCTTTGACCACATTACCCACTCGTTCGGCGGCAACCTGCGCTGCAAAGGGCGTGCTTTTACGTGAACCACGGAAACCACTGCCACCTGAAGTTGCCCAACCTAAAGTATTCCCTTGACGGTCAGTGATGGTGATGATGGTGTTATTAAACGAGGCATGGACATGCACAATGCCGTCGGTGACGCTTTTTTTAACTTTTTTACGAGCAACGCGTTGAGAAGCTACTTTTGCCATAACAATTCCTGAAGAGTTCTTTTCATGTCAGTTGAAGTGCCACAGCACGCCATGCCACCGTCAACTAACGCAAGGCTTTATTTACGAATCGCTTTACGGGGACCTTTACGTGTCCGCGCATTGGTGCGAGTCCGTTGACCGCGTACAGGTAGACCACGACGATGACGCAAGCCACGATAACATCCTAAATCCATTAACCGTTTAATGTTCATGGAAATTTCACGGCGCAAGTCACCTTCCACATTGTATTTAGCGACTTCACCACGTAACGCTTCTAATTGACCTTCATCGAGGTCTTTAATTTTCGTGTCGGGGGCAATGCCTGTGGCTTGGCAAATGGCCTTTGCGCGGGTCGGGCCGATGCCATAAATCGAGGTCAGTGCAATGACGGCATGTTTCTGCACTGGGATATTAATACCGGCAATACGTGCCATTCTTTTCTCCGTTTTCTTAAACTAGGTAAACCAACTCAACCCACAAGTTAAGGTGGGTTTCCGCCGAGTATCAGGGGCAGACTCACTTTTGGGGATAAACCCAAGTGTCATTTTTCCACAAGAAACGCGACAGAAACACACAGGGGAGTGGGTTTAATCGCTGCATTCACATCACCACCGTGATGGGCTATGGCACCTGAACCACTTGAGGTAAGTTCCCAAATTCGGCCGCGATAATTTTCAGTTCTCCATTATCCCACTGAGGAAATGATGGATACTGACAAACGTTAGCCTTGTCGTTGTTTGTGACGTGCATCAGTGCAGATCACACGGACAATCCCTTTACGTTTGATGATCTTGCAGTTGCGACAAATTCTTTTTACAGACGCTCTGACTTTCATCGATTTCTACTCCAACTCTGATTCACGATAGCGTATTATTAAATAATACGCCAATCATTTCGCTTTTAACGCAACAAAGGATTGCGGCCGCCCCCTTTCAGGTTTGCCTTCTTCATTAAGCCTTCGTATTGGTGCGACATCAAATGCGCCTGCACCTGCGCCATAAAATCCATTACCACCACCACAATAATCAACAAAGACGTTCCCCCAAAATAAAACGGAACATTCCATTGCAGATTTAAAAATTCAGGCAGTAAACAGACCGCTGTAATGTAAATAGCCCCTGCCATGGTCAAACGTGACATCACTTTATCAATGTACTCAGCCGTTTGTCGTCCGGGACGCACGCCGGGAATAAAAGCTCCCGACTTTTTCAAATTATCCGCAGTTTCTTTCGGGTTAAACATCAATGCCGTATAGAAAAAGCAGAAAAAAATGATCGCCACCGCAAATAACATGACATACAATGGCTGACCCGGTGACAGCGTTTGTGACAGATTTTGTAACCACGTCATGCCTTCTGCACTACCAAACCAGCCCCCCAAGGTCGCAGGGAACAGAATGATACTTGAAGCAAAAATCGGTGGAATCACGCCAGCCATGTTGAGTTTTAAGGGCAAATGACTGGTTTGACCGGCATAAACTTTATTACCGACTTGACGCTTGGCATAGTTTACCGTAATTCGCCGTTGTCCGCGTTCGACAAAGACCACGAAAGCAGTCACCAATAACACGATGATCAACAACAAAATCAAGGTGAAAAAGTGCAATTGTCCGGTGCGCGAGAGTTCCAACGTTCCGCCGATTGCAGCGGGTAATCCTGCCACAATCCCCACGAAAATGATCATGGAAATCCCATTACCAATTCCCCGTTCCGTAATCTGTTCACCCAACCACATTAAAAACATGGTGCCAGTCACGAGGGTTAATGCCGCAGTGATCCGAAAAGCGATCCCTGCATCAATCACCACGTTTTGACTTTCTAAGGCAATCGCCACCCCAATGGATTGGAATGTGGCTAATACTAAGGTGAAATAACGGGTATATTGAGTAATTTTGCGCCGTCCGGATTCGCCTTCTTTTTTCAACTGCTCCAGTTTTGGATGCACTGCGGTGAGCAGTTGCATGATAATTGAAGCCGAAATATAAGGCATAATGCCCAAAGCAAATACAGAGAACCGCTCCAACGCACCACCAGAGAACATATTAAACATGTCCAAAATAGTGCCACGTTGGGCTTCAAACATTTGTTGCAACGCCACCGGGTCAATGCCCGGCACGGGAATGAACGTCCCGATCCGAAACACCACAATCGCACCTAGCAAAAACAGCAAGCGATGCTTTAATTCGTCCAGTCTGCCCAATCGGGCTAACTCTGCGGTGTTAATAGCCACTTAGTCCTCGATGCTGCCGCCAGCCGCTTCAATTGCGCTTCGTGCGCCGGGGGTGACTGCGATTCCTTTTAACTGAACCGCGGTAGTTATTTTGCCAGAAGCGATCACTTTGGCATGTTCACAGTAACGAGGCACAACCCCTGCTGCTTTCAGTGCGGCCAAATCAATAGGGCTTTGGCTGACACGCGCCAATTCGTGTAAACGAACTTCAGACCGCGCCCGCGCAGTACGGGAAATAAAACCCACTTTAGGCAAGCGGCGTTGTAATGGCATTTGACCGCCTTCAAAACCCACTTTATGGAAGCCGCCAGCACGCGAAGTTTGTCCTTTGTGACCGCGTCCGCAAGTTTTACCCAAGCCAGAACCAATTCCACGTCCTACTCGTTTGGCGACGGGTTTTGATCCTTCAGCCGGTTTCAATGTGTTTAAAAACATCTCACACTTCCTCTACTTTTAGCAGATAGGAGACTTTGTTGATCATACCGCGGATTGCGGGAGTATCATCGAGTTCAACGCTGTGGTGCATACGACGCAAGCCCAAACCGGCCACACAGGCTTTATGTTTAGGTAAACGTCCATGGATACTGCGAATTTGCGTGACTTTCAACTTTTTGCTCATCACACTGTACGCGAGACTCTTCGCTCAATCGAAGAGGGATAGCATCGGCAATTTGCCGCCTGTCTCGCTTCCTCCGTTTTCTGTCTTGCTACGTTGGTTAGACCGCTCTCGACCGCCTGAAGCGGCGAGACTGTTGTGTTGACTGCAATGCAAGCCGAGACTAGCTGCGAATCTCTTCAAGCGTTTTACCGCGTTTGGCGGCGATGGCATCTGGACTTTGCATCTGCTGTAGTCCTTTGAAAGTGGCACGTACCACGTTCATAGGGTTGGAAGAACCAATCGATTTTGCCAACACATCGCGCACACCTAATGCGTCAAAGACAGCCCGCATCGCTCCACCCGCAATAATTCCTGTCCCTTCTGAAGCCGGTTGCATGTAAACTTTAGCTGCACCGTGACGAGAAGTACTGGGATAATGCAAGGTTGTGCCGTTTAACGGGACTGTTTTCATGTTTTTACGGGCATTTTCCATTGCTTTTTGAATCGCAGCGGGAACTTCGCGGGCCTTGCCATAGCCGAAACCCACTTTACCCTTGCCATCTCCAACCACGGTCAATGCGGTGAAACTGAAAATTCGTCCACCTTTAACCACTTTGGCGACGCGATTCACGGTCACTAATTTTTCAACGAGATCGTCATTTTTACTGGTTTGTACGTCGTAATTCGCCATTTGCCATTACCTAGAAGCTGAGACCAGATTCACGCGCCGCATCGGCTAACGCTTTGATCCGACCATGATATTTAAAACCAGCCCGATCAAATGCCACCACGGTGATTCCAGTGGCTTTAGCACGTTCGGCGATGGCCTTGCCCACCCACGTGGCGGCATCCACGTTACCACTATAAGCACCGGTTTCTTTGAACGCTTTGTCCAAAGTGGATGCACTGGCCAAAACGGCCGAGCCGGTGGGTGCGATTAGCTGGGCATAGATGTGCCGCGGTGTTTTATGAATACACAAGCGATGCACGCCCAATTCCCGGATTTTGGCACGAGTACGACGAGCGCGACGTAAACGGGTTGTTTTTTTGTCCATCGAGGCTACCTACTTCTTCTTGGCTTCTTTCATGATGATGACTTCATCGGCATAACGCACACCTTTGCCCTTATACGGCTCTGGTGGACGGAAACTGCGAATATTCGCAGCCACTTGCCCGACCAATTGCTTATCCGCACCTTTCACAATCACTTCAGTTTGTGAGGGGGACTCAATGGTGATGCCTTCTGGAATCGGATACTCCACCGGATGCGAGTAGCCTAAAGACAGACTTAATAATTTGCTGTCTTTCAACTGCGCCCGATAACCCACACCCACTAACGTTAATTTGCGTTCAAAACCACGACTTAGACCAATAATCATATTATTGACCAACGCTCGCGTGGTGCCGGCAAAGGCATCTGCTTCCGCGCTGTCATCGGTGGGAGTAAAGGTCAACACGCCTTCATTCATCGCCACGCGCACGCTGGGATGAATGCTGTGGCTTAATTCGCCACGTTTGCTGTTGACGGTCAGTTGTTGTACCTCTAGGTTGACAGTTACGTCTTTAGGCACAGTAATTGGACTTTTAGCAATTCTTGACATCGCACACCCACACGGTTAAGAAACGTAACATATCACTTCACCACCGTGTCCCGCAGATCGCGCAGCACGGTCGGTCATAATCCCCTTAGAGGTTGACACGACAGCAATACCCAATCCCCCTAACACGTTGGGAAGTTGATCTTTAGACTTGTAAATACGCAAGCCCGGACGGCTCACCCGCTTTAACAGTGTGATGACAGGACGACCTTGATAATATTTGAGAACCACTTTAAGCTGAGGTTTGGCATCCTCAGACACACTAAAATCACTGATATAACCTTCATCTTTTAACAATTGTGCGATGGCCACTTTCTTCTTGGAAGAAGGCATCACGACGGTTGCTTTTTTCGCGGTTTGACCGTTACGAATGTGAGTCAGCATATCAGCGATGGGATCAGACATACTCATTTTTGATTAAATCCTCTGCGCTTACCAACTGGCCTTAACCAGACCTGGAATGTTTCCTTTCATCGCTTCTTCACGCAATTTGTTACGTGCTAAACCAAATTTGCGATAGTATCCGTGTGGACGACCGGTCAAACGGCAGCGATTACGCAACCGACAACGACTGGCATCACGCGGTTGAGATTGCAATTGAATTTGTGCAGTCTCTTTTTGCTCCGCAGTGGCACTGACGCTGCTGATTACTTTTTTCAGTTCAGCTCGTTTGGCCTCGTGTTTACTGACGATGCGGGCGCGCTTTATCTCTCTGTTCACCATACAGAGTTTTGCCATAATCTAATGTTCCTTGAAAAACAGCTTGGAAATAAGTCAATCCTTCAACGCCCCCCCAATAGGGGAGGGCGTTCAGACCCCATTTGTCATTATTTAAACGGGAAACTGAAGGCTTGTAACAGTGCCTTGGCTTCTGCATCAGTATTCGCGCTGGTGGTTATTGTAATATCTAAACCACGCAACACGTCAATCTTGTCATAATCGATTTCAGGGAAAATAATTTGCTCCCGAATACCTAAACTGTAGTTGCCGCGACCATCAAACGCCTTACCACTGACTCCACGAAAATCACGAATTCGTGGCATGGCAATGCTCACCAGACGATCTAAAAATTCGTACATCCGCGCACGGCGCAATGTGACTTTACAGCCAATCGGCCAGCCTTCACGAATTTTAAACCCGGCAATGGATTTACGGGCTTTAGTGACGACGGGTTTTTGTCCTGCAATGGCAACCATATCACCCAGTGCGCGTTCGATAATTTTCTTATCGCCCACCGCTTCGCCTAAGCCCATGTTTAACGTAATCTTTTCGATACGTGGAACTTGCATCACACTTTTGTAGCCAAACTGCTCTTTTAAGCGGGGGACTACGGTGCTTTTATAAAATTCTTCTAGCCTTGCTGCCATCTTATGCCTCTAGGACTTCGCCATTGGATTTAAAATAGCGGACTTTTTTGCCGTCTTCTAGGAATTTAAATCCGACTTTGTCGGCTTTTCCAGTGACCGGATTCAGCAAAGCAACGTTAGAAATATGCAATGGCATTTCTTTTTCTACGATGCCGCCGGCTTGCCCGCTGACAGGGTTCGCACGGGTATGACGTTTAGCAATATTGGTGTTTTCCACCACCACACGGTCGTCCATCACGCGGATGACTTTACCGATTCTGCCTTTGTCTTTACCGGCAATGACGATCACTTCGTCATTACGTCTAATTCTGCGCATAGTTGCCTCGCCTTACAGGACTTCGGGTGCCAATGAAATAATTTTCATGAACTGTTCAGTACGCAATTCACGGGTCACTGGCCCAAAAATACGTGTACCAATCGGTTGTTTTTGGTTATTCAACAACACCGCAGCGTTGCCATCAAAACGCAACAAAGAACCATCGGGACGGCGCACCCCTTTGCGGGTACGTACAACAACAGCGTTATAGACTTCGCCCTTTTTCACTTTGCCGCGAGGAATGGCTTCTTTCACCGAAACTTTGATGATGTCGCCAATGTGGGCATAGCGACGGTGCGAGCCACCCAGCACCTTGATACACATTAACCGCCGTGCGCCGCTGTTGTCGGCGGCATCCAGCATGGATTGCATTTGTATCATTTTTTACGCTCCAAAACGGTTCGGCACACGGCCGACCACAAAAAAGGTTGGAATGATACCAAATTCAGTATCATTTGAAAAGCATTGATTGACAAAATCTTTTGTCGTTACATCTCTGCTCGTGACACGATGCTTTCCAAACGCCATGCCTTCGTTTTTGACAGGGGACGGCTTTGTACAATCGTCACGATGTCGCCTTCTCGACAAGTGTTTTCTTCATCGTGCGCGTGTAATTTGGTAGAACGTGTAATGAATTTGCCATATTTCGGGTGTTTGACGCGACGTTCAATCAACACGGTAATGGTTTTGTTCATTTTATTGCTGACTACGCGGCCGGTTAAGCCACGGTTGCTTTTGTTTTCGGTGTTCTCAGATTCTGTCACCATGTTTAGCCTGCCTTCTTCTTCTCGTGCAAAACGGTTTTAATACGCGCAACATCACGACGAGCAGCACGAATTCGCGCCGGATTGGTCAGGCGTTGACTGGCTTTTTGCATCCGCAAATTGAATTGTTCCCGCCCTAAAGCGAGTAATTCTTCATTCAATTCAGCAACGGATTTTTCGCGGAGTTCACTGGCTTTCATATTACATCACCGTGCGACTGACAAATGTGGTTGGAACAGACAGTTTAGCCGCGGCTAAACGAAAGGCTTCCCGCGCTGTGGCTTCAGGAACGCCTTCAATTTCGTAGAGCATACGACCGGGTTGAATCAAAGCTACCCAGTATTCCACATTACCTTTCCCTTTCCCCATCCGCACTTCTAGGGGTTTTTTGGTAATGGGTTTATCGGGAAAAACGCGAATCCACAATTTACCGCCCCGTTTAACGCGACGGGTAATAGTACGACGGGCGGCTTCGATTTGCCGAGCGGTAATGCGACCGCGCCCCGTGGCTTTGAGGCCAAATTCACCAAAACTCACACTGCTACCGCGTTGGGCAAGCCCGCGGTTTTTGCCTTTGTGTTGTTTTCTAAATTTTGTTCGTTTAGGCTGTAACATCGTTGGTTTACTCTTGGTAGAACACGGCGATTAACGCTCGCGGTTAGCCATCGCTTCTTGGGCTTGTTGCTTGCCGATGATTTCGCCTTTGAAAATCCACACTTTTACGCCAATAATGCCGTAAGTGGTTTTTGCTTCAGCAAAGCCATAGTCGATGTCGGCACGTAAGGTGTGCAACGGCACACGCCCTTCTCGATACCATTCCATCCGCGCAATCTCCGCCCCATTGAGACGGCCACTGACATTGATCCGAATCCCCTGCGCCCCTAAACGTAACGCATTACTCACCGCACGCTTCATGGCACGACGGAACATGATCCGTTTTTCTAATTGTTGCGCCACGCTCACAGCGACTAAATAAGCGTCGATTTCAGGTTTGCGAATTTCTTCGACACTGATATGGACAGGAATGCCCATCATGGCAGAGACTTCTTTACGCAGTGCGTCAATGTCTTCGCCGCGCTTACCAATCACAATCCCCGGCCGTGCCGTATGGACAATGATCTTGGCATTGCGCGCAGGACGTTCGATACGAATCTCACTGACTGAGGCTTGTGCCAGTTTTTTCTTCAGAAATTCACGCACTTGTAAATCGGTATACAAGTAATTCGCGTATTGTTGGCTGTTGGCGTACCATTTGGAAGACCAGTCACGGATAATCCCTAGTCGCAAGCCCACTGGATGTACTTTTTGTCCCATAATACTCTCTCTTAACTCTCGGTCACAGCGACAGTGATATGACTGGTTCGTTTGATGATACGATTGCCACGTCCTTTGGCGCGGGCGTGCATCCGTTTCATCACCGGGCCTTCATCCACGCAAATTTCTGACACGTATAAATCATCAATGTCAGCCCCTTCGTTGTTTTCGGCATTCGCCACGGCGGATTCCAATATTTTTTTGACCAGACCGGCTGCTTTTTTGTTGGTAAAAGTCAGCGTGTCTAAAGCCTGAGACACTGGCATTCCACGAATCAGATCGGCAATTAACCGAGCTTTTTGCGGAGAAATTCGGGCGTTACGATGTCTGCTATAAACTTGCACTTGCATCTTCACACTCTCTTAACGTTTAGATTTTTTGTCAGCAATATGACCGCGGAAAGTACGGGTAATGGCAAACTCACCGAGTTTGTGTCCGACCATGTTTTCTGTCACGAAGACGGGAACATGTTGGCGGCCATTATGTACTGCAATCGTTAAACCCACCATCTCTGGAATCACCATAGAACGGCGTGACCAAGTTTTGATGGGGCGTTTGTTACTGGTTTGCACAGCGACTTCGACTTTTTTCAGCAAGTGCAAATCAATGAACGGGCCTTTTTTAATGGAACGTGGCACGGTTAAATCTCTTTTGCTCAGTAACTGTTTATCGGTTATCCCGTGGGATAACCGCCCTTAAAAATTATTTGCGACGACGCACAATCATCTTATCAGTGCGTTTGTTGTGACGAGTCTTCGCGCCTTTGGTCGGGAAGCCCCACGGTGTCACAGGATGACGACCGCCAGAAGTCCGACCTTCACCACCACCATGAGGGTGATCGACAGGGTTCATCGCCACACCGCGCACGGTCGGCCGTTTGCCACGCCAACGCGACGCACCGGCTTTGCCTAAAGACGTTAAGTTGTGTTCGGCATTGCCGACTTCGCCTAAAGTCGCACGACAATCGCTTAACACTTTGCGCATTTCACCAGAACGTAAGCGTAAAGTGGCATATTGACCTTCGCGGGCAACCAATTGCACGCCAGCACCTGCACTACGAGCCAACTGCGCCCCTTTACCGGGTTTCAGTTCGATACAGTGAACAGTGCTACCGACAGGGACATTGCGCAAGGGCATGGCGTTACCGGGTTTAATCGGGGCATGTGCGCCTGACATCACGGGCGTTCCCGTCGATACGCCCTTAGGCGCAATAATGTAACGACGTTCGCCATCGGCATATAACACTAAGGCAATATGTGCGCTACGGTTGGGATCGTATTCAATCCGTTCTACTTTACCGGGAATGTCATCTTTATCCCGTTTAAAATCGACCACGCGGTAATGTTGTTTATGACCGCCGCCTTGATGTCTGACCGTAATGCGTCCGTTGTTATTGCGTCCACCCTTTTTGGTTTGTTTTTCCAATAATGGGTGATACGGTTCGCCTTTGTGCAAGTCGAGCGTTTTGACCTGCACCACGAAACGACGACCGGCAGACGTGGGTTTTGCTTTTACAAGTGCCATGTTTAATTTCCTTCACAGCGGCAATGGAGAACCACGCGCTTATTCACCTATCAAGTTGATGTCAAAGCCCGGTTGCAGGCAAACATAGGCTTTTTTCCAGTCGGAACGCTTACCACGTGTACGACCAAAATTTTTGCGTTTGCCTTTAACATTTAAGGTTTGCACGCTGGCCACTTTGACATTAAACATCATTTCAACCGCTTGTTTTACTTCTGCTTTGGTGGCATCGGGTAACACGGTGAAAACATGTTGTCCTTGTTCGGCAACGACAGTGGTCTTTTCTGAGACCCGCGGTGCAAGCAAAATTTGCATCAAGCGCATTTTTTGGGTGGTATTCATGCGAGTCTATCCTCAAGTCTTTTCAGGGCGGCGGTGGTCATCACCACTTTGGGATGTCCAACTAAGCTCACAGGATCAATATAATCCGCTTCGCGCACGCTGACTTTATAAAGATTACGTGTGGCTAAATAAAGATTTTCAGTCAATTCATCGACGATGATTAACACTTCTGGATCAACCTTTAACTCGCTTAACTGGGTTAATACTAAGCGGGTTTTGGGTTCATCAACATGGAACTGTTCGACTAAGGTTAAACGCTCTTGACGCACTAATTCGGAAAGAATAGAACGCAATGCGCCGCGAAACATTTTTTTATTCAATTTTTGGCTGTGATCACGCGGAGTCGCTGCGAACACCTTACCACCGCCACGCCATAAAGGACTACGAATACTTCCTGCGCGGGCGCGTCCCGTCCCTTTTTGTCGCCACGGCTTGATGCCACCGCCGCTCACTTGGGCGCGGGTTTTCTGTGCTTTGGTGCCAGCACGTCCACCGGCTAAATAAGCGACCACCGCTTGATGAATCAAGGGTTCATTAAAAGGAACATTAAACACCGTGTCAGCAACGGAGACGGCTGCGGTTTGACCGCCGGTTAATTGTAATTCCATGCCTGCGCTCCTAGTGTTTCACTTTAACAGCGGGGCGTACAATCACATCGCCACCCGGTGCACCGGGAACTGCCCCTTTAATTAATAACAAGTTGCGCGCCGTATCAATGCGGGCAATTTCCAGATTTTGGATAGTGCGTTGTACATCACCCATATGTCCAGACATTTTTTTGCCTTTAAATACGCGACCCGGTGTTTGGTTTTGACCGATAGAACCGGGAACACGGTGTGAGCGCGAGTTACCGTGGGTGGCATCTTGGGTGCGGAAGTGGTGTCGTTTTACCGTACCGGCAAAGCCTTTGCCTTTGGTGGTACCGGTGACATCGACTTTTTGCCCTTCGGTAAACAATTCGACTCCTAAGGTTTTGCCGGGAGCCACATCATTCATTTCATCTGTTGCCAAGCGAAATTCCCACAAACCACGTCCTGCTTCTACGGTGGCTTTGGCAAAATGTCCGGCTTGGGCTTTATTGACACGAATCGCACGACGAGTACCACAAGTGACTTGAATGGCACGATAACCATCTGTTTGCTCAGTTTTCACTTGAGTGACGCGATTCGGATCGACTTCAATTACGGTCACTGGCACAGAAACCCCGTCTTCAGTAAAGAAGCGAGTCATGCCGCATTTTCGACCGACAATACCAACCGCCATGTTTATAACCTCTTGTCTCAGAAATTCACTGTGAAAATCACAGTGGTCTCATGCCTTAATTTAACTTGATTTGGACATCCACACCGGCGGCGAGATCCAATTTCATTAATGAATCAACGGTTTTATCCGTGGGATCAATGATGTCAAGCAAGCGTTTATGCGTGCGTAACTCGTATTGATCGCGAGCATCTTTGTTGACATGCGGTGAAATCAACACGGTAAAACGTTCTTTTTTTGTGGGCAAGGGGATTGGGCCGCGTAATTGCGCCCCGGTCCGTTTTGCTGTTTCCACAATTTCCCGCGCCGACTGATCGATCAGACGATGATCAAATGCCTTCAGACGAATACGAATTCTTTGATTAGCCATTTAGTGAACCACCTTAGAATACTCACCCAAACCGAAATCCGCGTTCACACCTCGTTTAAACGACACTGCAACGGCAACCGAGGCAATCGGTTGTGTCAACGGGGGGTGGGGACGCGAATTGGATTTGGGGGTATGAAAATAAAATTGCGGACGTAAGCGACGGCAGCCAGACGTGCGGTATGAACCCAACACGGCTGCGCTGGAGACATAAATTGTTGCACAAAGGGGATTTTGTACAAGGTTCGTGTTTTTTGGGGAGAACACGGAATGCGGGCGTGTCAGCACAGAAAACTGAACACGAGCCAACACATCAGAACAAGACGGCATCACAAAAGGAAAAAAATTATTTTTGTCTGCCGAATAGACCCGTTTAAACCCATGAAGGGAAAAAAACCGCACACGACCCTTCGCTCTTTCTCTGACGCACGAATAAACGGCGGAGAAACGCGACAGTGGCGCAAAATAAACAGCGTTGCGTCTGGACAGGGTCGAAGACACGGTTATTTCCTTCATCGTTAAAGAACGGACACCACTAAATGAATAGGGTGACATGGGTTAAACAGGGTTAATACAATTAACTTTTCTTAATCACAGCTTCAGTGATACTGGCTGGAGCTTCAGCATAACGTCCAAATTGCATGGTATAGCTGGCACGTCCTTGGGTTAAGGAGCGTAAATCAGTGGCATAACCAAACATTTCTCCCAGAGGAACTTCAGCACGAATACTCTTACCGGTAGGAATATCATCCATGCCTTGCACGATACCGCGACGACGATTCAAGTCGCCCATGACATCGCCCATGTAATCTTCTGGAGTGACCACTTCAACATCCATAATCGGCTCTAATAAAACAGGGCTGGCTTTTCTTGCGCCTTCCTTAAATCCGATTGATCCGGCGATCTTAAATGCCATTTCACTGGAGTCTACTTCGTGGTAAGAGCCATCGAACAAGCTGACTTTGACATCCACAACGGGATAGCCTGCAATGACTCCATTTTGCAACTGCTCTTGAATTCCTTTGTCCACCGCAGGAATGTATTCTTTAGGAATCACGCCGCCCACGATTTCATTGCAGAATTCATAGCCTTCACCGGGAGCCTTAGGCTCAATACGCAACCACACATGGCCGTATTGACCGCGTCCACCCGATTGACGGACAAACTTGCCTTCTTGTTCCACCGATTTGCGAATGGTCTCACGATAAGCCACTTGTGGCGCACCGACATTGGCTTCTACTTTGAACTCACGACGCATCCGGTCAACAATAATTTCCAAATGCAACTCGCCCATGCCAGAAATAATGGTTTGCCCTGATTCTTCGTCGGTGTGAACCCGGAACGAAGGGTCTTCAGCGGCTAACTTGCTTAACGCAACTCCCATTTTTTCTTGGTCGCCCTTGGTTTTCGGCTCTACGGCAACAGAAATAACGGGTTCAGGGAAATCCATGCGCTCCAAAGTGATAATATTTTCTTTATCACACAAGGTTTCGCCCGTGGTCACATCTTTTAAACCAACGGCGGCAGCAATATCGCCGGCACGAACTTCTTTGATCTCTTCGCGGCTATTGGCGTGCATTTGTAGAATACGGCCAACACGCTCACGCTTTTGTTTCACCGAGTTGTAAATGGTGTCGCCGGAGTTCAATACACCCGAATAGACACGGAAGAAGGTCAACGTTCCCACGAAAGGATCGGTTGCCACTTTAAACGCTAAGGCAGCAAACGGCTCATCATCAGAAGAATGACGTACTGCTTCTGTGGTTTCATCTTCTAACACGCCACCAATGGGGGGAACATCGACGGGAGAAGGTAAAAATTCAACCACTGCATCTAACATCGCTTGTACGCCCTTGTTTTTGAACGCAGAACCGCACAAGACTAAAATAATTTCATTCTTCAATACACGAGCGCGCAAGCCTTGACGAATTTCTTCTTCGTTCAGTGCTTCGCCTTCCAAATACTTATTCATCAACTCTTCGGAGGCTTCAGCGGCGGCTTCGATCATTTTATCGCGCCATTCTTCGCAAGCGTCCTGCATGTCGGCTGGAATGTCACGTTCTTCAAACGTCATTCCCATTGTCGCGTCGTCCCAAAAGATGGCCTTCATCTTAATGAGATCAACCACACCTTTAAAATTCTCTTCTGCCCCGATAGGCAACTGAATAGGTACGGGATTAGCGGCCAGACGTTTTCTAATCTGTTCTACCACGCGCAAAAAGTTCGCACCGGCGCGATCCATTTTATTCACGAATGCCAAACGTGGCACGCCGTATTTATTGGCTTGTCGCCAAACGGTTTCTGATTGTGGCTCAACACCGCCCACCGCACAAAATAATGCGCACGCACCATCCAGTACCCGCAAAGAACGCTCAACTTCAATGGTAAAATCGACGTGTCCGGGGGTGTCAATAATGTTAATACGGTGTTCTGGGAACTGTTTCCCCATTCCTTTCCAAAAGCAGGTGGTGGCAGCAGACGTGATGGTAATTCCACGTTCTTGCTCTTGTACCATCCAATCCATTGTCGCCGCCCCATCGTGTACCTCACCAATTTTATGGGAGACACCCGTGTAATAGAGGATGCGTTCAGTGGTTGTCGTTTTACCCGCATCAATGTGCGCCATGATGCCGATGTTACGGTAGCGCTCAATGGGTGTTTTACGTGCCACGGACTTAAACCTTTGTTGCGTTTCGACTTGCTGGCAGAGTCTCCAAAATGACGTTTCGACTTGCCGCCCAAAAAATAATGTAACGGGTAGTGTTTGTGTTAGTGAGATTTCTTTGCTTCATTGGGGTGAAAAAAGAAACAACGGGCAAATTCAACGTTTGCCGCTCCCACAAGAACATTTTTACTACACCATAATCGGACAATTATCACACAGTTTTTACTGCGTTTCAAGTAAAAAACGCCCATTTTTTAAAGTAGGGCGATTTTTGCTTTCACATTTTTCTGTGAAAAGGGGAGTATGAACGGTTTATTACCAACGGAAATGAGAGAAGGCTTTGTTGGCTTCTGCCATACGATGTACATCTTCCCGTTTCTTGATGGCGGTGCCTTTATTTTCAAAAGCATCCAAAATTTCGCCGGCCAAACGAGAACCCATTGTTTTTTCACTGCGTTTACGGGCAGAATCGACCAACCAACGCATCGCCAATGCGGTACGACGCACAGGACGAACTTCCACAGGCACTTGGTAGGTTGATCCCCCCACGCGACGGGATTTCACTTCAACCACAGGACGGACATTTTCTAAGGCTTTGTTGAAAATGGTTAAAGGGTCTACTTCACCCTTACTTTTTTCTATAACGCGGTCTAATGCGCCATAAACAATGCGTTCAGCGACCGCTTTTTTCCCGTCAACCATGACCATGTTGATAAATTTGGCAACGGTTTCGTCACCGAATTTGGGATCAGGTAAGACAGCGCGTTTGGCGACAATTCTTCTTCTTGGCATGAATGATTTACCTCAATCAATGGAGTAGCAGCAAAAATGTAAGACTTAACCTTTAGGACGTTTCGCCCCGTATTTAGAACGACCTTGCCGTCTCTTGTTGACACCAGAGGTATCTAAACAGCCGCGCACGGTGTGGTAACGCACGCCAGGTAAGTCTTTTACCCGACCGCCGCGAATCAAGACCACGGAGTGTTCTTGCAGGTTGTGTCCTTCGCCGCCGATGTAGGTGGTCACTTCCATGCCGTTGGTTAAGCGTACCCGTGCGACTTTACGCATCGCCGAGTTAGGTTTTTTGGGGGTTGTGGTATAAACACGAGTACAAACGCCGCGTTTTTGCGGGCAGCTTTCAAGCGCGGGAACGTTACTTTTAACTTTTTGGGGTTTACGTGGTTTACGCACCAACTGATTAATGGTTGCCATCATTGCTCCGGGCTAAATCGGTGACTTTATGGAACAGGAGGTGATAATTTTCCTGTTTTGCCAGAATTTGAAAGAACACGAGTAAAGTGACCGGTGATCAACACAAAAAGCCAACAAAACGAAGCAGCGGCTTTGGGTGTGGTTTGGCCATAAAGTTTTGTTAAAATTGGGCAATATAGCACACGTTCGCACGGGTTGAAAGATAAACCCGCCGAGTCCTTTCAAAAATTCAGATAAAAGCGCGTCTCAAGAACAAATCTCAAAAGGTTGACGCGCCTAAAGCCGGAGGATTCTAAGGAAAAAAAAGGGTTACGTCAAGGGAATATTTTATTTTTTGGTTGGTTGGCGCAGAGAGTGTATTTTTTATTGTAAACATTAAGGGTTGTCGTTAGGATGGATCGACTGAAGTTCTGACCAGATGCGCTAAAATCGCCACTGCGCATTTAGCCAAAAAGATCGCCCTTCTTGAGGAATTAAAGAGTTTTGATAACCCAATGAACGTTGAGAAAAATCATCGCCTGAACTAGCCGTTTCGCCTCCGGGATGTAAATATTCTTTATCCAATAAATTAAGCACTTTCAGCGTCACAGAAAACGGATCGTAGTGGTAAGTCAGCGCGCTGTTTAAAAGAAAATAAGCATCAATTTGACGAGATTGCCGTAAAGGATTGCGTAAATAAAGTTCCCGCGATCCCACATAGTTGGCTCTGATATTAAAATTCCAATGGGCGTTGAATGGTACATTAAAACCAAGATTCCATTTATGCCGTGCAATATCTCCTAAATCAGCATTGCCTAATCGCCATTGTCCCTCATCGTGATCGTAGTGAGTGCCGCTTTTAGGACGGGCATAGCTGTAATTAAAATAAAGTTCAATATCTTTTTCGTATAAGGGATTGCTCACGGGCGTTTGCAAACGATATTCAAGACCGAAAATGTCACGTTCGCCGCCATTTTCTGCTTCTTCCTTAATGACATCGCTGTAATGGGCATTATAAATTGATAATTCATGTAACAATTGGCGATGACGGTGCATCACTACGGCTTCCATATTTTGCACCCGTTCCGCTTTTAAATTTTCATTGGCAAAGCGACCGCTCCAACCGCCCCACAATTGCAAAGCTGCGGGTTCTTGAAAGGCGCGCCCGTGTAATAATTTAAATGTCCAATTCTCATCGTAATGATAAATAATGGCAGAACGCGGATTAACCACACTGCCATACACCGAATTTTTATCGTAACGCACCCCGACATTAAAACGCCAAGGGGCTTTGTCAAATGTTGCTTGCAAATAGCCGCCTACGTCTCTGGTGGTGGTGAGGAGCGCATCAGGTACATTTTCTTGAGGTGGGGGAGGAACGTGGTAAAACTCATCTGTGCTGCGTCCAATGGCTGATCCGGGTTCAGCCGTTGAACTGAATGCAGGCGGCCAATAACCGGGAACATCGTAACCTTTAGTTAATTCATTACGTTGATATTTAACACCCGCTAATAAAAATAATGGTTCACTGATTTGATATTCCACATCTTGTTTAAATAATCAACGATTATTCACTGAATTCCATCGCGTTAAGCTGATATAAGAATAATCTTCGCGTCCTTCTTCTCTATCTGGTTACGCTTCCGCCCAATAACCATGAATATGGGTTTTCTGATAAGAAATATGACTGGTTAATGTTAAAGCGGCATGAGGAGATTTTTTATAATCTACATATAATTGATCATTATCTCTGCTCCAAAATGTGTTAGGCTGCGTCCGGTCGCTGGCGTAAAAAGCACCATAACCTTCTTTAAGTCGCCAGTGAATCACACCCAATTTAAGTCCTTTATAATTTACACTGGCAATAACGCCATAATCTTCAGTGGGATCATGATATTCCCCAAAGCGTTTTCCTTGGTGTTCTAAATCTAAAATCGGCCCCCAAATATCCCGATTTGCCAATTGTTCAGCATTAGTAAATCCCCAACGTCCTGTTAAATCAGCTTCATCACTGTGAAATAATTTAGCCGCTAAAGAAAAAGATAACTCTTCGGCTGGGCGACCTCTCAAAGTGACCTCTGCACCTTTAGAATTGAAACTGCCCATTAAGGCATTAATTTCACCTTTAATTTGTCCTTTTTCTAATTCGCTGCCGTTCTTAGTAATGAGGTTAATAACACCTAAAAACGCATTAGGGCCATAAATTGCGCTGGCAGGTCCATAAAGCACTTCAATACGTTGGATATTAGACAAAGGATATTGTCGAGAAATAGTGGCTTCTTGCGACCACAATAAGTTATCTACCACCCCATCAATCATGAGTAACGTTCGACTCATGGTAGGTAAACGATAGCCACGTTGGTAGCTGTTGCTATAAAAAGCACCATTTGCGATGACCACGTCAAATCCGGGTAAATCCTGCAATACTTCAGTCAAATGATGATAACCGCGCTGGGCAATTTGCTCTGCCGTGACAACCACCATCGTAGCGGGCGCATCGAATAATTTTTCTTCTACACCAGAGGCGGTTTCGATAGTAATGTTGAGCAGATCGGCCAAATCCATCGTTTTTAATTTATCCAAATCGATCTGACTGGCAAATGCAACATTAAATACAGCACTTAATGCTAATACAGTGATAAATTTATTACAACTTGAGGGGTAGAATAATGTCATTATTTCCGTCCAAAAGTTATTGGCGAATAAGATATACCAAAATTATGTGAGATATAAAAACAAATTAAGTTTTAATATCTAGCTAGATATTAGGTATAAGATACTGTTTAATTTTATTAAACTTAAACACTTTACCTGACAAAAAGGTCTCAAACATACTAGTGACTTCTTTAAAGCTTGATAGACGATGAAAATTCTTTCTGACCCAATTCTTACCTTGAAGCCAAATATCCTCGACTGGATTTTGCTCTGGGGCATTGGGCGCAAATCTTAATAAACGAACTTTCCATTCTGATTCTGGAAGTCCCCCATTTAATTTCTCTAAATAAGTTCTTAAACCTTCAGAACGATGATAACTTGCACCATCCCAAATAATCACATGACGGGCTTCTTTATATCTGTAAATGAGCCAGTTAATAAAGTCTATCGTATATTTTGTATCAGCTTTCTTTGCCCTATCTAAAATAAATTCTCCCGTATAAATATTCACCGCTCCATACCACGTTTGAGAAGTGCGATAATTACTCATCTTTATTGACGTTCTTTCTCCTTTTTTCGACCAAACATAACCACAAATATCTCCCCACAACTGATGGCTTTCGTCTTGCATCCAGTACATTACCTCTCCACTTTCTATCTGTTCACGCTCCTTATCTATTAAATCCTTAATCTCTTTTTTTTTAGCTTCTACTTTTACCTCATCTTTTGCCGAATTCTCTTTGTGTGTCTTCTTATAACTTAAATTCGCTTCTTCTAATAATTTAGTATAAGAAGTATTTGAAGAATAGAAAACATCATACTCCTCTTTTAAGTATCTCTTTAGTTCCTCTATTGTTATTGTCTTCTTTTCTTGTATCCAATTAATCACATCTTCTCGTTCACGCGGCTTTAAATACCCTGGCGAGCCTTTATACGCTAACTTTAATCCTTCCACCCCTGACGCTAAATAAATGGCTTTCCATTTATCCACAAATTGCACACTGACACAACACGCTAAAGCCGCTTCCGCACGCACAAAACCAAGCAAAGACATTCTTACTGCCATCGCTCGCTTCACTTCTCTCGCTTCACCTGTTGACATTAACTCTTCTAAATCTTCATATCTCTTGTTCATTATTCTCTCCTATTTGAAAAGTATTATTATACGACTCTGAAAAAATTGGTATAGAGATGTTGGTGCTGGCCTAACTGGACAATGACAGCGACATTATTCTATACCAAAATTAAGTCATTCATAAAATTTTTCTGTCAGAATCAGAATTTACAGAATTTTAAGTTTTCAGAATTAAAGAATAAAAAATCTGTTTAAAATAAACGACTTACAAGAATAAATTTTGAAAATTTTTGTGTCTGTAAATTCTGATTCTGACAAATTAAGGATTCTATGAATCATATCTTTTTGGTATACTTAAAATGAAAGGAACTAATCAAGCAAATAAAACAAATAAAATTAATGTCTAACGCGGCGAATATCCGCACCTAATAACGTTAATTTTTCTTCAATGCGTTCGTAACCGCGATCAATATGGTAAATGCGATCTACCAAAGTATCGCCTTTGGCCACCAAACCAGCTAAGACTAAACTGGCTGAAGCACGCAAATCTGTGGCCATAACAGGAGCCGCTTGTAATTCGGAGACACCGCGAATCACCGCCGTGTTGCCTTCAATTTGAATACGCGCCCCAAGTCGTTGTAATTCTAAAGCGTGCATAAACCGATTTTCAAAAATGGTTTCGCGTAACGTCGCCACCCCGTCAGCAATCGCATTGAGCGCGAAAAATTGCGCCTGCATGTCCGTAGGAAATGCCGGGTAAGGCGCAGTGTAAACATCAACTGATTTAGGACGTTGCCCGTGCATGTCTAATTCAATCCAATCCGTTCCCGTCTCAATCGTCGCCCCCGCTTCTTGCAATTTGAACAACACCGCATCAAGCAAACTGGGATCGGTATCATGTAATCGTACTTTTCCGCCCGTAATCGCCGCGGCGACTAAAAATGTCCCACTTTCAATGCGGTCGGGTAACACTTCATGTTCTGCGCCGTGTAAGGTTTCAACCCCTTGAATATGCAGCGTATCCGTGCCTGCGCCCACAATTTTTGCCCCCATCGCATTGAGTAAACGCGCCAAATCAACCACTTCAGGCTCACGTGCTGCGTTTTCAATCACCGTCTCCCCGTTGGCTAATGCGGCGGCCATCATCAAATTTTCCGTGCCAGTCACCGTCACCAATTCCATACACAAACGCGCACCGCGTAATCGCTTGGCTTTGGCCGTAATGTAACCATTTTCAACCTGAATACTCGCGCCCATCGCTTCTAAGCCTTTGATGTGTAAATTCACAGGACGCGCTCCAATCGCACAGCCGCCGGGCAACGACACGTGCGCCTCCCCAAACCGCGCCAACAATGGTCCCAACACCAAAATTGAAGCCCGCATGGTTTTCACCAATTCATAAGGTGCGCTACAACTGTGGACTTGATTGCTATTGACTTCGATATTCAATTTTTCATCCACCACCAATTCCACTCCCATGCGCCCTAATAAAACCATCATGGTCGTAATGTCTTGTAAATGCGGCACATTGCGAATGTAACATTGAGAGTCGGCTAATAAAGTGGCAGCAAGAATCGGTAATGCAGCATTTTTCGCTCCTGAAATGCGCACCTCACCATGAAGCGGATGGCCACCGCGAATTAATAATTTATCCATATTTTTACTGTGTGGAAAAAAATCGTAAGAAAAAGCGGTTAAAAATAGAAATTAAAAAGAAAAGAAAAAAGTTATTTAATCACTTTTTTCCATTGTTCAGGAGTGTACGTTTTTAGGCTTAATGCGTGAATGGCATTGGTTTGGAAATGTTCGCCTAATGTGGCATAAACCATTTGGTGTTGTTTAATTAAGGTTTTACCCTCAAATCCTTCGTAAATAATATGCGCATTAAAATGACTGCCGTCGCCATCTATTTGCACTTCGGCACCGGGTAACCCGGCTTGAATGAGTTGCTGAATTTCAGAAATTTCCATAGTAACATTCTCAGATTCTTAAAAAGTGAAGAAAAAATCATGACCGCATTCGTTGAATTTTGGTGACGACCCTTAAACGACGCAAGTCACGGATAATACTGGCTAAATGTTGTCGATCTCGCACAGAGATACACAGACACAAGACACTGGTGTGGACACTTTCATTTTCATTGGCAATCGTTTCGATATTTACATTCATGGCAGTTAGCGTAGTCGCAATGGTAGCAAGTACGCCCACCTCATTGGTGACATCTAAACGCACATCCACCAAATATTCCCCTTGCACATGATTGTCCCAAGCAATATTGATATATTTATCATTCGTTTGCTGGCGATGATCGCGGACATTTTTGCAATGACTGCGATGAATCACCAAACCTCGTCCCGCACTGACAAATCCAACAATATCATCACCGGGAATCGGCCGACAACAGCGCGCATATTGCAACATGACACCTTCTGTGCCTTTAATCAGTAAAGTTTTCGTTTCGGGTGGGGAATAAGGCTCTTCTGTCGTCGCCTCATTGTCCCTAGACGAAGCCTCTGTTTTTGTTGCCGTGTCAAACATGGCGGCAATTTGATGGGTCAACACCGCGGTGAGGGGATGTCCCGATCCAATTTGAATTAACAATTGATCCAAATGCTGACAATTCGCTACTATTAATAATTGTTGTAATTGCTCTTCGCTCAATTGATTTAAACGAACACGATAAGGAGCTAATTCATTTTCTAATAATCTTCGTCCTAATTTTTTGGCATCGGTGGTTTCTTGATTGCGCAAAAAAGAACGAATTTGGCTACGCGCTCTGGCGGTCACCACTTGATTTAAATGTTTAGGAATGGGGTAGCTGTTTTTATTGACAAAAATTTCAATGGTTTGACCGCTTTCTAAAACAGTACCAGGACGAACATAATTATTATCAATTTTCACCAAATGACAATGCAAACCCACTTCACTGTGTACGGCATAAGCAAAGTCTAATGCCGTCGCACCTCTTGGCAATTGTAAAATTTGACCTTTGGGAGTAAAAACATACACTTCATTGGGAAATAAGTCCATTTTCACATTTTCTAAGAATTCTTGACAATTACCCGCACTTTGTTGAATTTCTAGCAAACTGCGCAACCAATCAATGGCACGTTGTTGCGTCACTTGACGAGTTTCGTGAGACACCTCGTTAAACCGATACAATCCTTGTGACGCAATCCCCATGTCGGCAATTTCTTGCATGGCTTGGCTGCGAATCTGTGCGGCAATTTTTAATCCCTGCGGGCCAAATAAAGTTGTATGCAAAGCCTGATAACCACTCATACGCGGAATGGCAATGTAATCTCTAAATTGTTCAGCAACAGGTTTATACAAATTATGTAAAACACCAAGCGCACTATAACATTGCGCACTGTCCTTAACGACAATGGCAAAACGACAAGCTTCTATCACACTTTTGAACGTATCAATATGCTTGCCGCTGTCGATGTCGCGTTTTTTTTCGCGCATTTTGCGGTAAATGCCGTAATAATGCCGATCTGTGCGAATCACTTGGGCATCGGTTAATTGATGTTGTGCCAGACGTTGACTGATGGCGGTTTCAATGTGCTGTAAAATGTCTCGACGAATCTGGGAATGTCGGGTCACTGCTTGCTCAATCACCCGATAACGCACGGGATACAGCACCGCAAAACTTAAATCTTCCAATTCGGTACGAATGGCATTCATACCCAAACGTCCCGCAATTAACGCATAAATATCAAGCGTTTCGCGTGCAATGCGTTTTTGTGATTCGGGTTTCATGTGCGCGATGGTGCGCATGTTATGCAGGCGATCCGCTAACTTGATGATAATCACACGAATATCCTTACTCATGGCAAGGATCATTTTGCGAAAACTTTCGGCTTGTGCTTCTTCGCGGGTTTGCGAGGGCATTCGGGTTAATTTACTGACTCCATCAACCAAGCGGGTGACATCTTCGCCAAACAGTCGCGTGATTTCTTCTTGTAAACAAGGCGTATCTTCAATCACATCGTGCAGAATCGCCGCGCACAAAGTCGGTGCATCCATGCGCATTTGTGCCAAAATATGTGCCACAGCAACAGGGTGAAAAATAAAGGCTTCCCCAGAACGACGATACTGCCCTTCGTGGGCTTCAGCACCAAAAAGGTAGGCGGCAAAAATGGATTTGACGTGTGCGGGTTCTAAATAAGTTTCTGCCAATTCGCACAAATCACTGATTAACACTCGCGGCGTACCCAACATAAGGTGCTAGTTCCCCAAATTTATTCAAATCGAGCGGAGGTTGTGGGTGAGGTTTTATTGACGTTTTGCGCGTTAATTTTGCCTTCGGCAATTTCGCGCAATGCGATAACGGTGGGTTTATCTTTTTCGGGGGCAACGTAGGGGGTTGCGCCCATCGCCAGTTGTCGAGCGCGTTTGCTGGCAACAATCACCAATTCAAAACGATTTTCTACGTGATCTAAACAATCTTCTACAGTTAAACGTGCCATGTTGGGTCTCAAAATGGGAGAAAAGGGAGCAGAAAAGAAAAAATAATTCTGCTGATTTTTATCAACGGTCTGTTAGTTTACCCAACTGGTGGCCTTTCAACAAGCGGAGGTAAAAGTCTTACAATAACTGCTTATTTTCCCATTGTAATTATTGTGATTAATGTATTATTAAATAACATTGGGAGCATTTCATTAACCCATTACCACACCACCAAAAAAGGAGCCGTTATGAGCCAATTATTTAACGCCTTATGGATTGAAGAAGATGCAGCGCAACATTTTCAACGGCGCATCATTCAACGTTCGATTGACGATTTACCGGCAGGCGAGGTGTTGATAGAAGTCCACTGGTCTTCGTTAAACTACAAAGATGCCCTTTCCGCAACGGGGAATAAAGGAGTCACTCGCCATTATCCCCATACGCCGGGGATTGATGCCGCAGGGATTATTGTTGAAACACAACATCCTGATTGGCAAGTGGGCGATCCAGTGATTGTGACGGGACATGATTTGGGAATGAATACCTCTGGGGGATATGGGCGTTATGTGCGCGTGCCAGCGAGTTGGTTGGTGCGTTGTCCAGAAAATTTAAGTTTACAAACTGCCATGCTCTACGGCACAGCAGGCTTAACCGCGGCCATTTCCGTTTATCGTTTGCGACAACATGCGATTTTGCCGCAAAACGGAGAAATTTTAGTCACCGGTGCTAGCGGCGGCGTAGGCAGTATTGGCGTGGGTTTACTGGCACATTTGGGTTATCGCGTGGTGGCCGCAACAGGAAAACCAGAAGCCAAGCCGTTATTGGAACGCTTGGGCGCGCATCGTATTATTGGGCGGGAAGAATTGATCGATCTCAGCCCGCGTCCGTTGTTAAAAGCGCGGTGGGCGGGTGTATTGGATACCGTTGGCGGAGATATTTTAGCCACGGCTTTAAAATCAGTGGATTATGCTGGGGCAGTGACCTGTTGTGGTTTGGTGTCGGCGGCGGAGTTTGCCACTTCTGTTTTTCCTTTTATTTTGCGCGGAATCACCTTGATCGGCGTGGAATCGGTAGAATTTCCTGCCGATGAACGCGCCATATTATGGACGTTGATGGCCAATGAGTGGCGATTTCCTGAATTGGAAAGTTTGATGACCGTCACCGATTTGGAAACGCTTAACACGGTTTATATCGATAAAATTCTACATGGTCAGGTACAAGGGCGAGTCGTGGTGAAATTGGCCTAAGGTGAAAATGATGTGAAGTAAGACAAAAAAAGTCTTGACAGCCCCTGTCGAATGCTTTATTGTGCATTGCATCAATGCTGCATTGCACAAGTTTTTTACCTCACCTATAAACCTTACCTTAAACGACTCTGGAGTATTCCAAATGAAAGAACAAATGAAACAATGGGCTGACTTAAACAAATCTGCCGTAGAAACCATGCAAAAATTGGCTGACATCAACACCGGTATCGCCAACTCTTTGTTAAACCAACAAATGGAAGTGGTTGGCAGCTATGCTGACAGCAGCGCGAAACACCTCAAATCACTGAGCGAAGCCAAGCGCGTACAAGACGTAATGTCCATCCAAGCCCAAGCCATGCAAGACCTGAGCAAGAAAGTGTTGGAAAACAGCCGTTCTACGATGGAAATTTTAGTTGATGGCAAGAACAAGGTCAACGAATTGTTAGAAACCAGTTTTAAACAAGCTGCCAGCTACAATCCTTTTGCTAAAGTCGCCGCTTAATTTATTTAAGTCGGGTGCATTGTAAAGAAGACAGTCTTTTTTTAAGACTGTCTTTTTTATTTCTGCGTTGAAAATAAAAGTTACAATTTCAACCGTTTAAATACCATCTCAGGAATGCTGCGAATAATCAACATAATTAACCACCAAATACTCGGCAAATAAACCACATCACGTTGTTTTTTCACCGCTTTAACAATGCCTTTACCAATTGCTTCTGGTTTAGCCCATAACGCGCCTTTGGGTTGAATGGCCGCGGTCATGGGCGTATCGACAAAGCCGGGTTTAATCGTTAATACATTCACATGATAAGGTTGTAAACGGTTGCGTAATCCTTGTAAAAACAAGGTTAAACCGCCTTTAGCTGCGCCATAATAATAATTACTCTGCCGTCCCCGATCTCCTGCAACTGAACTAATCACCGCAATGCAACCATAACGTTGCTGCATAAAAATAGGTGTAAGTGCCGTTAATAACACCACTGGACTGAGCAAATTCGCCTGAAAATTTGCCATCGCTTGCGTGCTGTTTTTTTCTTCGGCGTGTTGATTGCCCAATATCCCGTGCGCAATTAAAACAATATCAATCCCATTTAACGCCTGTTCAGCCCGCTGAATTAATGCAGGCAATAACGCCAATTGCGTTAAATCTATCGCTTCACATTCCACCCTATTCGCCCCACGCACAGTTAAATCAGCCGCCACGGCATCTAATTTAGCCTGATCTCGCGCCACGAGAAAAAATTGCGCGTTTTCTTCATTTGCCCATTCACGCGCTGTTGCTTGGGCAATCGCTGACGTTGCCCCTAAGATTAAAATTCGCTTTTGCATCAGTTAATTTCCATTTAAATAAACATCATAACGGGTTTGTTCGCTGACAATACGCATCGTCGGCGATTGAGCCATTAAATCATTGGCTAATTTCGGCCGTTTCACCACAATTCGCCGCGCACCTAATGCCAACGCTTGCATTAATAAATCGCCACTGTCCATATCATCGCCCACCACTAAGCGAAATAAACGCATTTCTTTTTTTACCAACGCGGATTTTTCTCGATGCGGATACATGGGATCGAGATAAATCACCGCGTGCGGATATTTTTTTAATAATTCAGCCAAATAATGGCGCGAATCACCATAATATAACTGCAATTGTTGCGTGAATAAAACAGATAATGGCGCGTGCTGGGTTTGCTGTAAAGTCGCAGTTATGGCACGTTGCAAGCCATCGCTTAATAACGCAGCAATGACGGGCGAACGCTCTACCATCATCACCTGCGCGCCCAAACTCGCCAAAACAAACGCATCGCGTCCCAGACCTGCCGTTGCATCGATCACAATGGGCTGGGGATTTTTCGCAAAACCAACCGCTCGCGCCAAAGGTTGCCGTCGTCCTTCCTGTTGCCGTTGCCGAAATGCCACCCGACCGTGTAAAAAATCCACCACTACAGGATTAAACGCAGAACCCCGTTGACACAAACCTAAGCCTTGCGCGTGAAATTGCAAATACAAATCCACCCGATCATCCAAGTGCGTGATTAATGGTAACGCAAATTGTTGCTGTAATTTTTCAATCGATGCCGCATTGTCAGGCGTGTTAAGGAGCGGAACAACAGGCAACATCTAATAACGCACTCGCGTTTCACCGCCTTGACTGAGTACGCGCACGCGGTCGCCTAAACGAAAAGCCACATCGGCTTCTTGCACCACCGCGATCATTCTTCCGCTGTCTAAACGCACCGTGAGTTCAAAACCATCGCGTTGTGTCACTGCTTCTTCGGCCGTTGCGCCTAAAATCCAACCGCCGATTCCGCCCAAAATTGCAGCCACTTGACTGCCGCGTCCGCCGCCCACGCTCCCACCCGCAATACTGCCAATGGCCGCACCACCCAACGCACCAATTGGGCTTTTTGTGCCTTCAATGCGCACGGCACGAATATCCGTCACGACTCCCGTTTGCACCACATAAGCCTGTCGCGCCTGATCCCGCGTATAAATTTCAGCCGAACGACTGCTGGCACACGCCGTTAATGTTAAAACACACAATGCGATGATGATTAATCTTATCGATTTCATGATGTTAAACCTCTCGTTGTCGCCTATGGGTACATCTCCATACCCAAACGATCAAATAATTGCTGATCTTGATTCATTTCTGAATTGGCAGTGGTCAATAATTTATCGCCGTAAAAAACAGAATTCGCACCCGCTAAAAAACACAAAGCCTGACACTCTTCTGTCATCTCAGCCCGCCCCGCCGACAAGCGCACAAACGAAGCCGGTAATAATATCCGCGCCACCGCAATCGTCCGCACAAAATCTAATTCACTCACCGCTTCTGCATTCGCCAAAGGCGTGCCTTCAATCTTCACTAAACGATTAATCGGCACACTTTCAGGATGTTGCGGCAAATTGGCCAAAGTACGTAATAATTCAGCGCGATCCGTCTCATTTTCGCCCAAACCGATAATGCCACCGCAACAGATTTTAATCCCCGCATCGCGGACATGATTTAAAGTCGTCAAGCGATCCGTATAAGTATGCGTGCTAACGATCTGTTCATAATAAGCCGCAGAAGTGTCTAAATTATGGTTGTAATAATCTAATCCTGCCGCTTTTAAGGCATGGGCTTGATTCGGGTTTAACATGCCTAATGTCACACACGTTTCTAACTCTAAGGCTTTTACCGCTTGAATTAAGGCTACGATCTGCGGCAAATCTCGATCCTTTGGTTGTCGCCATGCAGCACCCATACAAAAACGAGTCGCCCCATTGGCTTTTGCTTGATACGCGGCGGCTAAAATATCCGTAAAATCAGCCAAATCTGTACTTTCAACCGCCGTATCAAAACGCACACTCTGCGAACAATACGCGCAATCCTCTGGACAACGTCCTGTTTTAATATTAAAAAGGGTGCTTAATTGCACTTGATTTGCGGGGAAATAGCTCCGATGTACACATTGAGCGTAAAATAATAAATCGTTAAACGGTAATGCGAATAAATCAAGAATTTCTTGCAATTGCCAATCATGACGAATAGGAAAACGGTTTGGCGTAAGATCGTTAATGGAAATCATATTGTAACTGTATTTTAGGGGTCAATGTGGTTAAATGATTTTGGAAATAAAAGGATAAAACACCCATGCAATTCTTAGCACGAGATCATTTACAGAGCCTACTGGATGTCTTAATACGTTCAGGTTATCGTTGTTTGGGGCCGCAGATTCGAGACGGTGCCATTGTATTTGATACGCTCACGTTGGTGAGCCAGTTACCGCGAGGCGTGCGCGATCAACAAAGTCCCGGCCGTTATCAACTCACTGACAGCGACGATCCGCGTTATTTTCTATGGGCGAATGGGCCGCAGGCGTTAAAACCGCTCACTTTCGCGCCGCGAGAAGTGTTGTGGAAAGTCGAACGTGATACCCGCGGCAATTTAAGTTTCGTCGAAACGCTGCCCACTCCGATTCCCACTGCCGTGATTGGCGTGCGCGGTTGCGATTTGGCTGCTTTGCAATTGCAAGATCAACATTTTTGTTATCAAGACTATGCGGATACTTATTATAACCGTCGTCGCCGTAGTTTGTTTTTAATTGCTTTGGACTGTGCGCATCCGGCCGACACGTGTTTTTGTCACAGTACGGGCGATGGGCCAGATGTGCAATCGGGTTTTGACATGGCGTTGACGGAGTTGGACGATGGTTTTTTGTTGCGCGTTAAAAGCGAAAAAGCCAAAGAAATCGCCGCACAATTGCCCCTAATCGAAGCCCGCCCAGAACACTATCAAGCCGCAACCGCACAACATCAAGCCGCTATCGCCGCACAAACCCGACATTTAGCCTCACGTCATTTGTCAGAAGCCTTATTTTCTCAATTAGACCATCCGCGTTGGGCGGAGGTGGCGGCGCGTTGTTTATCTTGTACCAATTGTACCTCAGTTTGTCCCACTTGTTTTTGTCACAATCAGACCGAAGAAGCGAGTTTTGACGGGAAAAACAGCACCCATTATCGCCAATGGGATTCGTGTTTTACGTCAGGTCACAGTTACATGCACAGTTTTGTTTTGCGAGATTCGGCGTTACTGCGTTATCGCCAGTGGTTGACGCATAAATTAGGCAGTTGGCATGAGCAGTATGGGCGCAGTGGTTGTGTGGGTTGTGGTCGTTGTATAACTTGGTGTCCCGTAGGAATAGATATTACAGAAGAAGCCAATATCATTTCAGGAGTGTCTGCTCATGCCTAGTCAATCTTTTGCCAATACGCAAGAAGACAATTTGTATTTGCCACAAGAAGCGGAAATTGTGCGTTTTGTGCAGGAATCGAAAACTATTTTTACCCTGCATTTGCGTCTAACCGATCCCGTCGCTCATGCCACGTACACTTATCATCCCGGCCAATTTAATATGTTGTATTTATACGGGGTGGGAGAGGTGGCGATCTCTATTGTTTCCGATCCAGAACACGAAGATTTATTGATTCATACGATTAATCGGGTCGGCCGAGTTACCAAAGGTTTTGCCGCATTAAAACAAGGGCAACGGATTGGTATTCGGGGGCCTTTCGGACGCGGTTGGCCGCTGCGTGAGGCTGAAGGACAAGATTTAATTATTGTATCGGGGGGATTGGGTTGTGCGCCGGTGGTGTCGGTGATTAATTACATTTTGCGGCGGCGGGAGCGGTTTGGTCGTTTGACTATTGTGCAGAAAGTGAAACATGTGGATGAATTCATTTGGCCAGATCGTTATGAACGTTGGCAAAAAGTGCCAGATACTCATGTGTTGGTGGCTTCCACCGAAGGCGCGCCCAATTGGCCGTGGGAAGTGAGTCCGCGGATTAAGGTGATTGAAGAAGTAAAAGTACACACGGATCGCACGATGGTGATGATGTGTGGCCCAGAGGGCATGATGCGTTCTGCCGCGCAGCATTTGATCGAAAAAGGGGTGTTAGCGCGTTCGGTTTATCTCAGCATGGAGCGTAATATGCAATGTGCAGTAGGACATTGCGGACATTGTCAATTTGGGGCGAGTTTTATTTGTAAGAATGGCCCTGTTTATTCTTATCCTGAATTAGAGCCGTTATTGGGGGTGCGTGGGTTTTAACGAGTAGGGGCAGATTTTTATATCTGCCCTAAATTCAGCAGTAAATATACCAAAATTAAGTCATTCATAAAATTTTTCTGTCAGAATCAGAATTTACAGAATTTTAGGATTTTCAGAATTAAAGAATAAAAAATCGATTGAAAATAAACGACTTGCAAGAGTCAATTTTGAAAATTCTTGTGTCTGTAAATTCTGATTCTGACAAAATAAAGATTCTATGAACCACATCTTTTGGGTATAGTAGTTAAATAGAAACATTCAGCCATTAAAAAACGTTTATTTATTGCCAAATAGACTCAAAACATTAATATTTTGTTTAACCCACTTAAACTTGATCGAAATTTTCAAATACGATATAACTATCTTATAGATCATGTTACTTTTGGAGTACTAATTTGGGTGGATTACCAATTCCTAAACCTTCTATATTAGATACGTTGAGAGTTGTTGCTATAGAAGGCGGGAGAAAAGTGTTTAAGGATGATTCTCAAAATATTTACTACACATGGGATTCACTCCATGGGGAACTAGAGGCTTTCAATAAAAATGGTCGGCATTTAGGGGTTGTCTGTCCTAAAACTGGGTTATCCATTAAACCCCCTGTAAAAGGACGAAAAATAAGTAAGCAGAACTAGGAGATTAACATGACTTTTATAGAATTATGCCTTGATGGTGATGTACTGGAAGATGAGATCGATGATTTCGTCGATAACTGGCATGAAGATGAAACCATAAACTGTGAATTGCATGAATATTTGGGGATGACTTGGGAGGAATACTCAGTTTGGGCAACTCGGCCATCCATTCTTCCATTTATTTTGTCTGCAAGAAAAAGAAACACCACATTTGATATAGAACTTAATCAAGAACGATTAGCTTTAGCAGCTAGAACTGAGACGGTAGAAGAAGCAAAACGTTTGGAGTCTTGGCTAAAACAAATTGGTAAAATACAGTGACTCCCGTTGAAAAAATGGCGATGCGCTTGCTGAGACGGCGCAATTTGCAACCGCCCTTCGATTTGGATGCTCTGGTTGCTGATTATGCTTCGGTTGAATACCTCCGCTTTCCACATGCCTTATCCGCTGATGGAATTACTATTGGCATCGGCGGAAAAAGCAAACCTCAAATTCTAATAAATTCTTCTACACCAAAAACGAGAAGAAAATTTACTCTTGCCCATGAATTGGGTCACATAATAATCCCATGGCACACAGGAACAATTATTTCTCATACGGACTGTGTCAATACGAATTTTGAATATTTTGAGTATAGGGAAATGGAGTTGGAAGCCAACCAGTTTGCGGCAGAGTTGTTGATGCCTCGAGACTGGATCCAAAAGCTAAATAAAGAATGTAACTCTTTAGCATTCCTTATAAGAATGGTTTTGAATTATACAGGTGTATCTAGGGATGCGGCACTAATTCAAATTTTTAAGACAATTAACACCCCAATTGTTTGTGCATGGGTGGGTGATAATGGTGAGTTAAAACAAAATTATCGTACCCGTACTGCTCCGCAAACAGATTCGTTGTGTGGTAAAAATCTTTTTGAGTCAAAATCTTTTGTAACAGCCACTTCAGAAGAAACTTTTAGTCTTGGGGACAGAATCTATAAGTCGTGGATTTTTGGTAAAATAGAGATTATAGAAGTGGAACCTAGTGCATGGCGTAACATTCTTGCCCAAATTCTCAATGAGACTGGAAAACAAGAGTTATTAAGCAGCATTAATGCAATTTTACCTGCAAAGTATAGTTCAAACAAAGATAAATCTGAGCAAGAGCTTTGCTCTTTAATAATGCGGGCATACGATGGACGGAGTAAATATGATGAAATTATTTCTCATCCATTATTTCCACAATATGTAATGAAGCGAGTTAAGGAACTGAGGAAAAAAGAAAAATCTAACAACACATAGAAATATGAACGAAATTTATATTCTTTCATTTACAGAATTTTCAAAATAAATATTTTCTGGAAATTAACTCTGTTAGTTTTTTGTTCTTAAATTCTATAAATTCTAATTCTGATAAATGCTGCCAATTATCGAAGACCAAATACTGCATCTTGCCATGACCAAAGTTATGTTCAGAATGGTGTAAGATTGTTTGCCGTTTTAGTCTTACGACTATCAGGTAAGTTTTCAGACATTTCCACGATTCTTGGAAAAATACGTTAAGTTTGTTCATCATCTTTACTTTCAATCAGTTACAAAAACATTGTTGGGGGTAAAGGGTTAAATTGAGAATTGCTGCGGGCGCGTCTAAATACTTGTGTGATTATTAAAAAAACGCTATACTTCACTGTTTTTTACGGCTGCTCCCAAAAAACCTCACGTGTTCAGCTCAGGGAGCGCGCATTTATTTTGGGAGAACTGGGAATGATGTATGCTGTGATCAAGACCGGAGGCAAACAGTACAAAGTACGCCCCGGCGATGTGTTGAAAATTGAAAAATTAACCGCCGAAGCCGGCGAAAATGTTGATTTTGATCAAGTATTGCTGGTTGGCGACGATGACAAGGTTGAAGTCGGCACCCCCATCGTCAGCGGAGGCAAAGTGTCTGCCACGGTGCGCTTACAAGCCCGTGCGCCAAAAGTAAAAATTATCAAATTCCGCCGCCGCAAACATTACCGCAAACAAATGGGACACCGCCAGTATTATACTGAAGTGCAAGTCACCCAAATTGCTGCCGATGGTTTCACGACGGCCATTCACACGAGTTTGGATAAATAAACCCGTTTTTTTCTGGAGATAGCCCAAATGGCACACAAAAAAGCAGGCGGCAGTAGTCGCAACGGCCGCGATTCCCATTCCAAACGCTTGGGCGTTAAACGCTTTGGCGGCCAAGACGTGCTGGCCGGTAACATTCTGGTACGGCAACGCGGAACACGTTTCCACCCCGGTCTGAATGTTGGTATCGGTAAAGATGATACTTTATTTGCTAAGGCGGATGGCACGGTTAAATTTGAAGTCAAAGGCCCCAAAAATCGCCAATTTGTCAGCATTATTCCTCATGCAACGGCTTAGTTCGTATTAATTGATTGGAATGTGCATTTTTGCGTTCTGCGCTGTATTTTTTTAAAAAAGCCCCGTTTTGGGGTTTTTTTTGGCATGTCACTATGAAATTTGTCGATGAAGCCACGATAGAAGTTATCGCTGGCCGCGGTGGAGACGGTTCAATGAGCTTTCGCCGCGAAAAATTTATTCCTTTCGGTGGCCCCGACGGGGGCGACGGCGGCCACGGGGGCGGAGTGTATTTGGTCGCAGACAGCGGCTTGAATACATTAGCTGATTTTCGTTATCAACGCCTTTACCGCGCCCAACCCGGTGAAAACGGCAAAGGCAACCAATGCACCGGTAAAAGTGGTGAGAATCTTTATATTCGCGTCCCTATTGGTACGGTGGTTTTTGATCAAACAACCAACGAATATTTAGGCGATTTGGTGAAACATGAACAAACGCTGTTAGTGGCACGCGGTGGGCTGCGCGGTTTGGGTAATCTTAATTTTAAAAGTAGCACCAATCGCGCCCCACATTATGCCACGCCCGGTACGCCCGGTGAGCAGCGCGAATTGCGTTTAGAATTGCAAGTGTTAGCCGATGTGGGTTTGTTGGGTTTGCCCAATGCGGGTAAATCCACGTTTATTCGTGCGGTTTCTTCGGCGCGGCCGAAAGTGGCTGATTATCCTTTTACCACGTTATACCCACAATTGGGCGTGGTACAGTTGTCTTATGAGCAGAATTTTGTGATTGCTGATATTCCCGGTTTGATTGCGGGAGCAGCGCACGGCGCGGGTTTGGGGATTCAGTTTTTAAAACATTTGGCGCGGACTCGTTTGTTGTTACACATCGTGGATGTGATGCCGGTGGAGGGCGATCCTGTGTCGGCTTTTCACACGATTGAAGCTGAATTGGCCGAATATAGCGCAGATTTAGCACAGCGAGAACGTTGGTTAGTGTTGAATAAATTGGATTTATTGGCCAGCGATGAACAAGAAGATTGGGTTGAAACGTTGGTGACAGAAATGGGTTGGACAGGGCGAGTGTTTCACGTGTCTGCGGCAACGGGCGCGGGATGTTTAAACTTGTGTCAGCAAGTGATGCAGTATTTAGAAACACTTCCTCCGCCAAAATCAGCCGTTGCAGCATTCTCCCAAGCAGAAGAAGAACGTCCAAAAACTGATTTAGACATTGACAGAGAGTCAACATGACGACGGAACGGGAAAATTTAGGTCGGGCTAAACGTTGGGTAGTCAAAATCGGCAGTGCTTTGCTGACCAACGAAGGCCGTGGTTTAGATAAAGAAGCAATTGCCGATTGGGTGGCGCAGATGGCGCGATTGCGCCAAAGCGGTATTGAATTGGTGCTGGTGTCATCGGGTGCGGTGGCCGAGGGCATGAAGCGTTTGGGCTGGCAAGAACGCCCCGACGAGTTGCATCACTTACAAGCCGCGGCTGCTGTGGGACAAATGGGCATGGTGCGGGCTTACGAATCATTTTTTGAACAACACGGCATTCATACTGCACAAGTGTTGTTGACGCATGATGATTTGTCGAATCGTAAACGTTATTTAAATGCCCGCAGTGCCTTGAAAACCTTGATAAGTCTAGGCGTTGTTCCCGTGATCAATGAAAATGATACCGTCGCCACAGATGAAATTCGTTTCGGTGATAATGATACTTTAGGCGGTTTGGTGGCAAATTTGATTGAAGCCCAGTTATTGGTGATTTTAACGGATCAACAAGGCTTATACGAACGTGATCCGCGCCAAGACCCCACCGCTGCGTTGGTAAAACAAGGTTTTGCAGGAGATGAACAGTTAGAAGCCATGGCCGGTGGCAGTGGTGGCCGTTTAGGTCGTGGTGGCATGTTGACTAAATTACGTGCTGCTCGTTTAGCCGCTCGTTCGGATACAGCGACGTGGATTGTGTCGGGACGAGTGCCTTCTGTTTTACTCAAAATCGCTGAAGGCGCGGATTATGGCACGTTATTATTACCCGCTCAACCGAAATTATTAGCCAGAAAACAATGGATTGCCGCGCATTTAAAAGTCAGAGGCGAGATTACTTTAGACGCAGGCGCAGTACAAAAATTAACCCGTTCGGGCAGTAGTCTTTTATCCATTGGAGTCACCGCAGTCAGCGGACAATTTACCCGCGGTGATATGGTCAGTTGTGTGGACAGCGAAGGACGAGAAATTGCGCGGGGTTTAATTAATTATTCCGCTGAAGAAACATTAAAAATTATGCGCCAACCGAGTCACCGCATTGCTGAATTATTAGGCTATGTGTCTGAATCTGAATTAATTCATCGGGATAATTTAGTATTATTGTGAATGGATTAATGTTATTAATATAAATAGATATTTTCTGATTATTCTCGCCATTTCTCGCTCCCACGCTGGAATGTGAGAGCGGGAGAGAAATTATTTTTGTTTGGGTACTTTTATCCGTATGGCCTAAATCAAGCCCACTTTAGGCCATCCAACCATTCTCAATTTAAACCCTACCAAACCACCTAAAAATCACACTCAGCGTGCTTTTCAAGTTAAAATCCGATTTTGAACCCTATTGATCGGCTCTTAAACGTTATGCGAATGATGTTTTTCAGCCAGTCTCTATCGTTTCAGCACTTGAAAGAGCAATTTAAAAAATTGGGCGAACACATTAACCTTTCAACAAAGGATAATGCGCCACGAATTGAAAACGCAGGAAATTGTCCAAACCATAAGGAAAGTGATGGGAGTGGTGCTATTTTCTGTTTTACATTTTGTGCATAAAGGAGTTTATCAGTGTTTAAATTATCGCGTAAAGTATTATCACTGGTTTTTTTACTGTTTCCCGTGTGGACACAAGCGGGGGAAGCGGCTGTTTTAAATTTCATTGGCTTTTCTCAAGAAGGTCAATATTTAGCTTTTGAGCAGTTTGGTACTTACGATGGACAAGGCGGTCATTTTTCCAATACTTATGTGATAGATGTGGCTAAAAATAAATATGCGATTAAGCCCCAACTTCACGAAAATGTAGAAGGTCATTTAACGCTATCTGATTTTCGTCAAAGCCTTGCTTCATTACAACATACTTTTCTTGCGCCTTATCAAATTATTCCTGACAATAAAGGACAGCAAGTGGTGGGTCGTTTATTCACAGATATAGGTGCAGATCGTGGCAAAGTGCAGTTTTCTTTACATCCGCCATTAGCTCCTTTAATGCAAGATACTTACACGGTGACTTTAGAAGAAATTAATGCGGCGAATGAGGCGGATTGTTTTGGTTTTGGTGAAGCCAAGCGGTTTCGTTTAAAAATTACCCACGATCAAACCAAAACAACACAAGTTCTACAAGCAGATCGTCAATTGCCCCCCAGTCGGGGCTGTGCGTTAGGTTATCGTATTCAAGATGTTTATATTTATGATAATCAATGGGTTAGTGTTTTTCTTAACCTATTTACTTTGGGATTTGAAGGGCAAAGTATGCGTTACCTAGTGGTGACGGGACGCTTGCCCGTACCGGCGGATCAACGCGACGCGGTGAAGGGCTAAATGTTTGATAACTTGAGAGAAGATTGGCGTACTCACTATCGTAATCCAGCACGGCAAGGGCTTTGGGTGATGGTGGTGTATCGCTTTGGGCAGTGGCGTTATGGTATAAAATCGCGCTGGTTGCGTTTACCTTTTTCATTTCTCTACAAATTTTTGTATTTACTGGTACAAATTTTGACGGGGATCGAACTGCCTTGTGAGACAAAATTAGGGCGGCGGGTACGTATTGATCATTTTGGTGGCATTATCATCAGTGGTGATGCGGAAATAGGAGATGATGTGATTATTCGCAATGGAGTCACCATTGGTTTGCGCCACACGGATCGGCGGGGCGCACCCAAAATCGGCCATCGAGTGGATATTGGTGCGGGTGCGAAATTACTGGGAGCGATTACGATTGGCGATGATGTGGTGATTGGTGCCAACGCAGTTGTTATACATGATGTACCCGCCAACAGCATCGCGGTGGGTGTTCCTGCCCGCGTCAAACCCAGACAAAAAACCACCTCACAAAACCAGCAGGATATGCAACATGAAAGCACGGAATGATTTGATTTTAAATGGAATTGCGATCAATCATTTAACTTTTGCTGAGACTGTAGAGAAAATTATCGAATTAGCCCGTCAACAGCAATCTCAACTCATCGTCACCCCCAATGCCGATCACATTGTGCGCTTGGCCGATGACGCGGCTTTTCGTGAAGTGTATGCTAAAGCGGCTTTACGGGTTGCGGATGGAATGCCGTTGATTTGGGCTTCTCGGTGGTTAAAAAATCCCTTGCCTGAGCGCGTAACGGGCGCAGATTTGCTGCCTGCGTTGTGTGAACAAGCGGCAAAAAATGGCTTGAGTGTTTACCTGTTGGGTGCGCCGCCTGGTGTGGCACAGCAAGCCGCGGAAATTTTGCAAAAACGTTACGCGGCTTTGTCCGTGGTTGGCACGTATAGCCCACCGTTGGGTTTTGAGAAAAATCAGGAAGAAATTGAAAAAATAATTCGACAAATCAATGCCGTAAAACCACATATTTTATTTGTCGGCTTGGGATCGCCAAAACAAGAGTTTTGGATGGCAAAATACCAATCACAACTTCATGTCGGAGTGATGTTAGGCATTGGTGCGGCCATTGCCTTCGCCGCAGGCACGGAAAAACGCGCTCCGCGCTGGATGCAACGAGTGGGTTTAGAATGGTTGTTTCGCTGGGGACAAGACCCGAAACGTTTAACCAAACGTTATTGGGGCGATTTACGCTTTTTTTATTTGGTGTGGCAAGAAAAACGAAGAGGATAACCAGACTCGGAGAGAGAATAACAAATTGTTTTTATTATTAAATTTTAATAAAATACTCTAATTTTATTTTTCTCTTTCCTCAGCAAATAGCGGTAGAAAAAGCACGTATTTTAAACCATTCTTTTTAGGAACATAAAACCCATGTTAAATCACACCCAAGCCGCTGATATTTTAATTGTCGATGATACTCCTGTTAATTTAGACATTTTAAAATTGGTCTTAACACGGGCAAGTTATTCGGTACGAACCGCCACAAATGGTATCGAAGCCTTAAAACAAGTCGAACAGGCCATTCCTGATTTAATTTTGCTTGATATTTTAATGCCAAAATTAGATGGTTTGGCGACGTGTAAAGCTTTAAAAGAAGATAAGAAAACTTGTGATATTCCGATTATTTTTATCACTTCTTTAGATGATGTGGAACAGAAAGTAAAAGGCTTTCAAGCCGGTGCAATTGATTATATTATCAAGCCATTTCAAAAAGAAGAGGTGTTAGCCCGCATTTATAATCATTTGCAATTAATTTCGCAAAAACGCTTATTAAAACAGCAAAATGAACTATTGCGTAATTTTTCTAAAATTGCCGCAAAGGATTTAAAAGCTCCATTAATTCGCATGAGTGGTTTTACTAAAATTTTATTAAAAGATTGGGATAAATTATCCACGAATCCACAGTCTTATGTGCAAGAAATTGAAGACAGCCGTTATCACATGTTAGCGAGTATTGATAACTTATTATTGCTAGAAGATATTCGTAAGCCTAATGTGGATGTAGAAAAAATTATGATGCGGGATATTATTCAGGATACTCGCGTGCAATTAAGTTATTTATTGGATAAATATAACGCTAAAATTAATTTAGTATCTCACTCGTTTCCCATTGTGTTAGGTTATCGTCCGTGGTTGGCGAAGATTTGGGAGGTTTATATTCGTCATGCTTTGGTTCAAAATAGCCTTTCTGCGCAGCTTGATATTGGGGTGACGGTGTCCTCTAAACAGGCGCAATTTTGGTTGCGAGATTATGGTGTCACGTGGTCACGTTCTCAGTGGCTGCAATGGATTAATACTGATATTATTAACGAGTTAAATAGCCTAGACAGTAAAACGTTAGAATTTGCAGTGATTAATGGTTTAATACAGCGTATGAAAGGACAATTGGGCTTAGACGTTCCCAATAAAGGCAATGGCAATATTTTATCTTTTACTTTACCTTTGGCTTAATTTACATTATTAAGGAATGCCTTTATGACATTACAAATCATTTCTACCCATCCCATTGCAGGACAAAAGCCCGGCACCTCTGGTTTACGCAAAAAAGTAACGGTGTTTCAACAACCGCATTATTTAGAGAATTTTGTGCAGTCTATTTTTAATGCCTTAGATAATTTTCAAGGCACGACTTTAGTTTTAGGAGGGGATGGGCGTTATTATAATGTTGAAGCGATTCAAATTATTTTAAAAATGGCAGCAGCAAATGGATTTGGGCGGGTTTTAGTCGGTTTAAATGGCATTTTATCGACCCCTGCCGCTTCAGCATTAATTCGTCAATCGCGGGCGTTTGGTGGCATTATTTTATCAGCCAGTCATAATCCTGGGGGAATAGAAGGCGATTTCGGCATTAAATATAATATGGGGAATGGTGGCCCCGCACCAGAGAAAATAACGGATTTAATTTATCAATGCAGCCAAGAAATTAGCCATTATCGCATGATAAAAAATGAAACCTTTATTGATTTAAGTCAATTGGGACATCACCGTTTAGGCGAAATGCACATTGAGGTGGTTAATTCGGTGTTAGATTATGCTGAATTAATGCAACAGATTTTTGATTTTCCAAAGATTCAAGCCTTATTTCACTCAGGATTTCGTATTTGCTACGATGCCATGCACGCGGTGACAGGGCCGTATGCGAAATTTATCCTTGAAAAACAATTGGGTGCGCCAGAAGGCAGTGTGATCAATGGCATGCCGTTGCCTGATTTCGGGGGCGGCCATCCAGACCCTAACTTGACTTACGCGGACGAGCTGGTTCGTATTATGTATGGCGATAACGCGCCCGATTTTGGCGCGGCTTCGGATGGGGATGGCGACCGTAATATGATTTTAGGGGCGAATTTCTTTGTCACGCCCTCAGACAGTATTGCAATTTTAGCCGCCAATGCCCACTTGGTGCCGGGCTATCAACACGGTTTAGCGGGCGTGGCACGCTCTATGCCCACCAGCGCAGCCGTCGATAAGGTCGCGGAAACATTAGGAATTCCTTGTTTTGAAACGCCAACAGGGTGGAAATTTTTTGGTAATTTATTGGATGCAGGAAAAGTTACCTTGTGCGGTGAAGAAAGTTTCGGCACGGGGTCTAATCATGTGCGAGAAAAAGATGGTTTGTGGGCTGTTTTATTTTGGTTAAATATTTTAGCCGTCAAACAGCAATCTGTCAGTGAAATTGTACGGGAACATTGGTTAAAATATGGGCGTAATTTTTACACGCGCCACGATTATGAAGCCATTGATACAGAAGCGGCTCATCGTGTCATGGCGCATTTAAGACAACAAATGCCCTTATTATCTAAACAATGTTTTGCGGGCTATTGTGTGCAGCATTGTGATGATTTTAGTTACCGCGATCCTGTCGATAATAGTTTGAGTGAAAATCAAGGATTGCGCATTTTATTCGATCATCAAGCGCGCATTATTTTCCGCTTATCTGGAACAGGTACTGAAGGTGCAACATTGCGCGTTTATATTGAAGCCATGTCCAACGATAATGCGGAACATACGCAAGACACACAACACGTGTTAGCTCCTTTAATTAAAGTGGCAAATGAATTGGCAAAGATTACTGAATTAACAGGGAGAACAGAACCTTCTGTCATTACCTAATTTATTGTGAAATGAACCTTATTTTTATCGCTAAAAAATAGGTAAAAAATGGCAGAAATAACCAAGCATTATCCTGAATTTCTCTGGCCAGTCCGAGTTTATTATGAAGACACCGATTTGGCGGGTGTAGTTTATTACGCCAATTATTTAAAATATTTAGAACGCGCTCGTACGGAATGGTTGCGGCAATTAGGGTTTCAACAATCGCTTTTAAAAGCTGATCACGACGTGATTTTTATGGTAAAACGACTGGAAATAAATTACATAAAGCCCGCTCGTTTTGATGATCACTTGTTGATTGGTGTACAACTGATCGATTGTCGTCGGGCTTCTTTAGTGTTACGGCAATGGGTTTGTCGGGATATTGAAATACTCAATGAAGCACAAATAACGTTGGCTGCCGTCAATGCCAGCACAGGGCGAGCGCGGGCGATTCCTTTGTCTATTGTAAACATACTCACATCATGAATGAATTTACCCAAGCCGCCAGCCAATTATCTCTTGTTGAACTTGTTTTACATGCCAGCCCTTTAGTCCAAGGCGTGATGGCATTGTTGTTGTTATTGTCCGTATTATCATGGATGCTGATTTTGCGGCGCAGTCGGGTATTGCATCGTGCTAAAAAACAAGCTAATGATTTTGAAGAAGAATTTTGGAAAGGTCGTGATTTAAATGGTTTATACAATCGCTTAAATAGCCTCAAAAAACCGCCCACTGGCATGGCTAATATTTTTGCTGCGGGTTATTCCGAATACGCAAAATTGCGGCGGCAGCATCATATTCTGCCGGAAAGTGTTGTTGAGAGTTGCCAGCGTGTGATGCGTGTGACATTTAATCGAGAATTGGACTTGTTAGACCGCGATTTGACCACTTTAGCGACCATTGGTTCGGTCAGTCCTTACATTGGTTTATTTGGTACGGTGTGGGGCATTATGAGTTCGTTTCATGCGCTTGGAGGCGTACAACAGGTGACATTGGCGATGGTTGCGCCTGGTATTTCGGAGGCGTTAATTGCCACGGCGATGGGTTTATTTGCGGCGATTCCTGCGGTCATGGCGTATAACCATTATGCGGATGATTTAGACCGTTTAACCACCCGTTATGACGCATTTTTAGACGAGTTTACAGGATTATTACAGCGTCAAGCCTATGCGCGTGCCGCACCTGCGTCCAATCCAACGCCTGCGCCTGCGCCCGTCATTGATTTGGATCACAATCCAGAGTTTGGAGTATAACGTTATGGCCAGCGCAGTTCCCCGCCAACACCGTCGCCGTAAACATCGCATGGCAGACATGAATGTGGTGCCGTATATTGATGTGATGTTAGTGTTACTGATTATTTTCATGATCACCTCGCCTTTGTTGGTTGAAGGCGTGAATGTTCAATTGCCTAAATCTTCGGCACAAATGGATGATATTAAAGCCAATGATAAAGGCGAATTAATGGTCATTAGTTTAAATGCAGCGGGTGAGATTTTCTTTCAAAATGAGGATTTTTCTATTTCTGAAGACGAATTAAAAGCGCGTTTATTGTCTTTAGTAATGGACTATAAAAAAAATATGCAAGAAGTCCCCACGGTACATTTAAAAGCCGATGAGCGTTTACCTTATGGAGAAGTGATAAGATTAATGGCAAAATTGCGCGAAATGGATTTTGTTAAAGTCAGTTTAGTGATCCAAAAAGAATAGTGCATTTTTCTATTTCCATTCACATCACGAGAACGTTATGGACAGCCGCGAAGAACAATCTTTAGATGAATTATTAAATCGCTTATTGGTGGCGTTTGAAAACAAAATGCCATTTAATAAATTACTGGGTTTAAAAATTGATAGTCTGCATTTAGGTGAAGTGCGTTTGCGTTTGGAAATGCGCGAGGAATTAATTGGCAATTATGTCCACGGCATTTTGCACGGAGGCGTGATTGCATCGGTGTTAGATGTGGCGGGTGGGATGATTGCGATTGCCAATGCCTTTAAAACTAAGGAGAATCTCTCGGAAAATGAACGCATGGAAGGGATCGATAAAACCAGCACCATTGACATTCGGATTGATTACTTGCGGCCGGGACGCGGTCAATATTTTATTGCGACGGCAAACGTGTTGCGTAGTGGACGTAAAGTTGCGGTGACGCGAATGGAATTATTTAACGATGAAAATGTGTTAATTGCGGTGGGAACGGGCAGTTATTTGGTCGGTTAATTATTGCTTATTCAACCAATAAACGCACTGTTTTCTCAGGAGAAAAATAAGCACTGCGATCATGGCGTAAAATTCTTAATGGTAAATCATAATGACCTTGAGGCAATAATTCGCTATAAAATGCCGCAGAAAAACCGCAATAACGATATTGTTCTCCCCCCAAAGTGCGCACCACATCAGGACGTTCGCGCCCGTATAGCGCGGTAATTACATCCGAACCCGCAACAATTAGCACGCCACCTGCGGGCATTTCAGCCACTTTATCAATCGCCCAACCGCGAATTTGCATCACGGGCGTATCGTGGCGATTAATTCGGATATAATTTTGCGTTAATCGCTGTCCATTGATCGACTCAATGGCAAATAAAGTAGCTTCTTGACAAACACTTAATGTGGTCATGGCCATGTAAATTAAGAAACTACTGCCTAATAACAGTAATGTACCAACTAATCCTCCCGCAATAATTAAAGCGAAATGTTCAAACCAATGAAACGCTAATCCCGTCCCTAATGCACTGCCAAATCCCGCAATCACAAAACCGCTAATTAATACTAATTGTTCTTGTCTACGTTGTTGTTTTTGTAATGTTTGTACACAATCGCGTGCGGTTTGGTGATGATTTTTTAAGGTGTGTGCAGCCAAATATTGTTGATAGCCGCCTAATGTGTGATGCTGCGTTGCCCACGTCCAGTATTGCTCATCTTCAAACTGTTTAATGCCTAAATGTTGCTTGTCAGGCATTTCTAAGGACAAACCGCGCACAATGATGTGTTTTTGTTCATCAGCATCTAGTTGCACCCACACAGGATAGCGGGTTTGTGCGGTTAGCGTTTTCACCGTTTCTGGTTCTACGTGAACATATAAGCCATTGAGTGACATAGACATCCATGACGGCCACGTGATTAATAACGGTAAACTGTGCTTTTTCTCATCATAATGCCCCAATAACACATTAGCATACCCCGCTGCGTGGGGACCACTCTCATAGAGACGTTGGGCAAAATCGTGGGCTGATTCTTCGGCTTCGCTGTGTAATGGTGGCGTTGCAGGGGCAGACGGTGCGCTTGTGGAAGGCGATGGAGGGGGCTGTTGTTGCTGCTGCTGCCACGCCAATTGTGCTTGTTTTAACGCCACGCGATAATTGGCAATATCTTCTGGAGTTAAATTAAGAAAATAAGGCAATTCCCAACCGCATTGTGGGCAGCGATTCGCCGTCGAATCGATGTTAAATTCGCAAACGGGACAGCGATCAAAATCAGGCATCATTATTTTTTCATTTGCGCCTGTTGATCTAATAATTGCCGCACTTGTTGTTGCAGTAATTCTTCCACACTGCAACCGCGTGTGATGGCCAGTTGCTTTAACTGTTCTCGCTCGTGAAAATGCAGGCTAAAACTTAAATGCACTTGGGGATCAAAACGATCTGATTCACTTTGAGATGAGTTTGGATTTATCATCATTTTTACCTGTAGAAAGTTAAATCATTCAATTAAAAAATTCTGTACAATTCTAATTCAGACGATACATCTATCATGGTAGTTTTTATTCTTTAAAAAAACTAGGGTCTAATTCATGCCGATTCAGTAATTTATAAAAATCAGTGCGATTGCGTTTAGCCATACGAGCCGCTTGCGTAACATTGCCGTGAGCAATTTTTAATAATTGCACCAAATAATCACGTTCAAAACGACTGCGCGCTTCATTAAAAGACAATAAATCAGGTTCTTTTGTCTGTAACGCTTTTTGTACCAAAGCCGCAGGGATAATGGGACTGACAGAAAGTACTACTGTTTGTTCAATAATATTAAATAGTTGCCGAACGTTACCCGGTAAATTAGCATGAACCAGTAATTCTAATGCTTCGGGCGAAAATCCTGTAATGACTTTGTGATTGCGTTGTGCCAATTGGTTGAGAAAATGTTGAGCCAACAAAGGAATATCTTCCCGACGCGCACTTAATGGCGGCAAATTAAATGTCACTACTTTTAACCGATAATATAAATCTTCTCGAAATTGTCCGCTTTGCATTCGTTGTTCTAAATTTAAATGCGTGGCAGAAATAATGCGCACATCAATATCAACGGTTTGGGTCGCGCCTACCGCTCTCACTTGCCGCTCTTGCAACACACGCAATAATTTGGTTTGTAATGGAAGTGGAAGATCGCCAATTTCGTCTAAAAATAAAGTCCCCCCATGCGCCGCTTGAAATAAACCTTGATGGTGCGCAATTGCCCCCGTAAATGCTCCCCGCACATGACCAAATAATTCCGATTCAAATAAATGTTCAGGAATGGCACTGCAATTGACGGCAATAAAGGGTTTCTCATGGCGCAAACTGGCACGGTGAATGGCTTGTGCTAATAATTCTTTTCCTGTGCCACTTTCTCCACTAATAAAAATATTGGCTTCGCTGGCCGCTGCTAATTTTGCTTCATTTAATAATTCTAATAATTCAGAATTGCGAGTGATAATATCAGCGCGCCATTGTTCGCTGTCTGAAGCAAGGGGAATTTCTGTGTTTAATAATAGTGCTTTTGCCACTTGTTCTAACAATTCGTCAGGTTCAAATGGTTTGGTTAAATAGCAGAAAACGCCCTCTTGTAATGCGGTGACAGCACTGGGAATAGTGCCGTGTGCCGTCAGAATCAGAACGGGTAAAGCGGGTCGCTGTTGGTGAAGCTGGCGAAAAAAAGTAAGTCCATCCATCCCTGACATTTGTAAGTCAGTAATAACCAATTGGGGTTGGGTGATGCTCAAGTGGGCGAGGGCTTGTTCCCCACTTTCGGCTGTAACCACCTGATAACCCGCACTTTTGAGACGCAAACCCAATAAACGACGCAAATCTTCGTCGTCATCAACGATTAAGATGGTTTTTGCAGGGACATTCATGGTGTGACCGTGGGGGTGATGGCGGGACGACTGGAAAATTGGGTCTCTATGGTTTTTAGAGCTTCCAGTTTACTTTCTAATTGTGCTTTTTGGGCATGGGTTTGTTGCAATTCGCTTTGCAATTTCACCTGCTGCATTTTACTTTCTTGCAATTGCATTTGCAATTTGCTTTGTTGGGCTTGCTGTTTCAATTGGCTGTGTAATAAAGATACATAAGCCGTAAAGAAGGGTCTGTTTCCAATTCTTGCTCAGAAAAGCCTTCAAGCCATTTTAAGGCTTGTTCTGGATCAGCATGGCGCGGAGATAAGCCCGTCACTAATACCACACGGAGACGATTTAATACACTTGGATTTTTTGTCCATTGTCGTTTGGCTTTTTGCTGTTCTTTCTTCAATTGTTCGTCGGATAATTGACTGATTTGACTAAAATAATTTAGTGTTTCGCCAATCACAGAAGCATGAGAGTGAACGGGCGCAGAGACAGCCATCGTCGCGGGCGTTTTCTCTGGCTTGGGAGAGGAGGGGGAATCTGAGGTCAGCAACGCGCTCATTTTGCTGCAACCACTGAGCAGTAATGAAAGACTAAGTATTTTCAATAAGTGTAGGGGTAATGGTGTGCGATTCATCATTATGTTTCTATTTCAACCCAATATGCAGTGAGAACCACGAGAAAGCAAAATATGTGAAGGACTATTGACAATCTGATCCGTCTGTAGCAATAGTTTATTGAGGTCAGTGAACCCAAGTGCATAGACGTGTCCGACAATCATATCTGTGGTCGATTTAGCCTAAGTGTAGCATAAGAATGGATAAGATTGTCGGTTGAATACATCAGATGAGTGGCATTTCTTATGCTTAATAGAGCAGAAATTTGTGTTTATTATTGTCGTTGAAATTCTGAGAATTTACATATCCGCAGGAAAAAAATAATGGAAAAGCTCTTATTAATGATGACCAGTTATGTCATTGCATTATTTCTAACCATTTTGGTATTGGCGTGGTTAGGATCGGTGGCTTATTCAGTGGGAGAAATGGCAATGGTGGCTTTATATTTTTTAATTTAATGAGGCGATGATGACACGCAAACTCATCAGCTTTGACTGGGCAATTAAAAAAATTCTGCGCAGTAAGGCTAATTTTGGGATTTTGGAAGGGTTTTTATCTGAATTATTATTTACTGATATTCAGATTCTTGAAATATTAGAAAGTGAAGCCAATCAAGACACGGAAGATAATAAATTTAATCGCGTCGATATTAAAGTCAAAGACCGCGATGAGAAAATTTATATTGTAGAAGTGCAATTTTCGCGTGAATTAGATTATTTGCAGCGAATTCTTTATGCCAGTTCTAAAGTAATCACTGAGCATTTGCCTAAAGGTGCGCCTTATTCTGAAGTGAGTAAAGTCATTTCGGTGAATATTTTGCATTTTGATTTAGGTAAAGGCGATGATTATATTTATCATGGTACGACGCGCTTTATTGGTTTGCATAATCAAACTGAGTTAGAATTGAGCGCAGAACAACAGCAGTTATATTCTGCACAAAGAATTGCGGATTTATATCCTGAATATTATTTAATTGAACTGCGTAATTTTAATAATGTGGCAAAAGATACTTTAGATGAATGGATTTATTTTCTTAAAAATGAGCAGATTGAAGATAATTTTACCGCTAAAGGTTTAAAAGAGGCTAAAGAAACTTTAGACGTGTTAAAAATGAATCCACAAGAACGCTTGGCTTATGAACGTCATCAAGAAGCCTTGCATTATCAAGCCAGTATGTATGAATCGACTTATGTATTGGGGAAATTGGAGGGCAAAGAAGAAGGGATAGAAATAGGCATCGCCATTGGTGAGGAAAGAGGCATTGTCATTGGTGAGGAAAGAGGCATTGTCATTGGTGAAGAAATAGGCATGAAAAAAGCCTTGTTGCAAACTGCAATAAAAATGAAAAAAATGGGAATGAGCCATCATGATATTGCAAAAATAATGGATTTGACATTGGAAGAGATAGAAACGCTTTTTATCTAGGGAATATGTTATGATCAAAATTTAACAAAATAATCACTTATTCATCCTAATTCAAACAACAACAAACTTGCAGGAAATAAAAATGGACACCTTATCCACCGCCCTAGCGCAATTAAAAGAAGACTGGCAAGCCCAAGGAAAATCGCTGGATGATCCTGAATGGGGGGTGCTGGTTCTTGAGCAATATTTTGACATGGGTGTGGAGTGTGCCGAACTCACGCAATGGAATGAAGCCATAGAACATTTCGAGACAGGTCTCACTCACGCGCAATCGTGGCTCGCTATGGCGCAGCAACACGCGGGGCTGGCGGAGAAGATTCTGAAGTTATACTCCAACACAGGTGCTATACCAATTTTTTCAGAGTCATATAATAATACTTTTCAAATAGGAGAGAATAATGAACAAAAGATATGAAGATTTAGAAGAGTTAATGTCAACAGGTGAGGCGAGAGAAGTGAAGCGAGCGATGGCAGTAAGAATGTCTTTGCTTGGTTTTGTGCGTGCGGAAGCGGCTTTAGCGTATTGTGTCAGTGTGCAATTTGTGGATAAATGGAAAGCCATTTATTTAGCGTCAGGGGTTGAAGGATTAAAGTTAGCGTATAAAGGCTCACCAGGGTATTTAAAGCCGCGTGAACGAGAAGATGTGATTAATTGGATACAAGAAAAGAAGACAATAACAATAGAGGAACTAAAGAGATACTTAAAAGAGGAGTATGATGTTTTCTATTCTTCAAATACTTCTTATACTAAATTATTAGAAGAAGCGAATTTAAGTTATAAGAAGACACACAAAGAGAATTCGGCAAAAGATGAGGTAAAAGTAGAAGCTAAAAAAAAAGAGATTAAGGATTTAATAGATAAGGAGCGTGAACAGATAGAAAGTGGAGAGGTAATGTACTGGATGCAAGACGAAAGCCATCAGTTGTGGGGAGATATTTGTGGTTATGTTTGGTCGAAAAAAGGAGAAAGAACGTCAATAAAGATGAGTAATTATCGCACGTCTCAAACGTGGTATGGAGCGGTGAATATTTATACGGGAGAATTTATTTTAGATAGGGCAAAGAAAGCTGATACAAAATATACGATAGACTTTATTAACTGGCTCATTTACAGATATAAAGAAGCCCGTCATGTGATTATTTGGGATGGTGCAAGTTATCATCGTTCTGAAGGTTTAAGAACTTATTTAGAGAAATTAAATGGGGGACTTCCAGAATCAGAATGGAAAGTTCGTTTATTAAGATTTGCGCCCAATGCCCCAGAGCAAAATCCAGTCGAGGATATTTGGCTTCAAGGTAAGAATTGGGTCAGAAAGAATTTTCATCGTCTATCAAGCTTTAAAGAAGTCACTAGTATGTTTGAGACCTTTTTGTCAGGTAAAGTGTTTAAGTTTAATAAAATTAAACAGTATCTTATACCTAATATCTAGCTAGATATTAAAACTTAATTTGTTTTTATATCTCACATAATTTTGGTATAGTTACGCGAAACTCACCCCGCCGCGGGTGGATAAGGAAATAGAATATTACGAGACAGGTCTCACTCACGCGCAATCGTGGCTCGCTATGGCGCAGCAACACGCGGGGCTGGCGGAGCAGATTCTGAATTTATACATCGACACAGGTCTTAGCTATGGGAAACTCACTCGTGTGGATAAGAAAATAGAATATGAGGAGACAGGTCTTACTCACGCGCAATCGTGGCTCGCTATGGCGCAACAATACGCGGGGCTGGCGGGGAAGATTCTATTGTTATACAAAAATACAGGTGGTAGCTACGGGCAACTCACGCGTGTGGATAAGCAAATAGAATATTACGAGACAGGTCTCACTCATGCGCAATCGTGGCTCGCTATGGCGCAGCAACACGCGGGGCTGGCGGATCAGATTCTGGGGTTATACGATAATCATATCTCTTCATTTGGCAACCAAAGGTTAGCCGCCCTAGTCATAGACCAACTGCCCTATTTGGGGGTATGGTCTTGGGTGGGACTGCGTCGTTCTGAGGTTGCTGGGGAAATAGCCCATAACTGGAGAAATCATTTATCTACCGATCACGATCCCGAAGTCATCGCCCAAGGTTGTAGGCAACTTTGGGAGGACAATGTCACTCGTTGGCATCAGCCTGAACAGCCGCAACGGGTTTTTCCCTGTCTTGATACGGAAGATTTGTTGGCTTTGGCGGAAACCTTGTATCTGATTGAACAAAGCGAATACCATAAGGAATTATCTGGGTTGTTGGAACGCTGGGAAAATTTGAGTGATTTTGATGGGCAAAACCAGCAGCTACGCAATAAAATCCAAGCGCATGAACAAAAAATTGAACAGCTTACTCTGGCATTATCTCCAGTCCACTCCACCCGCCTGAGGGATAAACTCTGGCACTGGCCGCGTCGCTATTTTTTACGTAAACAGCAACAAGAGCAACACACGCTCCGCGACCATGCCCAACAAAAACAATACGCCTTGGCAAATAATCCCAACTGGCTGAAAGAAGCGGATAATCTACAAAAAGAAATACTTAAAATATTGCACCACAATTATTGTCAGCAGTATTCCTTAGATGATGAATTGTGGACGCTACACAATTTCTCTGCTTTAACTTTAGCCTTACTTAGCCTAACCACGGATAAACCCGATGAGGAGTGGCAGGACACGCCAATTTGGCAACAACCTGAACGCTTACGTTCTTTTTTTGCTGCACCTGCATGGCAATCTTGGTTAGTTCCAACCAGCAAATTCATTTTGAAAAATTGGTTGCTTTCGCCGTTAAATCCTAATCCCAAAAAAGCCCAATTCATTCAACGGCATTTATCGCCTGAATTCAGCTACAGCGAAAACTTTGACTCCACGCTACACCAAACCCTACAACAACTCACTCAACAAACCGACCCTGCTTTAGACCCGCTTTGGCAACAAAACAAAGAAAAAACCAAGCAATTGCTGCCTTTTTTTCAAACATTTACCCTACACGCGCAAACTGATGAAGATACCTTGCGCCGCGAAATACTTACCGCTTGTTTATTGGGCGATATAGGCGATTACCTTAAAAGAACGCTAGAACAAGAATTAGCGCACCTGTTCCCGCTGGCTTTAGAACAACAAAATATTACAGTCACTTTTGCCGCTTTAAATCAACGCCTTCATTACCTTGTGGCGCATTACGAACCACTCCACAGTCGTTTGGGCGAATATGTACACAACTGGGCGGCTGTGCGGCTCAAAGAGCAGTGTCAACAAGACACGATTTCCCTTGCATCCATTTGGGACACTTTAGAACGCAGTCGCATGGGATTAATGGTGGCGCAAAATAATTTGCCTCAAGATTGGAAACAAACCATAGGCAAATTGGCATGGGATGCTTTAAGAGACAGTTTCAATCGATTAATCAGTGATCTCCCCGTTAAACCCGCAGACCCTTGGTCAGTAGCGCAAGCGTGGATAACCCAATTTCAAAACTGGTTACAGCGCGTCTCCATAAGCCAATGCCAACAAAAATTACAAGCACATCAAGCCATTGTCCAATTATTTTTTGACCCGAATACTGGCACATTAAAATACTTAACCTTGACGCGAGAAGGCTTAAAGTTAAACGATTTGCCTGAAGATTGCGCCCAAATTCACTGGTACAATGACGAGGAAACAGGAGTGGCTGATCGTTGGATGGATCATCAAGACAATAATTGGGTGGTTTCTAAAGAAAGAAAGACTTTTTACGACTGGCACGCCGCTGAAAATCCCACAGACCCGCATTGGCAAGCCACCATGAACAGCAACACCGTACAAACGGTGGCTAATGCCTTAGAAAAATACGCAAAAGAGGCAAAATGCACGCAATTATTCGTTATTTTTCCCGCACCTTTGGGACAATTACCGTGGGAAGCCTTAGACCAATGCGCTGCTTGGTTGAATCGTGCCGTTAGCATTAGCCACTGGTTTCATCAAATCGAGCGTTATTACGACACCCAACAGCGTTGGTTATTCAGTTTATCGCCTCATTCCAATTTACCCTGCGCCGTTCCAGAGGCCTTATGGGTTGAGCAACACTGGCACACGCAAATCGCTAAAGACCTCATTAAACGAGACAGCCCAGAACAGAATTACCCTATTTTTCAAGCCATAGCCGAATTAAAAAACAGTCGTCAAGTGTGGCTAATTACCCATGGTCAATATGTGCACGGCGAACCCCGATTAAGCGGTTTACAGCTCAATGGTGCGGATAAAAAAGAAAATATTGACTTACCGATTTGGTTAATTCAAGCCATGCGTTTTAACAGTGAGCTAGTGGTGTTGTCGGCTTGTGTTTCAAATGTTACAGGGAATGCCGCAGAGGGTTGGCTTGCCCCTTTGGGAATTGGCCCTGCTTTAGCTGCGGCGGGCGCGAATCGAGTCATTGGCACATTGTGGTCAGTCAACGAAGTCAGTACATTTATGTTTGCCCACTGTCTATGCGAAATTCAGGCAAATCATAAAGAACTTGAATTATATCAACAAGTTGAAAAAGCAAAACAAAAAATGCGCACCATGAAACAAGCCGAATTTACCGCGATTGTTGAGCAATTCAAGCAAACCTATCCCGACACCCGTATCACTTGCACCGCTAAATTTACCGCCTTCCAATCCCATCCTAATCCTTTAAGCCATTATCGAGATTGGGCAGGATTTATTGTGATGGGTTGACAAGGATAATGATCGCTTGTTTTCTCTCAAAAAAACCCTACAATTAGCTAAAAAGTTTGCATCAGGATAACGACACAATGCCCCAATCTCTCAACTACCAATTTTTATTTTTGTTTGACCGTCAACGCACGGTGGGTTCTCGCCACATCAAAGAACCTGAACATTTACCCATTAACGAAGACCAAGTGAATAAAAACACGCCACCCACAGAAGCGGTGGGTTATCCTGACGGCAATAAGCGATTATTTCGCCTACATATTCCTGCGGCCAAATGCCATCAAGATATGCAGCAATTGCTGTTAGACAGTTGGCGCAAAGTATCGGCTGAATATGAAAAATGTCGAATTGCTGATACGGTGACTTTACACACTTCATTAGGCAATGAAAGTGAAACTTTATTATTGTCTGTTGCTGTATTGATCATAGATGACGAATTGAAAGCCGCCGATCACACAGTGACGTTGCCGCTTTATGATGTTGAGAAAAAAGAAAAAACAGGCGATTGCCATTATGAACCTGATAATAAAGCTTTATTTGAATTAACGCCTGCTGATTTTTCACTGAAAAATCCTGTAACATTTATTGAATTTAACCCCGAATTTAAACCAAAAGCGTTCACCGCTTCTTTTGCAGAAAAAGACAAATGGCAATTGTCTTTTAAGGTTCATGATGAACCTTGTTTAATTGCCTTAAAAGCGGAAGAAGACAGCAATTATATTGCGTTTTCTATTTATGGTTTGGCGCGTCATGATATAACAACCGAAAAAAATCAAGAATTAAATGCGCAATTAGAAGAATTTTTACTGTTTGGCAAGGACAATTTAGGTTATTCTGCTTTAATGTTTCTATTGAATCCCATCATGACGCAACATAGGCAGTACAATAAAATCGATACCGCCGCCCATAAACTGGATCATCACCTGCGCCGCGTCAACGCCCATTACGGTAATGTCAGCGATGCGGAGTTGTATTGTAAAACACGTGAACAACTCGAACATGAACTACACGAAATGAAAAGCCTCATTTCCCGCGCCAGTTATGAGTTGGGACGGATTCCGCAAGCCATTGAAACTTTACACATTAATCGACGTATTTTATTGGAACGCTTGCATATTGTGAATAAACACGGAGCAGATGTGTGGCGATTTGATTGGCAATGGGAAGATGAAGCCCTAACTGCCTTGCAACAACAGCAATTCTCCGATGGAAAACCGACGGCTTCAGCACGGCCGTTGTTGTTGAATCAGTTTGATTATGGAATTGAAAACTTACGCAATCAGCAGCAATACATTGAGGGCAAATTAACCCATTTACGCGGCTCTATTGAGCGGTGGGAATTGGCTTTAGAGCAGCAAAAATTAGAGTTATACGAAAAATTAGGGCATCTGGGGCATGGTATTATTTTCTTAGTGGCTTTAGCGGAAATGGGTCACGTGCTGCATGGTGCGGCTAAGGGGTCTCATGGCGCGGAAGTGACGGACGGCGGCCACCATTGGTATCAACCCGCCTTAGATTTACTACACTGGTTTGATAGCAGTACCTTGGTTCACATTCTGGCCAGTATTTTACAAAGTCCGACCCTATTTTTACTGTTGGTGCTGATCATTCTGTTCCCTGTAGGCAAAGCATGGTGGCGTTTTAGTTATCGTCGCCGTTTAGCGCGAAAAAAATACAAGGCATTGCGCCATCGTCCCGAATAAACCCATTCAAAAAGGAGTCGCCCACCATGAGTAATTTACGAGACAATTTATCTGACTATATCGCTGATTTAACGGCATTATTGGCTGATCATCTTGACGATGGCAGTTTATTAACCGCGGCAAAAACCGCCTATGGAGAAAATGATCCCCGCTATCTGGTATTGTGCAGCTTATTATCCCAAACCAAAAAAGGCGGTTTCGGCACCTATAAAGATAAAAAAGGAAGTGGCGAGAATCAAACCGTACATAAAACTCCTCGCGAAAGCTAAACCTGACGAATTTTCTCTATTTCCTTTATTCGCCGTTGTCCCGAGTCTTTCGGCAACGGCAAATTTATGTTAAAAAATAACCCATTCAAAATATTTGTTTTCTGTCATGAAAAGCCTAATCAAATTTTCTTTAAAACAAGTTGTTTTTTACAATCTTATTTTTGTTTTATTAATTGTTGCGGGCGCATTTGCGTTATTGGCCATTCCTGTTGAGCGTTATCCTAGCGTAAAATTTGGGGAAGTCATTATTCAAACATTTTACCCTGGCGCATCGCCCAGCGATGTAGAAATATTGGTGACGCAAAAATTAGAAGATGCCCTGAAAAAGGTACAAGATATTGAGTTTATTCAATCTGTGAGTTCTCGTGGTTTTTCTTCTATTCATTTAAAGTTTTTAGATGATCATGATTATGATCATTTATACAACGAAGTGCGCTTTAAAATATTGGGCATGTTAAATGAATTGCCTGATTCTATTGATCCACCCAATATTGTTTCCATTACTATTGATGATTTTGTCCCTGTGATTGCCGTCAATTTAATGGGACAACGATCTAATCGGGCATTAGCCTTAATGGCTGATCAATTAAAGATACAATTAGAACAAATTCAAGGTGTGCAGCGCGTTGAATATAAAGGCGAACAAGTGCGCGAATTTCATCTGTTATTAAACCCAGAAAAAATGCGTGCATTAGGCGTTACTTTTCAACAAGTGGCTCATGCTTTACGTGCCAATAATATCGCTATTCCTGCGGGACAATTCTCCGACAATTCGGGACAATTTACGGTCGTTGTGGATGAAAAATTTAATAACCGCGAACAAGTGTTAGCCACAATTTTACGTCAAGATGCGGATGGTAGTTTTGTGCGGGTTAATGATGTCATGGAGCAGGCGCAATTAGATTACCGTGACCCGTTGGTTACTACCTCAGTTAATGGCGAAAATTCCCTCACATTACAAGTCATTAAATCAGAACAAGGTAATGCTTTAAATATCGTAAAGGCAGTAAAAAAACAATTAGAAGAATTTCGTCCTGTTTTAGAAGCAGAACAAGTTAATGTGATTTATACACAAGATTCTACGGTAAAAATAAAAGACCATTTATTTACCCTTGGTTCTAATATGCTATCAGGGATTATATTAGTATCCATCATTATTTGGTATTTTATGGGATTTCGCAATGCAGGTTTAATTACCATTGGAATTCCATTTGCTTTTACAGTTACGATTGGAATTATGTATATGACAGGGAATTCTTTAAATGAAATTTCTCTGTTTGCCTTCGTATTAGTGACAGGAATTGTGGTGGACGATGCCATTGTGGTGGTAGAAAATATTTATCGCCACGTTGAGCAAGGCGGCGAATCTATTGCGCAAGCCATTATTAACGGCACGAGCGAAGTGGCTTTGCCGGTGATTGCCGCCACCAGCACCACCGTTGCCGCTTTTTTACCCATGCTCATTATGACAGGATCAACGGGGGAATTTTTTGCGCAAATTCCCATGACCATTAGTTATGCGATTGTGGCTTCATTAATTGAATGTTTATTCATTTTACCCATTCACTATCTTGATTTTGGCCCTAGAATGACAAATGATCATCATAAGGAAATCGTCATTGTTGAAAAAGATCATTTGCCTATAAGAATTCTTCGTCATTTAAGCACCCATTTATTACGTATTGTGTTGCGTTTTCGTTTTTCTAGTTTAGTGGTTATTTTAATTGCTTTTGTGGCTGCATTAGCGATGATGATTAGCTCAGTCATTGGGGTTTATCCGTTTGTGAAAATTCAATTTTTTCCTGATGATTATTCCGTTTATTTTGTTGATGTGGAAGCCCCAAGCAATACTCCCATTCATATCACTGATCAAAAAGTGCGAGAAATCGCCCAATTTATTTTAAAAGATGGCTCTGGAATGGTTGATTCTGTGGAAGGATTAGCGGGATTTAAAATTGATGAAGATTATCGAGAAAGTTTTAGTAGTCATTTGGGGACATTAATTGTCACATTACCTGCAAAAGCGGATCAAATATTTGCTGATTTTCCTGTTAATGATCCTTTAAAACATTTAGATGATATTCGCAATCGGTTAAAAGCTCAATTTGAAATGGATAATTATCAAATTCGCGTCAGACCGCAAAAAGATGGTCCTCCAACAGGAAAAGATGTCAATATTCGCGTGGTTGGTTCGCATCACGAGGCTATTTACGCTTTTGCGCAGCGATTAGAAGAGTTTTTACGGACTGATCCTGAAATATCCCCTTATTTGGTCGATTTAGCCAATGATCGCGGTCAGGCGCAGCGGGTGTTGCAATTTAAAGTAAAAGCCGACCGCGCCCAAGAATATGGGCTAGATAACAGTACCGTAGCCAGTGTTGCTGCCAGTGTTTTAGATGGTTATTATGTGGGAAAATATCGCGCCACAGATGAAGAAATTGATTTTAAATTAGGCATTGCTAGCCATTATTTAAATAGCCCTGTAGATGCGTTAAATATTCCTGTATTAGAGCATTCTTCAGGCGCAATTCGCTTAATGGAATTAGTCGATTTAGAAACTCGTCAAGAATCGGCATTTATTAATCGCTATAAAGGCGAGCGAGCGGTCACAGTTTTAGCCAATATTCGTCCTGGCGCGCCGATTTCCACCCCAGTCGTCGTCAATCGAGTGAAACAATTTTATGCGCAATATCAAGATCAATACCCCGGTACTGCACTGACTTTTGGCGGCGCACATGAGGCCACACAACGCTCTTATTTATCGCTGACTTATGCTTTTGCTTTAGCCATTTTAATCATGTATATGATTCTGGCGACACAATTCCAATCTTATGTACAGCCGCTGATTATTTTATCTTCAGTGGTTTTTGCTTTAATTGGTGTTATTTTTGGCAGTGTAATAACCCAATCTTTATTTACGGTCAATAGTTTTATTGCGATTGTGGGGTTAACGGGCGTGGTGGTCAATAACTCGATTATTATGATTGATTTTATGAATCGCAATTATCAAGAAGGAAGCTCCAGAAATGAGGCAATTACTCATGCTATTCACGTTCGTTTGCGTCCTATTTTATTGACCACATTAACCACTACATTAGGTTTATTGCCAATGGCTTTAGGCATCCCCAGTTATTCGCTGGTTTGGGGCGCAATGGCTTCAACATTCGTGACAGGATTATCTGTGGCAACGGTATTGACGCTGTTTTTAGTCCCTGTACAATGGGATTTATTGCAGGAAGCCAAAGAACGTTGGGGGCATGCTCACGCACACGCCAAATAATTTTCTTTAAAGAAAAGATAAATGGCGTTTTTACTTATTCATTCACTCTGGAATTAGGATAATGCTTGTTGATTCACATTGTCATTTAGACCAAATTACTGTAGATACCCCAGAAAACTTAATTGAAACAGCACATTTAAAAGGAGTCAGTCATTTTCTTTGTGTTGCCATTGATGAATCTAATATCTCTACAGTATTGGCATTAGCGACGCAATTTGATAGTGTATTTGCTTCTGTGGGCGTTCATCCGGCGCATTTAACTGAATCTACACCCGAAATGACCGTCGATGAATTATTGCAATTAGCGGATAATGATCGCGTGATTGCGATTGGTGAAACGGGATTAGATTATTATCACCACAAAGGGGATTTAGCATGGCAAAAACAACGGTTTCGCAACCATATTGCCGCGGCTAAAGAAATCGGTAAACCGCTCATTATTCACACGCGAGAATCGCACGAAGATACCTTGGCTATTTTAAAACAGGAAAAAGCAGACCATATTGGTGGTGTGATGCACTGTTTTGTGGAAGATTGGGAAACGGCACAAAAAGCGATGGATTTAGGCTTTTATATTTCCCTTTCGGGTATTGTTACTTTTAAGACGGCAAAAGTTTTACATGACGTAGCGAAAAAAATGCCATTAAGCCATTTATTAGTGGAAACAGACGCACCTTATTTAGCCCCTGTTCCCCATCGCGGTAAAGTCAATCAACCTGCTTACGTGTGCTATGTTGCGGATTATATTGCAGAATTGCGCAATGAAAGTGTTGAAGACATTGCCAGTGCGACCACTGACAATTTCTTCCGTTTATTTTCCACCGCATCACATCCTTATTAGCCCCATTTTAAATAATCATTCAGCAGTGTCATTAAGCGGGAATAACTGTCTTCAATATCTTCCTGAGCCGCACAGGCGACGGAAGGAATAGATGTGATTTCTAGTGTATTGAGAATTAATTGATCCATAGAATTATAATAACGTACCCACCACACCCGCCGCAAATTGGCACTGCTAATGCGACAATTGCCATAACCTTTGGATAAAATCGTTAAACAACCCGTGCCTAAACGATTTAATAAAAACGTTTGATCCGTTTCACTGATCGGCAATAAAGTTAAGTTAATAATATGCGCAGGATCACCATGTTGGCAATGGCTTTGTTTGTCGATAATTTCGGTTAAAATAGCAGGCGCATTCATGAGATTATCAGGAAAATTAAACGGCTCTAATTGCGCAGGAATTTCTGTATCAGCAATGTGCCGCACCCATTCGGGAATCGCCCCAATTTCCACCCAATGGCTTTTAATCTGCCCTTGTTCATTCAGACATTGCACCAACCAAATACCCGCCAATACCGATTCTTGAAAGCGCACCGATTGCTGTCCATTGGCGATAATTTTCACTTCGCCTTCGGCTAAAGTTTGCACCACCAATTTTAAATTTTCGGCATCCAAATGATCCAGTGATAATTGCACCGTAGATTGCTCAATGCGATAATCTTTTAATTGAATTGCCAATTCATTCATTAAAGCACGAGCCGCTTTTAAATGGTGAATGGTCTCTGGTTCTGGCAATAATGGCGCACGAAATGTGGCCATTTCTTGTGGCATGGCAATATATTCTAATGGTGTTTCTTCAATCGGTGGCGTAAAATCGTTAAAAGGTAGCATAATATTTAGCTCTAACAATAGTGAAAAAAGATGAGAAAATGAGAGAATAAAAATTGCTTTTTATTCTTCTGAAGGAGAAAATAGCGGACGAATATCCCATAATGTGGCTGAATTATCGGCGGAAGCAATAGCCACCATTGTTCCTTCGGGATTAAAGGCAATATCAGTGATCCAGTCTTGATGGGCAGCCAATGTGGCGATTAATTGACCTTGTTCCGCAGACCATAATTTAGCGGTATTGTCTATACTCGCAGTGAGTAAGAAACGGCCATCGGGACTAAAGATAATTTTACGTAAAGGCGCGTTATGACCGTTTAAAGAATAGACTAATGTTTTATCTGCAATTCGCCATAATTTAGCGGTATTGTCATAACTGGCTGTGGCTAAAAATTGGCTGTCTGGACTGAAATCGGCGTAATAAACTCTATTTTCATGCCCGCTTAATGTGGCTTTTAATTCGCCTGTGCGCACGTCCCACAAGCGAATCTCTCGATCTTCGGAAACGGTGGCAAGCCATTGATTATCTGGGCTAAAACTCGCATGATAAACGGCTTGGCGATGCCCGCGCAAAATCGCATGAGGTTTGCCCGTCTCCGCCTCCCAAAGCCGCGCCGTTAAACGCCCGACCGTGACCACATAGCGACCATCTGGGCTAAAACGCGCATCCGCCACGCCCTGTTGATGCCCAACCAACAACGCAAGCGCAGACCCCGTGCGCAAATCCCAAAGGCGCGCCGTGTTGTCACGCGAAGCGGTTAAAAGCTGTTCGCCAGAGGGGCTAAATTGCGCCCGAATCACCCAATCTCTATGCTGATCAAAACGCCCTAATAATTTCGTTTCATTCACACGCCAAATAAACACGTTTTTATCATCAGAAGCCGTCACTAATCGCTCATCATTAGGGCTAAAATCTGCATCCCATAATGTGCCTTGATGCCCCGCTAAAACGGCGATTAATTTGGCTTCTGGAATTTGCCACAATCGCGCTGTTTTTACGCCTGTGGTGATCAATTGAGTGCCTTGATGATTAAAGGTCACTTTAGTGATTCCATCCTCATGACCCGTTAATCGTGCCAAAGGGGTTAATTCTAATGCTTGTGTATTTAAAAAAAACAGGTACAATAAAATAAAAATAAATAAGCGCATTGGCATGAGAAAAACTCCTAAAAGTACAGCAATTATTAGGTGGTTAGTGTAAACTGTTAATCGCTAAAGGTAAAATGTAAACTAATTTAATACAAAGGAGTTAATCAACTTATGTCTCTTCATCCCATGTTGAATACCGCAATTAAAGCCGCCCATGAAGCAGGTAAAGAATTGCTTAAAGCGCAAAAAAGACGCTTAGAATTACACATTGAAAATAAAGGGGATAAAGATTTTGTCAGTGAAGTGGATCGCCATGCCGAACGAATCATTATTGATATGTTAAGTCGCGCTTATCCCAGCCATTCTTTTTTAGCTGAAGAAAGTGGCAGTCAAGCCGCTAAATACGGCGACAGTGAATATGAATGGGTTATTGATCCTTTAGATGGCACGACTAATTTTCTGCATGGACATCCGCAATTTTCAGTGTCAATTGCGTTAAAAAAAGACAATCGTTTATTACTGGGTTTGGTGCATGATCCATTGCGGGATGAATTATTTTATGCCGAGCGGGGCAAGGGCTGTTATTTAAATAATCAACGCCTGCGCGTTAGTACGCCGATTTCACTGAATGATACCTTATTAGCCACAGGATTTCCGTTTAAATATCAACAGCATTTAGAGGCTTATTTAAACATGTTTAAAGCCTTATTTGCCCAAGTGGCTGATATTCGACGAGCGGGATCGGCGGCTTTAGATTTGGCTTATTTGGCCGCGGGACGAGTCGATGGTTTTTGGGAAATTGGTTTAAAGCCTTGGGATATTGCTGCGGGGGTCTTATTAATCGAAGAGGCCGGCGGTTTGGTCACTGATTTTGGGGGCAGTCATCATTATTTTGAAACGGGTAATTTGGTGGCTGGCAATCCCAAAATATTAAATGGCATTTTACAGACCATTAAGCCACATTTAACGGCTGATTTAAAATTATAGTTGTTTGTTACATTTACTTTTATTAAGGAGGAAGAGTTGATGAAATTAGCGCGTCAATTAGGTAGTTTATTGGCATCGACATTACTGTTATTTAGTGTATCCATTCAAGCGGAGATTAAGGGAGAAGAAGTCAGTTATTCAGCAGGCGATTTAACCTTAAAAGGTTTTATGGCTTATGATGATGCAGTGACGACACCGCGGCCAGCCATTTTAGTCGTACATGAATGGTGGGGACACAACGCCTATGCCCGCGAGCGGGCGACGCTGTTGGCGAAAGCGGGTTACGTCGCCTTAGCCGTTGATATGTATGGCGATGGTAAGACGGCTGATCATCCCAAAGAAGCGGGCGAATTTATGAAAGCCGCCATGGCCGATAAAGCGGCATTAGCGGCGCGTTTTCATGCGGCTGTTGATGTTTTACAACAACACAGTGCGGTGGACAAAGATGCAATTGCCGCCATTGGTTACTGTTTTGGTGGCGCGGTGGTGTTGGAAATGGCACGGCGCGGCGCGACATTAGCGGGGGTCGCCAGTTTTCATGGCAGTTTAGGTACGGATAATCCTGCGAAAGCGGGAGAAGTACAAGCCAAAGTCATTGTGTTTCATGGCGAAGCAGACCGTTTAATTCCTGCGGATGTGGTGGAAGCGTTTAAGCAAGAAATGACTGCGGCTGAAGTCGATTTTACTTTTGTTAATTACCCCGATGTGCAGCACAGCTTTACTAATCCAGATGCAGATGAATTGGCGAAAAAATTCGATTTGCCATTGGCTTATGATAAAGCTGCGGATGAAGATTCTTGGGAAAAATTACAAGAGTTTTTAACGGGTTTATTTACCGCACCTAACGAATAAATAATAGAAATTTTTTAAAGATTTTTTAAGCAGTTGAAAGACGCAATTTTTAGTTTATTTTATAAGCTGAGAATTGCGTTTTTTTTGTCTGAATCAGAATTTACAGAATTTCAGGATTTTCAGAATTAAAGAATAAAAAATCTACGAAAAATAAATGACGGGCAAGAATCAATTTTGAAAATTTTTGTGTCTGTAAATTCTGATTCAGACAAATTAACATTACAAATGATTAGCAATTAATCGAGCTGCATTTAATATCACATGTTCTGCACAGGGTTTGGCAATTAATTGTACGCCAACAGGTAATCCAGTGACTCGTCCACAAGGCACGGCTAACGTGGGTAATCCCGTCAATGTCCACAAACCTTGTAAAAAAGGCACTCCCGTATGATCCGATGCCCACATGGGCGCAATACTGTCAGCCGCTGCCGCTAAAAAAATCTGATCATCTTGTAATAAATGACATAAATAGTCTTGATAATCATCCGCTTGCTGCTGCGCGGCGCGGTAGGCTTCGTCTGATATTTGTAATCCACGATCAATCAAACCGCGTAAACGTTCACTCATTTGCTGCCCGGCACGCCGTCGATCTTCGCCGTGAATCATCGCCATGTCTCGACATAACAGCGTATGAATACAATCGATATGCGACGCAAAAGCCGCGGGTAATTCCTTTTCAATGACAGGAATGTCGTGTTCTTGAAAAATACGAGTGGCGCGTTGTAGGGCTAATTGACTGGGAGATTCAATACGATCCGCGAGTAAATTATTGAAATAAATTGCTTTTTTGGGTAATTGAGTATTTTCCAACCGCGGCGGCGCAATGTCACAACTGCCACTGTCACGCGGATCAAAACCAAATAACGCCTGACACGCCAAGGTAATCGCTTCGGGTTGGCTGGCGAGAATACCGATATGATCCAGCGCAGGCGACAAGGGCATTACGCCTACGCGACTGATCGCGCCGCGAGTCGGTTTTAAGCCGTAAACGCCGCAATAGGTGGCAGGACGTATCACCGATCCGATGGTTTGTGATCCAATGGCGATGGGTACCATTTGCGCGGCCACCGCAGCCGCCGAGCCGCTGGATGAGCCGCCGGGCGTGCGTTGTAAGTCGTATGGATGACGGGTGGGGCCAGCATTGGCAATGGCGTATTCGGTTGATACGGTTGTGCCGATGATGATCGCGCCCGCATCGCGTAATCGTGTGACTAATGGGGCATCGCTCATGGGGACGCGCCCTTGATGAATCGGGCTGCCCCAAGCACAACATAATCCCGCAACATCAATGATTTCTTTAATGGCTACAGGAATGCCGTAAAGAGGTTTTTGGCGTTGAATTAATGGTTTTTGGTCTAATTGGCGGGCGATTTGTAAAGCAAAGTCAGGTTGTAAATCGACAAAAGCATGAATATCATTTTCACGTTCTGAAATGGTGGTTAAATATTGGGTTAATAAGGTTTCTACGCTTAATTGGCCTTGATGAATTCTGGAAATAAGATGCGTTAAATTGGCAAATAATGGCATAAGAAAAACAGTCCTATTTTTTCAGAAATTGAGAGGGTTTGATTTTGCTACAATCGAATCCCATTTTTAGTAAAACGACGCGATTGAATAAACTGCATAAATTGTTCAGCGGGTAATGGTTTGCTTAAATAATAACCTTGTACACAATCGCATCCTTGAAAATGTAAAAAAGCCAATTGTTCTTGCGTTTCTACCCCCTCAGCAATCACCGTTAAACCCAAACTATGCGCCATCATAATAATTGCAGTGGTTAAAGATGCGTCTTCATTTTTTAAGGTTAAATCTTTAATAAAAGATCGGTCGATTTTTAAAATATCAAATGGGAAATGTTTAAGATAGCTTAATGAAGAATAACCCGTGCCAAAATCATCTAACGCCAAATGAACGCCTAATTGTTTTAAACCTTGTAAAGTTTCTTTCACTTCTTTGGCGTTGCTCATTAACAAACTTTCGGTTAATTCTAATTCTAAAAAATCAGGAGCTAAATGAGTGTCTTCTAAGGCTTGCGCCACCGTTTCTAATAAATGGCCGTCACGAAATTGATAAGGAGACACATTAACCGCGACTCTTAAAGGAATTCGGGTTTGTGTTTGCCATAATTTGGCTTGTTGGCAAGCGGTGCGCAATGCCCAAGCCCCAATGGTATTAATTAAGCCTGTGGTTTCAGCAATAGAAATGAATTGTATGGGAGAAACTTGTCCCAATACGGGATTTTACCAGCGCAATAAAGCTTCTGCACCAATCACATGTTGATTTTTCACATTCATTTGCGCTTGATAATGCAGCGATAATTCGCCCCGCTCCAACGCATAACGCAATTGTGATTCTATTTCTAAGCGTTTTAAAGCCTGTTGATTAATTTCTGGCGTAAAGAAATGATAAGTGTTTCTTCCATCTTCTTTAGACCAATACATTGCCGCATCGGCATTGCGTAATAAAGTATTGGGTTCTGTGCCATCATTAGGCGATAAGGTGATGCCTATACTGGCTGCAATAAAAATATCCCGATTAGATAAATTAAAAGGTTCATTCAGCACCATCATCAATTGTTGTGCCACCACTTCGGCTTGATTACGATGGTTTAATTGCGGCAGAATGACCAAGAATTCATCGCCGCCCAATCGTGCCAAAGTATCCTGTTCTTTTAAGCATTGGGATAAACGATGACTCACAGCAATTAATAACTCATCACCGACACTGTGACCTAAACTGTCATTGACTTGCTTAAATTGATCTAAATCAATAAATAATACACCAACTAAATAACCTTTTTCTTGCGATTTGCTTAATGCTTGTTTTAATCGCTCAAATGCCAATAACCGATTGGGCAAATTAGTCAGATAATCGAAATTGGCTTGATGTAATAATTGGTCTTCATATTGTTTGCGAACGGTAATGTCTTCTTTAATACCTAAATAATGGGTAATTTGTCCTGAATTATTTTTAATCGGGGAAATTAAAGCCGATTCCCAGAAAAATTCGCCATTCTTTTTACGATTATAAAATTCGCCTTGCCATTCATGACCTTGAGCAATTGTCTGCCATAAAATATCATATTGTTTTTCTGAAGCAAAACCTGATTTTAAAATGCTGGGTTTTTTTCCTAAAATTTCTTGTTGGGTATAGCCCGTAATGTTGACAAATTTTCTATTCACATATTCGATAATGCCTTCTTTATCCGTAATTAAAATCGAGACAGGGCTTTGCTCTACGGCTTGAGATAATTTGCGTAAATGCTCTTCTCTTTGGCGCAAAGTGCTGCTCATTTGATTAAAGGAATTGGCTAAAATACCTAATTCGCATTCTTTATGGTGTTTAACAGTTAAATATTCTCCTGCGGTTAAGGCTTCTACGCCGCTCACCAATTGCTCTATAGGATCTGAAATAATATGTTTTAATAATAAAGTTCCCATGGGAATTAATAATATTCCCGCAAAGAATAGCATCACCAATACTGCTTGTTGCATCACCGTAATTTGAGTATATAAAGTTGATTTGTCTAAAGTAAAAATAAAAATAACCCGTTGTTCTTCTCCTAAATGTAACGCCGTAACGCCTAAAAAATAATCTTCATTCGGCTGCCACCAATCGAGTTCATTTTTAAAGTCAACCTGTTCTAAATCAGGTGCGATTTTAAAGTAAAATTCTAAATTTTCTAAAGTAACATCTCCGTACAGTAAATCTTCTGACAACGCAAAAGCAAATCGCGCTTCTTTTTGTCCTAATAACTGCTCTATTGAGGTGACATTTAACTTTTCTGCCAATTGCAAAAAGCCCACCTGTCGCTGTCGTTGTCCTAATGTGCGCCATACGGGCTGCGTTAGGGTAAATAATAAACCTTGGGCATAAGGCTTTAATGTAAATTGCGCTTGTTCTGTGGCTTGATTTAATTGCGTGTGTTGCAATGCGGTGGGAAAAGGAGATAGAAAAGTTTTATTTTCCGTATCCAATAACAACGGCTGCGCTTCTTCCTGATAAGAAAGATAACCGCAGTAATGATCTTCTTCAATAAAAATCCAACAAAAACTATTAATACGCAATTGACTGTCGTAGAAAAAACCTAAGTTTAAATTGGCAATTAACAATTGTTGTTTTAAAATATGACTGAGTTTATTTTTTTCTACATCAAAAATTAAGGGTTGATACTGCTCAATATCTTGATAGGTATTGATTAGGGATAAAGAAGCAATCACATCTTCTCGCGCTGTCAGCAATTCAGCATTTTTGGCTAATCGTTGTTCAATTACAGAAAACTCCGCACGCAGATCAGCAAAAGATTGCGCAATATAATGGCGTGCATTTAGCGTGTGAAAACGAGTGCTTAAATAACTGAATAATCCACCCACTAATAATAATGATAATAAAATAGAACCCAGCCACAATAAGAGTAATTTATGTTTTAATTTAAGTGCAGTCATTTAAAAAATGGGATCAATGTGTTCGACGTTGTCTTTCGTCACCAGAACCGATTCCAACATAATCTCTTTGGGAATCGGCTGTTGTTGTAAAATTTTCAGGGCATATTCAGCCCCAGCCTGACCAAAAGTCGGATAGGTAAAACTGGCTGTTTGCGTGCCTGCACGAATCGCAGCACGCGCTTCGTTGATGTAATCAATACCGACGATCATTATCGTGGCGGGATCGATGTCGGCGTGTTGCAAAGCCAACCGCGCTCCACTGGCCATGCTGTCGCTTTGGGCATAGATGGCGTTAAATGACAGGCCTTCGGCTATCGCCTGCTCCACCGCTTGAATCGCTAAAGCACGCAGAGAGTCTGCGCGTTTAATGCCAACAATATTTAAGTGAGGATAACGCGGTAACATTTCCAAAAATCCTTCAGTGCGTTGAATGCCGGGCGTGCTGCTGGGAATATGTTGTAAAATCAATAAGTTCAATGGTTTTTCTTGTTGGCCAAAAAAGTCGGCGGCGCGTCGTCCAATATCTCGATTACTCGCGCCAATGAACAAGGTGTAGTCGTCATTAAGAGTACGGCGACTGAGCAGAATCACGGGAACGCCTGCTTGATAAATTTGGCTGATCACGGGAGTCATGGCCGCGGCATCACGCGGACTGGTGATGAGTAAGTCAATGTTTTTCTGAGCTAAATCTTCAATATCTTTGATTTGTTGTGCGGTTTGGCCGCGGGCATTGGTGACGTGTAAAGTGATGTATTCTTTGTAAGGTTCTAAGGCTTTTTGTAAGTCACGAACTTGTGCCGCTCGCCAATCATTGCTTAAATCATCTTGCGCAAAACCAATGAGAAAAGGCCGTTGTTGTGCGTCCACCCGTTGGGCTAAAAAAGATAAATCGGTATCTGCTTTATTGACAGGAGAAATAAATCCTATTGTAAGAATAATTAAAATTTGTATTAATTGGTTATTAAACATAAGGTTATCCTTGAAAAAGCTGAATTTTACTTGAGCGGTAAAAGTGAAGGAAAGTGAAAAAGGGCAATCTATCGCCTTAATTTTCGACGATAGAGTGTCTCATTTCAAGCATAAAAAAGGGTCAAGTTCCGCTGTATTTTATTACAGCGTAAACTTGACCCTATTTTCTTTCGTTTTGAATACCTTTTTTAGTGCAATCAGAAAAAGTGGTATTCAAAACGCCTCAAAATATTTCAGTCTGAATCTGAAATATTCCACTCAATTAAATGAGCGTGCTGAAGCGACTCGTTTGGCTTCCCACAGTCCCATGATGGTTTTTACATAATGCCGCGTGACGGGATAGTTGGGACAGCGGCCTAGGCGAGCGGTAATGTTTGGCCCTGCGTTAAAGGCGCATAAGGCGCGTTCTACGTCGTTGTTGAAGCGATCCAGTTGCTGGGACAGGTATTTTGCGCCGCAGTTAAGGTTTTTCTCAGGGTTTTTCAACTCAGAAAAGTTCAAGCCACAAGTGGCTTTAGCGGTTTCGGGTTTTAATTGCGTCAATCCCACTGCGCCATCGGGTGAAACGGCTTGGGGTTTCCAGCGGGACTCTTGGTGAATTAACGAGCGGAACAGGTGGGGATCAATGCCGTGGGTTTTTGCGGCGCGGTCGGCGAGTTGCTTCAGTTCTTCTTTTGCCACAAGGGCGTGACTAAAAAACAACAGTGTCGCTAACAGGGTAATAACAACATAACGCATTGTTTTTAATTGATTTTTCATGATAAAGTACCTCAAGATATAGTGTAGTTAGTACTATTATTGTCATTTTCGCAACATATTTCAAGTTTTTTGTTGTTATTTTTTTAATTTCCTTGTTAAACAAGCAGTCAGTGCTGTTGTGTTAATACAACAAATGGGAAAAAAAGTGGGTTTTATCAGGGATAAATGAAAAAAAAAGGACTTCTGTCGCTATTTACCGACAAGAGCGGATAAAAACAAGGTGTGCGAATGTTGTGGTTTTTACCAATGAGTGTTGTTTTTTTGCAGATAAACGGCCGACAGCAGGAGAGGTGTTCAGACACGCTCACGCGCTGTCTTTGTTGCAGGACAGTAAGGGCAGTGATTGGATTTGGTTTGGTCTCGATGGGGGAGACGAGCTAGAACGCAGAAAAGTGTGTGATGGACATCAGCGCGGGGGTATTATTATGGGTATACGTTAAACGTGATGGGGTGATAGTAAAACATTTTAGGCAAAACAGCAAGCCATATCACGCGATGGCAGCCATTATTTCGGCTCTCAACTTCCCATGTTTCACATCATTTTTTGTCGTGTGATTTTTTTACAATGAATTTTTATCTCTTCGGGGGTATTTTCTTTGGTGTTGCGGCAGTGACGTTGCCAAAATTCGGCTTCTTTGCGGGCGCGTTTGGCTTCTTCTTTGGCTTGTTCGGCACGTTGTCGGGTTTGGGCATAAATGGCTTCATCGCGGTTAAAAGCCGCGATTGCCGCTTGTCGTTCTGCTTCGGTCATGGTGTGCCATTGTGCTGCTGGAACGCCATAAATCGCCTTGCTACAGCTTATTGTTGAAAAAATCCCCGTTAATAACGAAAAAAAGAGCATTATTCGTATTTTTTGCATGGGCTTCATGTTGAACCTTGTGCGATACATTGTGTAATAGGTGGGGTGAGTTCGATTAGAACGGTTGTGTTTTGTCTTTCATTCTTATTCTATTCTTGTTCCTTCCCAAAAAAAACTATCCTTTCTAAAAAATTTTTAATTACAAGACGATGCCTGTTGCCCGTGTGGCTTGATTTTGCTCTATAATAGTCGTTTATTAGTATTTTATTAAATGGTGTTATAGCGGCGCAGAGGGAGAAGGTGGATAATCACCCCGTCGGAATACCGATAGCTCGTAGAAGTTATCTGTTGCCCATCGTTCAACACACAGACGTGATGTGATCTAACCAAGAGAGGAGATTTTATGGCGGATCGACGCTTACAAGTGTTTCATACCGTGGCTCGCCTGCTGAGTTTTACCAAAGCCGCGGAAGCCTTGCACATGACGCAACCCGCAGTCACATTTCAAGTGCGACAATTAGAAGAACATTTTAACACTCGACTTTTTGACCGCACCCACAATCGCATCACGCTAACAGAAATCGGCCAATTGGTTTATGATTATGCAGAGCGCATTTTTGATTTATACTCACAAATGGATAATGCGGTGAAAGAAATGACAGGGGATGTGAGTGGTATTTTGTTAATTGGCGCGAGTACCACCATTGCGGAGTATATGTTGCCGGCTTTGCTGGGCGATTTTAAAAACCGCTACCCTGAAGTGATTATTCGTTTGCGCGTGGCTAATACCGATGAAATTGTCTCTATGGTGGAGAATAATTTAATTGATTTAGGGGTGGTAGAAGCTCCCGTACATAACAAGAGTTTAGCGGTAGAATTGTGCCGCATGGATCAACTCGTGGGCATTGTTCCCGTACGCCATCCTTTGGCGGCTAAAGAATCGGTGACGGTGGATGAATTGGCGCGTTATCCTTTTATTTTCCGAGAAGAAGGATCGGGGACACGAGAGGTGATCACGGAATATTTTGCAGCGGCGCAATTGTCTCTGTTTGATTTAAATATTATCATGGAACTGGGCAGTTCCGAAGCCATCAAAGGGGCTGTGACTTCCGGCATGGGCGTTTCTATTTTATCCCGTGCCACGATTCAAAAAGAATTGCAATTAGGCACGTTGAAATCGGTAGAATTAGAACCAAAACTAGAACGTCCCTTTTCTTTCGTACATCAAAAACAAAAGTTTCGTTTACGCACAATGGAAGAATTGCTGAATTTTGCCCGCCATTACTGCCAAACTCACCCCGAATAATGGGATTAGGCGAATTATTAACCCGTCATGAATGTGCCAGATTTAACTCGCCTCCATCACCTGGCCAGCGCGCTGCCAGCAGCAGAACAAGCCATGCTGCTGGCGTTTGCTGAATTTCTGCACGCCCGAACGGCGGCCGCTGTTCCTTGTCCCGCGCCATCGCCCACGCCATTAGCTATCCCCCGTCCCGCGCAAGAGTCTGTGGTAAAAGCAATCAAACGATTGTCACAAACTTACCCCATGCTAGACAAATCTGCCTTGCTCAATGAGGCTTCTCAATTGTTGAGTCAACATGTGTTGCAAGGTCGTTCTGCCTCTGATGTAATTGATGAATTAGAGGTTTTATTTCAGCGTCGTTATGAACTATTTATTCAGGCGGATTAAAGATTATGCTCAGAGTGGTTAATCAATGGTTTCACCGTTATTTTTCTGATCCCCAGGCGGTTTTTTTACTGGTTTTTTTATTGGCTACGGTGGCGATTATTATGACGATGGGGAGAATGTTGGCCCCCTTGTTGGCGAGTATTATTATCGCTTATTTGTTGGAAGGTGTGGTGAAAAACTTGGTACATTGGCATTTTCCCAGACGATTGGCGGTGTTGATTGTTTTTATGGCATTTATTGCTTTATTGACATTTCTTCTGTTATTTTTATTGCCGTTATTGTCTTATCAGATCAGTCAATTTTTTCAAGAATTACCCAATATGATCGGCGGCTGGCAGAATAAATTAATGGAATTACCCGATGATTATCCCAATTTTATTTCAGGAGAACAAATTCAAAGTTTAATGAACACCATTCGCTCCAGCGCACGCACTTTGGGACAATTGGTGTTATCTTATTCTTTAGCGTCGATTCCTGTGATTGTGACTTTAATTATCTATTTAATTTTAGTGCCATTAATGGTATTTTTCTTTTTGATTGATAAAGAAAAGATATTGGACTGGTTAGTGGGTTTCTTACCCAAAGAACGGGCAGTTGCACAGCGAGTTTGGGAAGAAATGGATTTGCAGATTGGTAATTATGTCCGCGGAAAGTTTTATGAAACATTTATTGTCGGCATTGTCACTTATATTGCTTTTTATTGGTTAAATTTAAATTATGCGTCTTTGCTGGCGGTGTTGGTGGGTTTATCGGTGATTGTGCCGTATGTGGGTGCGGTGGCGGTCACTTTTCCTGTGATTATTGTGGCTTTTTTTCAATGGGGATGGGGGTCTGAATTTTTTTGGATCGTGAGTATTTATTTTATTATTCAAGCACTTGATGGTAATATTTTAGTGCCATTATTATTCTCTGAAGCCATTAATTTACATCCTGTAGCCATTATTGTGGCGGTGTTGGTTTTCGGTGGATTGTGGGGATTTTGGGGCGTATTTTTTGCCATTCCATTAGCCGCTTTGGTGAAGGCTTTAATTAATGCTTGGCCGCGTTCTGAGTTGCATCATCAATTGCCGCCACCCATTATTCTATAATTTCATTTTTGCACTTTATTTTTTAGGTTTATCGTCAATGTGTTGTCATGGTTGATCATTTTTCTTCGTCGCCTGCCATTGAGTTGAAAGGCAGTTTGTTCACACTGATGGTGTTGCGCGTTTTATCGACAGATTTAGAACAGATTACGGCGCAATTAGCCCATAAAGTTGCCCAAGCTCCCCAATTATTAGGACAAGCTCCGTTGGTGTTGGATTTGCTGGCGATTGCCGATCAGTCGTTGGATTTGGTGGCTTTGCTGCACGTGATTCGGCAACAGCGTTTAATTCCCGTCGCCGTGCGCAACGCCAGCCCCGCACAACAGCAAATGGCCATCGATCTCAATTTGGGAATTTTGCCCAACCCGTCGCGGCCAGAACGAGGACGTGTAGCAGAAACGACATCCGCTCCTCCCACCATTCCCCAAGAAGAATTGATCGCCCCTGATCTCGCACCCGCCAGTATTGGCGCGACCAAGATTATTACCCAACCGGTGCGCTCTGGGCAGCAAATTGTGGCCTTGCAAGGGGATTTGATTATTCTGGCTTCGGTCAGTCCCGGCGCAGAGATTTTGGCACATCGTCATATTCATGTGTACGGTCGGCTACGTGGTCGTGCTTTGGCCGGGGTCAATGGCGACAAAGAGGCGAGAATTTTCTGTCAGCATCTGGACGCAGAACTGGTGGCTATCGCCGGTCATTATCAGATTAACGAGGAACTGCCCGAACCTTTACGCGGTAAGGCAGTACAAATCGCATTGGATCAGCAACGTCTCGTGATACAACCACTAGAGACCGCTTTGCGCTAATTTTTAGGAGATATTCATTTGTCTAAAATTATTGTTGTCACTTCGGGTAAAGGAGGCGTGGGTAAAACCACCACCAGCGCGGCTTTTGCCACGGGCTTGGCCTTGCGCGGACATCCCACTGTGGTGATTGATTTTGATGTAGGTTTACGCAATTTAGACTTGATTATGGGTTGTGAACGGCGGGTGGTTTATGATTTTGTCAATGTGATTAATAATGAAGGCAATTTAAATCAAGCCTTAATTAAAGATAAACGAGTCGAACAATTATATGTGTTGCCCGCCTCGCAAACCCGCGATAAAGAAGCCTTAACCTTATCTGGCGTGGAGCGGGTTTTAAACGAATTAAAACAGCGTTTTGAATTTATTATCTGTGATTCGCCGGCGGGCATTGAACATGGGGCATTGATGGCCATGTATTTTGCGGATGAAGCCTTAATTGTCACGAATCCTGAGGTGTCTTCGGTGCGGGATTCGGATCGAATTATTGGTCTATTGTCGAGTAAAACCCGTCGTGCCATTGAAGGCGCAACACCCATTCGAGAACATTTATTATTAACTCGTTATGTGCAGCGGCGAGTCCAGTCTGGAGAAATGTTAAGCGCGCAAGATGTACAGGAAATTTTGGCCATTCCGCTCATTGGCATTATTCCTGAATCAAGTGTTGTTTTGCAGGCTTCTAATGCGGGCGTTCCCGTGACATTGGAAAGCGACAGCGATGCCGGACAAGCGTATTTGGATGTGGTGGCGAGATTTTTAGGAGAAGACCGCCCCATGCGTTTATTCTCAGAGAAAAGAGGTTTATTTTCTCGCCTATTTGGAAACTAATATGAGTTTTTTCGATTATTTCCGCGCATCCAAGAAAAAATCAGCAACCGTCGCCAAAGAACGATTGCAAATTATCGTGGCGCATGAGCGGGGATTGCGCCATTCTAATTTGGAATTTTTGCCCAAATTGCAACAAGAATTATTGGCGGTAGTGCGCAAATATGTGCAGATTGAGGATGATCAAATTAAAATTAGTGTAGAAAAAGATGGGCATTATGAAGTATTAGAACTGAATATTGCTCTGCCCGAAATGGAGGATCGACAACCCAAATGATTTGCCGTTGTGCGTGGGCTGAAGCCAGCGAATTAGAGCGCGTTTATCATGATACGGAATGGGGAGTGCCGTTGCATGAGGATCGTGCTTTGTTTGAATTTCTCATTTTAGAAGGAGCGCAGGCGGGATTAAGTTGGCGTACTGTGTTGGCGCGCCGCGAAAATTATCGCGCTGCATTGGATAATTTTGAACCGGCGCGTTTGGTGACTTGGCCGGTGGCGGCGCAGTTGAATTTGGTAAATCACGCCGGTTTAATTCGGCATCGGTTAAAGTTGCAATCTATTTTCACGAATGCGGCGGCTTTTTTGCGGATTCAAGAAGAATACGGCAGTTTTGATGCGTATTTATGGCCGTTTGTGGGGGGTAAACCGCAACAACCCACTCGCCAGTCTGTCGCTGATGTTCCCGCAGTCAGTGCGGAGGCAACGGCATTTAGTCGAGATTTAAGCCGACGTGGATTTAAATTTGTCGGCCCGCGCATTTGTTATGCCTATATGCAGGCGGTGGGCATGGTGAATGATCACACGGTGGATTGTTTTCGTTTTCGGGAGTTATCCTGCGATAAAAGACCCCCTTCCCAAGCCTAATCGTAACGTCAATTCCCCCCAATCCTTACAAAAACCCTCTTGTTTTGTTGTAACCAATCGCACAAAACAAACAAAGCCTCCCTGACTTTGTCGCATATCCTACCACGAAAAATAACCCTTACACGCTTATTTTCTCCTTTAAAATCATATTGTTATCCGTAAAAATAAACTTGGCACGCTGTTTGATATAAATAGCGTGCGACAAGTTAAGTCCTATTCTCACACTTCTAAGGAGAACTGATATGCGTCAATGTGCAATTTACGGTAAAGGTGGTATCGGCAAATCGACCACAACACAAAATCTGGTCGCTGCATTAGCAGAAGCGGGTAAAAAAGTCATGATCGTCGGCTGTGACCCGAAAGCGGACTCCACCCGTCTGATTCTGCACTCCAAAGCGCAAAATACGGTTATGCACTTGGCTGCCGAAGCGGGTACCGTTGAAGATTTAGAACTCGAAGATGTCATGCAAGTTGGCTACGGCGACGTGCGTTGCGTTGAGTCAGGTGGCCCTGAACCCGGTGTAGGCTGTGCAGGTCGTGGTGTAATCACTGCCATCAACTTCTTAGAAGAAGAAGGTGCTTACGACGACGAATTAGACTTTGTGTTTTATGACGTGTTGGGCGACGTAGTTTGTGGTGGTTTCGCCATGCCCATTCGTGAAAATAAAGCCCAAGAAATTTATATCGTAGTTTCTGGCGAAATGATGGCCATGTACGCTGCCAATAACATCGCTAAAGGAATTGTGAAATATGCCAATTCCGGTGGTGTGCGTTTAGCCGGTTTGATTTGTAACAGCCGTAACACCGACCGCGAAGACGAACTGATCGAAGCCTTAGCCGCTCGCATGAATACCCACATGATTCACTTCGTTCCTCGTGATAACGCCGTACAGCACGCTGAAATCCGTCGTATGACTGTTATTGAGTACAATCCCAAAGCGAAACAAGCCGATGAATATCGTGCTTTAGCGCAAAAAGTGATTGAGAACAAACGCTTAGTCATTCCTACTCCATTAACGATGGATGAATTGGAAGAAGTGTTAATGGAATTCGGTATTATGGATCAAGAAGACGAAAGCATCATCGGTAAAAAAGCCGAAGAAGCGTAAACGTCACGCCCGCCCTCCCCATCATTTTCTGATGGGGAAGCCCGTCAAAATTCCCCCTTTAGCGAGTGAGTCCACAGATTAGTGGCGACAAGTACAGGAGACAGTCATGGCAGAAATGACACGCGAAGCAACTGAAGCCCTCATTCAAGAGGTGTTAGAAGTTTACCCTGAGAAGGCCAAAAAAGACCGCAACAAGCACTTGGCCGCCAATGATACTTCATTGGAAAAATCCAATAAGTGCATCACGTCCAACAAAAAATCATTACCCGGTGTCATGACCATTCGCGGATGTGCCTATGCGGGTTCTAAAGGCGTGGTCTGGGGCCCGATCAAAGACATGATCCACATTTCTCATGGCCCCGTGGGTTGTGGACAATATTCTCGTGCGGGTCGTCGTAACTACTACGTAGGCACGACGGGCGTTAATACTTTCGGTACGATGAACTTTACCTCTGATTTCCAAGAAAAAGACATCGTTTTCGGCGGCGACAAAAAGCTGGATAAGCTTTTAGACGAAATTGAAATGTTATTTCCCTTAAACAAAGGGATTTCTGTGCAGTCTGAGTGTCCGATTGGTTTGATTGGTGATGACATTGAAGCGGTCTCTAAAAAGAAAGCCAAAGTGATCAACAAGCCTATTGTGCCGGTGCGTTGTGAGGGATTCCGTGGTGTGTCTCAGTCTTTAGGACACCACATTGCCAACGACGCGATTCGTGATTGGACTTTGGGCGCACGGGATGATGATCACAGTTTCCAAAGCACCCCCTATGATGTCGCCATTATCGGTGACTACAATATCGGTGGGGACGCATGGGCTTCTCGGACGTTGTTGGAAGAAATGGGCTTGCGTGTAGTCGCGCAATGGTCTGGTGATGGTACCATTTCTGAAATGGAATTGACTCCTAAAGTCAAATTGAATCTGTTGCATTGCTATCGTTCAATGAACTACATTTCTCGTCACATGGAAGAGAAGTATGGGATTCCTTGGATGGAGTATAACTTCTTTGGCCCCAGCAAGATTGAAGAATCTTTGCGTAGAATTGCCAGCTTCTTTGATGACAAGATCAAACAAGGTGCAGAGCGCGTTATTGCTAAATACAAGCCATTGATGGATGGGGTTATTGCTAAATACCGTCCTCGTTTGGAAGGCAAGCGCGTGATGTTATATGTGGGTGGTTTGCGTCCACGTCATACTATTGGTGCGTATGAAGACTTAGGCATGGAAGTGGTGGGCGCGGGTTATGAATTTGCGCATAACGACGACTATGACCGTACCATCAAGGAAATGGGCGATGCCACGTTGCTGTATGATGATGTCACTGGCTACGAATTTGAAGAGTTCGTGAAAGCGATTAAGCCTGATTTGATCGGCTCTGGCATTAAAGAGAAGTACATTTTCCAAAAAATGGGCATTCCTTTCCGTCAAATGCACTCATGGGATTATTCTGGCCCTTATCACGGTTACGATGGTTTTGCCATTTTCGCCCGCGATATGGACATGACGTTGAACAATCCTTGCTGGGCTAAACTGAAAGCACCTTGGAAAGTGAAAGAAGAAAGTGAGCAACGACTCAGCGCGCAAGCGTAAGAGTCAAATCAATAAAACAGGCGACAGTGTCATTATCCTCACTGTCGCCTGTGCAAAAAACGGTTAGTCAACGCGCCAACGTGCCTAACCATTCAGATTCAACGTCTTTATAGCGACATCTACAGATGAGTAGTGCGCTAGGAGCAATCATCATGCCTCAAACGACTGATAACATCAAGCCCTGTTACCCTTTGTTCCGCGAGCCAGAGTATAAAGAAACTTTGGCAGCCAAAAAAGCCAACTTTGAAGAAGCCCACAGTGCCGAGAAGATCGAGGAAGTCTTTCAATGGACAACCACGGAAGAGTACAAAGAGCTGAATTTCAAACGCGAAGCCTTAACCGTTAATCCTGCTAAAGCGTGTCAACCTTTGGGTGCGGTGTTGTGTGCGTTAGGTTTTGAGAAAACATTGCCTTATGTGCATGGTTCACAAGGTTGTGTGGCTTATTTCCGCACTTACTTTAACCGTCATTTTAAAGAGCCAGTGGCTTGTGTGTCTGACTCCATGACGGAAGACGCGGCGGTGTTTGGTGGTCAAAAGAACATGTTTGACGGCTTGGAAAATGCCAAAGCATTGTATAAACCCGACATGATCGCGGTTTCTACGACTTGTATGGCAGAGGTGATTGGTGATGACTTGAATGCGTTCATCAATAACGCCAAGAAAGACGGTCGTTTAGCGCAAGAGTTCCCTACCCCATTTGCGCACACTCCTAGTTTTGTGGGCAGCCACACGACGGGTTGGGACAATATGTTTGAAGGGATTGCGCGTTATTTCACGCTCAATTACATGGAAGACAAAGTCGTCGGCAGCAATGGCAAGATCAACGTGGTGCCGGGCTTTGAAACCTATTTGGGTAACTATCGCGTGATTCACCGTATGTTAGACGAGATGGGTGTCGCGCACAGCATGTTGTGTGATCCGACGGAAGTATTGGATACTCCGGCTGATGGTGAGTTCCGTATGTATGCAGGCGGTACGACTTTAGCCGAGATAAAAGACGCACCTAACGCCATTGATACGCTGTTATTGCAACCTTGGCATTTGGAGAAAAGCGAAAAATACATCAAAAATACGTGGAAACACCCCGTTAGCGACATCAATATCCCCATGGGATTGGAGTGGACGGATGAATTTTTGATGAAAGTCTCTGAGTTGACCGGTAAGCCAATTCCTGCTTCTTTGGAAAAAGAACGCGGACGTTTGGTTGACATGATGACTGACTCGCACACCTGGTTGCATGGTAAGAAGTTCGCGTTGTGGGGTGATCCTGATTTCGTGATGGGCTTGGCTAAGTTCTTGTTGGAAATGGGCGCAGAACCGATTCATATTCTGTGCAACAACGCCAACAAACGTTGGGCCAAATCCATGCGTAAGATTCTCGACGAAACTCCCGTAGGCAGCAGTTGTGAAGTGTATATCGGTAAAGATTTGTGGCACATGCGCTCGCTGGTGTTCACCAATAAGCCCGATTTCATGATTGGTAATTCTTATGGTAAGTTTATCCAACGCGATACCTTACACAAAGGTAAAGAATTTGAAGTGCCTTTGATTCGCATTGGTTTCCCCATTTTCGACCGTCATCATTTACACCGTATGACTACTATGGGTTATGAAGGTGCAATGTATATATTGACCACGATTGTCAACGAGATTCTGGCGCGCTTAGACGAAGAAACTCGCGGCATGGGAACGACGGACTTTAACTACGACTTAGTCCGCTAAATCGTCATCATACTGTACGCGGTATGTCGTTATGAAAGGGGGCTGGGTTGTCTAAAAACACCCTGCTCCCTTTTTTAGTTTCTGCTTAATTTTAAGGAATTTCCCATGCCCAGCGTAATGCTCCGACGTAATGATAATGGCCAACTCAGTTTTTATGTGGCTAAAAAAGATTTAGAAGAAACCATTACTCATATTGAATTTGAAGCCGAGGATAAATGGGGCGGAGAGATTGAATTGTCAGATGGTTCTAAATATTATTTAGAGCCATTGGATGTTGCGCCTAAATTACCCATTACTCTCCGTGTGAAACGGTTATAATTGTCCATAATGGCGTTGCGTATTGAAGTGGATTTATGTACCGCCTGTGGCGATTGTGTGCCGGTGTGTCCGGAGAAGGCCATTTTTATCCATCGTTTAGTTGTTGACATTGCGACGGATCGTTGTAATGAGTGCAACGGTCATGCTGATGAACCGCTTTGTGTGTCGGTTTGTCCTGTCGATGACTGCATTGTAGGAGCGATTTTATGACTCAAACTGCGCCTATTTCTCGTGAATTGGCTTTGCGTATTGGTCTGGCTGCGCGGGAATTACCTGATACGCCGCCACGCCGTTTGATCGATGTGTTGCTTGATTGTGTCGGCCATCCTTTAACAGAACAAAAATTGGTGAAATTGACGGTTAAAGCGTTGAAAACGGCTTCTGATGGCGCATTGAGTCAATTACCCGCCGAAGCCTTAAAAGCCGCTTTACATCAGTTAAAAGACGGTTTGTCTGATGAGGCAGATGGTTTACCTTCTGTGGTGTCTTATGTCGAAGGGGACATGCCTGCGTCGATTCGGGTGGCGTGTGCATCGAATACAGAAGAGCAGTTGGATGGTCATTTTGGTTCTTGTGCGCGGTTTTTGGTGTATCAGGTGTCGAGTCAAGAAGCGCGTTTGATCGCCATTCGTTCTACGGCAGGCGATGCCGAAGCTGAAGATAAAAATGCGTTTCGTAGTGAATTAATCAACGATTGCAATGTGTTATATGTGGGGTCGATTGGCGGGCCTGCGGCGGCGAAAGTGGTTAAAATGGGTATTCATCCCATTAAAGTACCCCAAGGTGGCGCAATTGCTGATTTGTTAAGTCAATTAAAAACGGTCTTAGCGGGATCGCCTCCACCGTGGTTGGCTAAAGTGATGGGCGCGTCGCCAGAAGAACGTCGTCGTTTTAGTGTGGATGCCGTAGAAGAGGATCAAGCATGATCGCCAATTCAATGTTGGATGCGGTGGCGGATTATGTGGAGCAGCATGGTTTGTCTGAGGCGACATTGCAGCAATTACGCACTCAACATGCGGGCGTGATGTTTACGTATTGTATGGATGATGATATTCATTCGGCTTCGCCGGTGTTGACGCGGTCGGGTTTTAATGTTTATTTAGTGGATACCCGCGATCATTGTGTCACTTTGACACGGGATCATGAGATTGCATCTGGCGTGGTGTTGGCGGAAGTGGTTGATGAGGAGTAGTTATAAATAACACTTTCTTATTAGCCCAAAAATAACTCGCTCAATTTAGAGTTCATTGTTTTATTTTAACCATCACATTTAATCAAGCGAAATAAAGGAGATAATCCATGGCACAAGTCGGTTTATTTTTCGGCACGGACACAGGCAATACCCGTAAAGTGGCTAAATTGATGAAAAAACAATTCGCAGACGATGCTATCGAGTTGTTTAATGTGACGAAAGAAAGCGCATTAGAAGAATTCTTGAAATTCGATAAGATTATTTTTGGAATGCCGACTTTGGGCGATGGCGAGTTAGAAAACAGTGTGCGGGATTTTCTCAGCGCATTGGAAAATCAAGGGGCTGATTTAAGCGGTAAAACTATTGCGTTGTACGGTCTGGGCGATCAAGCGGGTTATGGTCACGAGTTCTTAGACGGTATGGCGATTGTGCATAAGAAATTCAGCAAGATGGGCGCAACATTGGTCGGTCGTTGGCCGACTGAGGGTTATGACTTTAGCGCGTCCAAAGCGGTTGATGGCGATGAATTTATTTGCTTGGCTATCGATAACGACAACCAATCTGATATGACAGATGAGCGGGTTAAAACCTGGTTATCGCAAGTCAGTGGTGATTTAGGTTTATAATTGATGGCGCGGTGGGTTTGGGGAAAATTTTTTATTGTCTCCAAACCTGCCTCATTTCGCTGATCCATTCCCCTACCGTGCTGGCACGCGCTGGTTTTTCTTAAAAAAAGATGCCTACCCATGACAGAGTCTGCTTTATCCCTCTCCGATCAAACCCCGATGGCTGATTGTCGTCCCTGCCCACACCGTGACCGTTTAGATCAAGCCCGTTGTCAACCGGGTGATCGCTGTGTGCGGGTGCAAAGTGGACGGCAAATTGACCGCTTTTTTCGTTATAACCCTGATTTAGCTCCTTTTTATCGCCACGATCCTTTTTGGGAAATGCGGGCGATTACCGCACGTTATCTGCCGCAACACTTGTTATTTGAGTTGTTAGACGATCCTGATGAAACAGTACGACGTGCAGTGGCAGCGCGAGTGCCGTTAGAAGGTTTATTACAATTGTTGAATGACGAAGATCGAGAAGTTCGCATTACTGTTGCGGATCGTTTACCGCCAGAACAGTTGGAAAAAATGGCCACCGACAGCGATTACATGGTGAGAAATTATGTGGCGCGCCGTTTACCCAAAGGTCGGTTATTTCGGATGATCTACGATAAAGATCGTTTAGTGCGACAAACGGTGGCCGAGCGTCTACCCGAAGTGACTTTAGGATTGATGGCCGATGATCCCGAACCTGAAGTGCGTCGTATTGTGGCTGAACGGATTGATCCCGAATCGGCCGTGATGATGTTGAACGATGAGGATTGGGTGGTGCGTTTTTATGCGGCGCGTCGTGTGCCGTTGTCGGCTTTGCCCCCGCTGTTACGCGATGAAGAACCTGATGTTGTCGCCGTCGCACAAGCGCGATTAGAAGCCAATGAGGACGTTGTCATTAAAAAAAACTAAGTGCGCTAAAAGAGTGCAATTAACCTTCTTTTTTCGTCAAAAATAACGCGATATGCTTTTGCTGATATTCTGAGAGATAGGCAACTATTATGCTTTATTATCAAATAGTTAGCTTAAAAATAATTATATCATCATATTATAATATACTCACGATTTATTAACGCTCGTATTAAATATATTTTTTCTTTGTTGAAAGACGAAGCGATTAACATTTTTTAATTTTTTCCTTAAAATAATCGCCTACACTGCACGCTTACCTTATCCTAAGCCTTTCGATGAAATACACAAGCCACCTAAGAGGTCATCATGTCCACCACCGAAACCTATTACAGCATCATGCGGCGACAGGGGATTACGCGCCGTAGTTTTTTAAAGTTTTGTAGTCTAACTGCGGCCGCATTGGGATTAGCACCTGAATTTGCAGGGAAAATTGCCCATGCAATGGAAACCAAACCACGTACTCCTGTTATTTGGTTACACGGTTTAGAATGCACCTGCTGTTCAGAATCGTTTATTCGCTCGGCGCATCCACTGGCCAAAGATGTTGTTTTGTCGATGTTATCGCTGGATTATGATGATGTATTAATGGCGGCCGCAGGACATCAAGCCGAAGCCTGTTTAGAAGAAACCATTGAAAAATACAAAGGAAATTACATTTTAGCCGTCGAAGGTAATCCACCGTTAGACGAAGATGGCATGTATTGTATTGTCGCGGGCAAGCCTTTTGTGGAACAATTGAAACACGCGGCGGCTCATGCAAAAGCAATTATTGCGTGGGGATCGTGTGCGTCTTGGGGATGTGTACAAGCGGCCAGTCCCAATCCCACTCGCGCCACCCCCGTACATAAAGTGATTTTTGATAAACCGATTATTAAAATTCCGGGTTGTCCGCCGATTGCAGAAGTCATGACGGGCGTTATCACGTATATGTTGACCTTTGATCGTTTTCCTGAATTGGATCGTCAAGGGCGGCCGAAAATGTTTTACGGACAACGCATCCATGATAAATGCTACCGTCGTCCGCATTTCGACGCGGGACAATTCGTAGAAACGTGGGACGATGACAACGCCCGCAAAGGTTATTGCTTATACAAAGTGGGCTGTAAAGGGCCAACAACGTACAACGCATGTTCTACGGTACGTTGGAATGAAGGCGTATCTTTCCCGATTGGATCGGGTCATGGGTGTATTGGTTGTTCTGAGGATGGTTTTTGGGACAAGGGATCGTTTTACGACAGAATTACCGATGTTAGCCATTACATGGGCGATGCGCCGACGGGGGTTAATTTATTCGGAGTCGAAGCCAATGCCGATGCGGTGGGTAAAGCCGCCGCGGGTGTCGTCGGTGCGGGTATCGTGGCCCACATCGCCGCCAGCGCGATCATGCGCGCCCGCAAATCATCGAATACAAAAGAAACGACCGAATCCACCAGCCCCAGCAAAGAAACACAGCGGAGTGATGCAGAATGAGCGTAATTCAGACCCCCAACGGTTTTACTTTAGACAACAGCGGTCAGCGGGTTGTGGTCGATCCGGTGACCCGTATCGAAGGGCATTTGCGTTGTGAAGTGAATCTGGATGAGAACAATGTCATTCGCAACGCGGTGTCTTCTGGCACGATGTGGCGCGGGTTGGAAGTGATTTTGAAAGGACGCGATCCGCGTGATGCGTGGGCGTTTTGTGAGCGGATTTGTGGCGTGTGTACGGGAACTCATGCTTTGGTTTCTGTGCGAGCTGTGGAAGATGCCGCCGGGATAGAAATTCCCAGTAATGCCAATATTATCCGTAACTTAATGCAATTGTGTTTGTATGCGCATGACCATTTAGTGCATTTTTATCATTTGCACGCCTTAGATTGGGTGGATGTGGTCAGTGCGTTAAAAGCCGATCCCAAAGCCACGTCTGACTTGGCGCAAAGTATTTCAAGTTGGCCGCTGTCTTCTCCGGGCTATTTTCGAGACATTCAAAATCGTCTAAAAGCCTTTGTTGAATCGGGACAATTAGGGCCATTTATGAATGGTTACTGGGGCAATCCCGCTTACAAATTGCCGCCAGAAGCCAATTTAATGGCCGTGGCGCATTATTTGGAAGCCTTAGATTTTCAAAAAGAAATTGTTAAAATTCACACGATTTTTGGCGGGAAAAATCCGCATCCGAATTGGTTAGTGGGGGGAATGCCGTGTTCCATTAACGTAAGCAATACGGGCGCGGTGGGCGCGATTAATATGGAACGCTTGAATATGGTCAGTCGTATTATTGATGAAACGATTGCGTTTATTGATCAAGTGTATGTTCCTGATTTACAAGCGATTGCGTCGTTTTACAAAGACTGGTTGTATGGTGGTGGGATTTCGGGCATGAATGTATTGTCTTACGGTGAATTTCCCGACCGCGCCAATGATTACAGTGCCAATAGCATGTTAATGCCGCCGGGCGCGATTATTAACGGGGATTTGTCAACGGTACACGATGTGGATGTGCGCGATCCTGAGCAAATTCAAGAGTTTGTCACACATTCTTGGTACAAATACGGTGATGAAATGCAGGGATTACACCCATGGCAGGGAGTCACTGAGCCACAATTCACTTTAGGCGCGAAAACCGTCGGCCACAAAACCCATATCGAAGCCTTAGACGAATCGGCCAAGTATTCTTGGATTAAAGCTCCGCGTTGGCGCGGTCATGCGATGGAAGTTGGCCCCTTGGCGCGTTACATTATTGGTTACGCGAAAAATATGCCTGAATTTAAAGAGCCAGTGGATAAATTGTTGTCTGATTTGGGTGGTTTACCGATTTCTGCGTTGTTTTCGACTTTAGGGCGTACTGCGGCGCGGGGTTTAGAGGCTTCTTGGTCAGCGCATCAGATGAAACGCTCGTATAATCAATTGATTGCGAATATTAAAGCAGGTGATACTGCGACAGCAAACATGACCCGCTGGGACCCGAAAATGTGGGGCGAAGTCAAAGGCGTGGGCATTGGGGAAGCTCCTCGCGGTGCGTTGGGACATTGGGTGGTGATTAAAGAGGGGAAAATCGATAATTATCAAGCGGTTGTTCCCACCACATGGAATGCGTCACCGCGTGATCCGACGGGACAAATTGGGGCGTATGAAGCGGCTTTATTGAATACACCAGTGGCGGTGGCCGATCAGCCGTTGGAAATTTTGCGCACTTTGCACAGTTTTGATCCCTGTTTGGCGTGTTCTACGCATGTGATCGCGCCCGATGGTCAAGAAATGGCACGGGTTAAAGTGCTATAAGGAGGAATAATGTCGAGTTTAAGTGTTGATTCCAAACAGAAATTTGAGAAAGTTCAAGCGGTTTACGTGTATGAAGCCCCGTTGCGGCTGTGGCATTGGGTAAACGCGCTGGCGATTGTTGTACTTGCGGTCACGGGCTATTTGATTGCGCATCCGTTGCCGTCGGTGCCGGGCGAGGCGAGTGAGCAGTTTTTAATGGGTTATATTCGCTTTGCGCATTTTGCGGCGGGTTATATTTTTGCGATTGGTTTTTTAGGGAGAATTTATTGGGCTATTGTGGGAAATAGTCATGCGCGGCAATTGTTTATTTTGCCATTTTGGAATGGGCGATGGTGGCGTGAATTATTTTTTGAATTGCGCTGGTATTTTTTCCTAGAACCCGAACCTAAAAAATATATTGGTCATAATCCATTAGCGCAATTTGCCATGTTTTTCTTTATTGCATTAGGCACGCCATTTATGATGATAACGGGTTTTGCTTTATACAGTGAAGGGACAGGTTTAGGCAGTTGGCAAGACCAGTTATTTGGTTGGGTTATTCCTTTATTCGGGCAAAGTCAAGATGTGCATACCTGGCATCATTTGGGCGTGTGGGCGATGGTGATTTTTATGATGATTCATATTTACGCCGCGATTCGTGAAGATGTCATGTCTCGACAAAGTTTAATTAGCACCATGATGAGCGGACATCGTATGTTTAAAGATGATCGGGATTAGATTTTTTCTTTCGTCTATTCCCCCTCCTATACCAAAATAAATTTTGAAAATTCTTGTGTCTGTAAATTCTGATTCTGACAAAATAAGGATTCTATGAATCCTATCTTTTTGGTATAGCAGAAGGGAGTTAGGGGTCGGTAGAAATGCAGATAAGTCGTTAAATAAAAATATTAAGGTATTAAAAGCGTTCAGAATTTTCACATTTCTACCGCCCCCCTACCTCCCTCCTGCTAGGAGGGGGGAAAGAAGAAAAGAAGAGATGAGGTTATCTTGTTAAATTTTAACCATAAAAACAACCTCTTACTCCCCCTCCTAGCAGGAGGGGGCTGGGGGGCGGTAGAAATATTGATATGCCAGATTATTTTCCTTTAGGTACTTAGTCCAGATTACTTCTTTAATTCCCCTTGAGCATCTGCAAAATCGCTTCTTTTATTTCATCAGGAAATTGAGACAAAAACGCATTAAACGCATCAGCCCGTTGTTCTTCAGGCAGGCGAGACAATTCGCTAAATACCACTTGCAGCATTTCCTCCACAGAGATGCCTTCATCATTCTCGCACTGCATTTCAAAATGTTGCAAAATCTGACGAATTTGCCCCGCTTCAGGGATACGCATTTGTTGTGCGGCGTGCAGTGCTTCACAGAGCAGTTGATTGGCTTCGGCGCGGCGGGGGGGATTAAATTGCATCAATAAGACTGCCATATTATTTTGAGTCACCGCTTTTCCGCAAACATCTCCCAGTTGTTCACGAATGTGTATATTTTCCCGATAGATACACAAAGCCTCATTGAGTTGTCCACGTGTTCGTAAGATATTGGCAATTTTACCCATGATCATTGCTTTTGATCGCGCATCACCAAGCTGTTCAAATACAGGTAAAACTTCTTCTTTAAAAATGCGCAAAGCCTCATCGGATTTTCCACGCACTTGTAAGATGTCGGCGATTTTACCCTTGGTCACAGCTTCTGAATGTACGTCACCAAGGCGTTTAAATACAGGCAAAATCTCTTCTTGATGAATACGTAAAACATCGTCAAGTTGTCCATGCTTTTGTAAGGTGTCTGCGATTTTACTCATGATCACAGTTCCTGAATGTACGTCACCAAGACGTTCATAAACGGGCAATTCTTCTTTTTGACGAATACGCAAAGCCTCATCAAGTTGTCCACGCGCTTCTAAGATGTCGGCGATTTTACCCATGGTCATCGCTTTTTCGCGCACATCGCCAAGGCGTTCATAGACGGGCAATTGTTCTTCTTGACGAATGCGCAAAGCCTCATCGAGTTGTCCACGCGCTTCTAAGATGTCGGCGATACCCCCAGCCGCAACAGCCCGTTCCCATTCTTTGTCTTTGGGCAAAATCTCCAAACGCCGTTGATGCAATTGCAAGGCTTTATCGACTTCGCCCGTGCGGTGGCAACTCTCTGCCGTGTAACGTAATAAACGATTATCTGGTGTAATATTTTTATTTTCCAGACAGACAATACTTTTCAGTCCTAATTCTTTTCCTTCTCTAAAATCAACATGTTTCCACGTTAAATCTGATACCCAACGCACCCCGTTACCAGCAACGTGTTGCAACACAGCAGCATCACCCACCCGCACCGCCAAGCGGGTTAATTGATAATCGGCTTGATATGAACGTTGAACGGGTTGCCACACTGTCCATAATGGGTTAAGTAATTGTTGCGCAATTTCTTGTTTTTGCTCGTCATTTAAATCTTGACACAAGCGTTTGGCTAATTGATTTAACAGGGCTGCGGGCTGCTTAGTTTCCTCATCACGCCACCCGTCCCACAAGCCCAACGTCAATAAACCTTGCACCGCATTTTCCCCCGACACGCCTTTTAACGCCTCAAGCGGCAACGGCATGACAAAATCTTGCGACCATTGCAATAATTGCTGCGAAGAAGCAGACAACAAACCATGCAACTTATCCAACACCAAACCTTCCAATAAATCACGGGTTTTTTCATCAGGAACTGTTGCTTGATCCCCGACTAACCACTTATCCACTTCATCTAAAGTTTGTGCGGCCAAAGTTTTATCATGAAGCAATAAAGTGTATAACTGAAATTGCAATCCTGGATTACCATTAGCCGATTCCAAACACCGATCTTGTAACGCATACAATTCATCATTGTCGTAAAAGGCTTTTACTTGAGGCGCGGACAAGGTACGTTGTTGTAAATCCAATTGTTTACGCCGTTCCATCCAATCCATCGGGGCTAAATGCCAATGCAATAACGTTTCAGCCAAATTTTTGCCACATTCATCAAATAATTCAAAACGATAACGACTGGTGATCATCAATCGTGATGCGGTTTCGCCGCGATGCTGATGAAAAGCCTGCAACAATGCGCGTATTGCCTGCTGTTCCTCAGCGCGTACCGTATAAAAACCATCTTTTTCCCGTGGTTCGACTAAAATCTGTTCAAAATCATCAATCACCAACAAAAAAGGCTTTTCCTGTTCACACAACAATTTTCTTAAAGCCTGCGCTAATTTAGGCGGTTCTTTAGCGACAATAGGCGTATATTCTTCAATAATACGATCCGCGCCATCACTTCCCACGTCTCTAAACGCCCGCAAAATATCCACCGCCTCATAATGTCCATACACCACAAGGGTTTTATGCCCTAACAATCGCCGTGCAATCCGTGCGGCCAAGCTCGATTTTCCCTGCCGTCCCATGCCGTGAATCAATACGCCTGCCTGTTGTGGATTACGAAACTCCCGAATAATCGCTTGCAACGCCCGCCGCCGTCCGACAAATTGCGAACGCCCTGCGACGGGAACTTGCTTTTTCGTATCCAAAAATGCTTTTTCCCCAAAATCAGCGGGTAAAGGACGTTTTGCCCTATCACTCTCCGTCAATGCCCCGATGTCATACTGCCCTAAAAACAAGCGCGCCAAATGCCAATCGCGGCTATATTTTTCTCGTTTTTCGGTTTTTTGTTCTGGTGGTTCAATAAACAATTGATAACGCGCATTTGCCAGCGCATGAGGTAACGATTGTTTTTGGGCTAAATCTTTATAAAAATACTTTGCAAAAAAACCTGCTTCAATATCGCCAACACTATTTCCCCAACCCAAAACCGCAGGCATTCCAATTTGAATTAATTGCGTCGCAAAACTATGGGTTAATTTAGGCGAAAGATTTGCCGTATGGCAAGCCGAAATAAAAGCCAATTTAATGCCTTTTTCTACATTAGATAAACTGGCTTGCGTGCGCCAATCGCGGAAACTAATAGAGTGTTCATATCCTTCCTCATTTTCTAAGGACAAAATGGGATTGTCTTGTTTATCAAATCCACCATGACAAGAAACATGCACCACATCAGGCTGATAGCGTGCCACTTCGCTGGCCAATTCGCTCAACATGCCTGTTTCTTCCACCATCAAATCCATATCGCGCTGTGATGTGGCATTTAAAATTGCCCATTCTTCAGCCTCATAAGAAAGTGGGTTACTTTGTTCAGGCGCGGCGGCCATAAACATTAAATTTAAGCGATAAAGTGAGGGGGTTAAATTTTCTTTTATTTCTCCAATTCGTCGCATGGCATTAAACCAAGTAAAATCATCTAATGCCAAATGCTTTCCTTTCCAAGCCAACAATTCCCAAGGGGCGTTTAAAAAAACAATTTCATGGTCATTTGGACGTGCAGGCACTTGAAAGACCGCATCCCACACTTGATCTCTAACTTCATCGCGTAATCGTTCTACCCAACTGGTTTTATTCAGCCACTGGGCTAATTTTTCGCCAATCACCAACAAACCCGCTCGATTATCCTGCTTACGGTCTTCGACCAAAGCCAAATATTCCGTACTGCATTCTTGTAAAACTTGAACATTATCAACATCAAACGACTCCCGAATCTCGCCATGAGTGAGCGTGAGTCGGTTATTTTTCAGAAAAAAAGTGCTGGTGGACATGCTGGTTTTTTCCAGTATTAAGATTGATGTCTTAGTATAACTCTGTTATATACTGAATAAAACCCAAACCTTTCCAAACGAGAGTGCAAAAAAATGAAATTTCCCTACGGCATAAGCGATTTTAACGCACTGATTAAAGAAGGCTATTTTTATGTGGATCGCACGGATCGAATTCCGTTATTAGAAGAAGCGGGAAAGCAATTATTATTTTTGCGTCCGCGTCGATTTGGTAAAAGTTTATTGCTGAATATGTTATCGAATTATTACGATCTGGCAATGGCCAGTGAATTTGATACGTTATTTGGGCATTTAGCCATCGGCAAAAATCCAACTGAGAAACATAATCAATATTTGGTAATGACTTGGGATTTTTCCTCGGTATTGCCAATGGGGTCAACCAATGAATTAAAAGATGTTTTATATCGCTATTTAAACGTGGCGATGGAAGATTTTGCGACCACCTATCAAGCCCAATTGAAACAGCCCATCAAAATGTATGATGATGCCGCTGCAAGTTTTTGGTCACTCATCAATGCCGTCAAAGCATCAAATCACAAGCTTTATCTCTTTATCGACGAATATGACAATTTTGCCAATGAAGTCATGAGTTCAAAAATCCGCAATAATGATCGTTATGCGGATTTAGTGTATGGCGAAGGTCTTTTAAAATCATTATTTAAAAATGTAAAAGCCGCGGCGGCCGGTAATGGATTAGATCGGGTTTTTATTACAGGGGTTTCGCCTGTGATTATGGCTGATATTAGTAGCGGTTATAATGTGGCCACTAATATTTATCGTTCTCCTCGTTTTAATGATTTGTGTGGTTTTACTGAAACTGAAATTAAACACGCATTATATCAAGTGGCTAATGAATGTCAGCAGCGAGGAGATGTCTTAGATACAAATATGGCCATGAAAACCATGCGGCAATTTTATAATGGTTATTGTTTTAATCAGCATGATTTTACCTCCGTTTATAATCCTACTTTAGCCCTTTATTTTTTGAAAAGTCTTCAGGAAGAATGCCGTTATCCTGATAATTTATTAGACCATAATTTAGGCATGGATCGAGACCGTATTAATTATATTGTGCAATTGCCGAATGGAGCTGCATTAATCCAGCGAATTTGTGATGACAGTCAACAGGTGATTGTGCCGCAATTGCATGATCGTTTTGGGGTCAAAGATATGCTTGAACAAGAGCAAACTCAAAGCGAATTGGCTTCTTTACTTTATTATTTGGGCGTATTGACGCAAGATAAAGTCGTGGATTTAGGCGAATTGCAATTGCGCGTGCCTAATTTGGTGATTCGCAGTTTATATGTGGAGAAATTGCGTAAATTATTATTGCCTGATGTGCAATCAGATGATTATCGTCAAGCGAAAAATAATTTTTTTAAAACAGGCGATTTACAACCCTTATGTGAGTTTATTCAAGCGCGGTTAAATGTTTTTAGTAATCGGGATTATCGTTGGGTGAATGAATTTGCGATTAAAACCGCATTTATGATGTTATTGTTTGATGATCGCTTATATATTGTGGATTCAGAACCTGAATTAAAACGACAATATGCCGATTTTACTTTAATTGCGCGGCCAGATATGCGTCAATATGAGATGCTGGATCATGTCATGGAGTTTAAATTTGTCAAATTAAATGACGTTAATTTAAACGGCAAAGAAGTTCAAAGTTTATCGGACAATGAATTGCAAGAATTACCGCAAGTGCAAGCGGCATTTACCGCGGCATTTGCGCAATTAGCCACTTATCAACCCATTTTATTTGAGCGTTATGGAGAAGACATATTGCGCTTGCAAACCACGGCGGTGGTGGCGATTGGATTTGAACGGGTGGTGTGGCGAAAAAAGTAAATATTGGTAAATTATTTTTTAACTTGGAGATTAAAAAATGAAATTCCCCTACGGCATAAGCAATTTTAATAAATTAATTAAAGAAGGCTATTTTTATGTGGATCGCACGGATCGAATTCCGTTATTAGAAGAAGCGGGAAAGCAATTATTATTTTTGCGTCCGCGTCGATTTGGTAAAAGTTTATTGCTGAATATGTTATCGAATTATTACGATCTGGCAATGGCCAGTGAATTTGATACGTTATTTGGGCATTTAGCCATCGGCAAAAATCCAACTGAGAAACATAATCAATATTTGGTAATGACTTGGGATTTTTCGCGGGTATTGCCTATGGGATCGACTCGTGAATTGTATCAAGCCCTTTATGGTTATTTAAATGTCACCATGAAAGCCTTTGCATTGCGCTATCAATCCCAATTAATAGCACCTATTGATATTAATGATGATGCTGCGGCAACATTTGGATCATTAGTGAATATGGTCAATCTGTCTAATCATCAGCTTTATCTTTTCATTGACGAATACGATAATTTCGCCAATGAAGTCATGGCTTCTAAAGTGCATAAAAATGATCGTTATGCGGATTTAGTGTATGGCGAAGGATTATTAAAATCTTTATTTAAAAATGTCAAAGCGGCCGCTTCAGGAGAGGGCTTAGATCGCGTTTTTATTACAGGTGTTTCTCCTGTGGTGATGGCGGATATTAGCAGTGGTTATAATGTGGCCACTAACATTTATCGTTCTCCTCGTTTTAATGATTTGTGTGGTTTTACTGAAACTGAAATTAAACACGCATTACATCAAGTGGCTAATGAATGTCAGCAGCGAGGAGATGTCTTAGATACAAATATGGCCATGAAAACCATGCGGCAATTTTATAATGGTTATTGTTTTAATCAGCATGATTTTACCTCCGTTTATAATCCTACTTTAGCCCTTTATTTTTTGAAAAGTCTTCAGGAAGAATGTCGTTATCCTGATAATTTATTAGACCATAATTTAGGCATGGATCGAGACCGTATTAATTATATTGTGCAATTGCCGAATGGAGCTGCATTAATCCAGCGAATTTGTGATGACAGTCAACAGGTGATTGTGCCGCAATTGCATGATCGTTTTGGGGTCAAAGATATGCTTGAACAAGAGCAAACTCAAAGCGAATTGGCTTCTTTACTTTATTATTTGGGCGTATTGACGCAAGATAAAGTTGTGGATTTAGGCGAATTGCAATTGCGTGTGCCTAATTTGGTGATTCGCAGTTTATATGTGGAGAAATTGCGTAAATTATTATTGCCTGATGTGCAATCAGATGATTATCGTCAAGCGAAAAATAATTTTTTTAAAACAGGCGATTTACAACCCTTATGTGAATTTATTCAAGCGCGGTTAAATGTTTTTAGTAATCGGGATTATCGTTGGGTGAATGAATTTGCGATTAAAACCGCATTTATGATGTTATTGTTTGATGATCGTTTATATATTGTGGATTCAGAACCTGAATTAAAACGACAATATGCTGATTTTACCTTAATTGCGCGGCCAGATATGCGTCAATATGAGATGTTGGATCATGTCATGGAGTTTAAATTTGTCAAATTAAATGACGTTAATTTAAACGGCAAAGAAGTTCAAAGTTTATCGGACAATGAATTGCAAGAATTACCGCAAGTGCAAGCGGCATTTACCGCGGCATTTGCGCAATTAGCCACTTATCAACCCATTTTATTTGAGCGTTATGGAGAAGACATATTGCGCTTGCAAACCACGGCGGTGGTGGCGATTGGGTTTGAGCGGGTGGTGTGGCGAAAAAAGTAAATATTGGTAAATTATTTTTTAACTTGGAGATTAAAAAATGAAATTCCCCTACGGCATAAGCAATTTTAATAAATTAATTAAAGAAGGCTATTTTTATGTGGATCGCACGGATCAAATTCCGTTATTAGAAGAAGCGGGAGAACAATTATTATTTTTGCGTCCGCGTCGATTTGGTAAAAGTTTATTGCTCAATATGTTATCGAATTATTACGATCTGGCAATGGCGAGTGAATTTGATACGTTATTTGGGCATTTAGCCATCGGCAAAAATCCCACTGAGAAACATAATCAATATTTGGTAATGACCTGGGATTTTTCGCGTGTATTGCCTATGGGATCGACTCGTGAATTATATCAAGCCCTTTATGGTTATTTAAATGTCACCATGAAAGCCTTTGCATTGCGCTATCAATCCCAATTAATAGCACCTATTGATATTAATGATGATGCCGCGGCAACATTTGGATCATTAGTGAATATGGTCAATCTGTCTAATCATCAGCTTTATCTTTTCATTGACGAATACGATAATTTCGCCAATGAAGTCATGGCTTCTAAAGTGCATAAAAATGATCGTTATGCGGATTTAGTTTATGGTGAAGGATTATTAAAATCTTTATTTAAGAATATCAAAGCGGCCGCTTCAGGAGAGGGCTTAGATCGCGTTTTTATTACAGGTGTTTCTCCTGTGGTCATGGCGGATATTAGTAGCGGTTATAATGTCGCTACTAATATTTATCGCAATCCAGAATTTAATGATTTGTGTGGTTTTACTGAAACTGAAATTCAATACGCCTTATATCAAGTGGCTAATGAATGTCAGCAGCGAGGAGATGTGTTAGATACGAATGTGGCCATGAAAACCATGCGGCAATTTTATAATGGTTATTGTTTTAATCAGCATGATTTCACCTCCGTTTATAACCCTACTTTAGCCCTTTATTTTCTGAAAAATTTGGCACAATATTGCCGTTATCCTGATAATTTATTAGACCATAATTTAGGCATGGATCGAGACCGTATTAATTATATTGCACAATTGCCGAATGGCTCTGCATTAATCCAGCGAATTTGTGATGACAGTCAACAGGTGATTGTGCCGCAATTGCATGATCGTTTTGGGGTTGAGGATTTAATTAAACATGAGCAGGAAGAAGAAGAATTAGCCTCACTGCTTTATTATCTCGGTGTGCTAACGCAGGATAAAGTCGTGGCATTGGGTAAGTTGCAATTGCGCGTGCCTAATTTGGTGATTCGCAGTTTATATGTGGAGAAATTGCGCAAATTATTATTGCCCGATGTACAATTAAGTGATTTTCGTCAAGCCAAAGAACAATTCTTTATTACAGGCGATTTACAACCCTTATGTGAATTTATTCAAACGCGGTTAAATGTTTTTAGTAATCGGGATTATCGTTGGGTCAATGAATTTGCGATTAAAACCGCATTTATGATGTTATTGTTTGATGATCGTTTATATATTGTGGATTCAGAACCTGAATTAAAACGACAATATGCCGATTTTACTTTAATTGCGCGGCCAGATATGCGTCAATATGAGATGTTGGATCATGTCATGGAGTTTAAATTTGTCAAATTAAATGACGTTAATTTAAACGGCAAAGAAGTTCAAAGTTTATCGGACAATGAATTGCAAGAATTACCGCAAGTGCAAGCCGCATTTACGGCAGCATTTACGCAATTAGCCACCTATCAACCGATTTTATTTGAGCGTTATGGAGAAGACATATTGCGCTTGCAAACCACAGCAGTGGTGGCGATTGGATTTGAACGGGTGGTGTGGCGAAAAAAGTAAATATTGGTAAATTATTTTTTAACTTGGAGATTAAAAAATGAAATTTCCCTACGGCATAAGCGATTTTAACGCACTGATTAAAGAAGGCTATTTTTATGTGGATCGCACGGATCGAATTCCGTTATTAGAAGAAGCGGGCAAGCAATTATTATTTTTGCGTCCGCGTCGATTTGGTAAAAGTTTATTGCTGAATATGTTATCGAATTATTACGATCTGGCAATGGCGAGTGAATTTGATACGTTATTTGGGCATTTAGCCATCGGCAAAAATCCCACTGAGAAACATAATCAATATTTGGTAATGACGTGGGATTTTTCATCGGTATTGCCAATGGGGTCAACCAACGAATTAAAAGACGTTTTATATCGCTATTTAAACGTGGCGATGGAAGATTTTGCGACCACCTATCAAGCCCAATTGAAACAGCCCATCAAAATCTATGATGATGCCGCTGCAAGTTTTTGGTCACTCATCAATGCCGTCAAAGCATCAAATCACAAGCTTTATCTCTTTATCGACGAATATGACAATTTTGCCAATGAAGTCATGAGTTCAAAAATCCGCAATAATGATCGTTATGCGGATTTAGTGTATGGCGAAGGTCTTTTAAAATCATTATTTAAAAATGTAAAAGCCGCGGCGGCCGGTAATGGATTAGATCGGGTTTTTATTACAGGGGTTTCGCCTGTGATTATGGCTGATATTAGTAGCGGTTATAATGTCGCTACTAATATTTATCGCAATCCAGAATTTAATGATTTGTGTGGTTTTACTGAAACTGAAATTCAACACGCCTTATATCAAGTGGCTAATGAATGTCAGCAGCGAGGAGATGTGTTAGATACGAATGTGGCCATGAAAACCATGCGGCAATTTTATAATGGTTATTGTTTTAATCAGCATGATTTCACCTCCGTTTATAACCCTACTTTAGCCCTTTATTTTCTGAAAAATTTGGCACAATATTGCCGTTATCCTGATAATTTATTAGACCATAATTTAGGCATGGATCGAGACCGTATTAATTATATTGCACAATTGCCGAATGGCTCTGCATTAATCCAGCGAATTTGTGATGACAGTCAACAGGTGATTGTGCCGCAATTGCATGATCGTTTTGGGGTTGAGGATTTAATTAAACATGAGCAGGAAGAAGAAGAATTAGCCTCACTGCTTTATTATCTCGGTGTGCTAACGCAGGATAAAGTCGTGGCATTGGGTAAGTTGCAATTGCGCGTGCCTAATTTGGTGATTCGCAGTTTATATGTGGAGAAATTGCGCAAATTATTATTGCCCGATGTACAATTAAGTGATTTTCGTCAAGCCAAAGAACAATTCTTTATTACAGGCGATTTACAACCCTTATGTGAATTTATTCAAGCGCGGTTAAATGTTTTTAGTAATCGGGATTATCGTTGGGTCAATGAATTTGCGATTAAAACCGCATTTATGATGTTATTGTTTGATGATCGTTTATATATTGTGGATTCAGAACCTGAATTAAAACGACAATATGCCGATTTTACTTTAATTGCGCGGCCAGATATGCGTCAATATGAGATGCTGGATCATTTAATGGAGTTTAAATTTGTCAAATTAAGTGACGTTAATTTAAACGGTAAAGAAGTTCAAAGTTTATCGGACAATGAATTGCAAGAATTACCGCAAGTGCAAGCGGCATTGACTGCGGCATTTGCGCAATTAGCCACTTATCAACCCATTTTATTTGAGCGTTATGGAGAAGACATATTGCGCTTGCAAACCACGGCGGTGGTGGCGATTGGGTTTGAACGGGTGGTGTGGCGGAGAGAAAGTGAGGTTTGTATTAAGAATAAATGCTTAAAAAATGACATAAGTGTTGCCTAAATGACAGTAATCAGCTTTACTGAAAAAGATAATAACCTGATTTTATTCACTTTATGACAATTGGTACAAAGCGTGTGAAAACAAAGTCAACCTCTTCTATCCATCCTGCTACAAGGAGAATTTGTATGACTTACGCGCCCAATGTATCTGTATCCATTCCTTATGATAAGGAAAAATTAGCACGTGTTGCCAGTTTACTGCACGCCGTGGCTGATCCACAACGCTTATCTATTTTAGCCATGTTAGCGGAGAAAGAATTATGTGTGACTGATTTATCCAGCATTACTTCGGATGATTTGCCGACGATTTCGCAACGATTAAAATTGTTGTACGAAGCGGGCTTGGTCAAACGCAGACGGCAAGGAAAACATATTTTCTATTCTACCGTAAAGAAGTATTATTTGACCGAAGCGGTTTTTACGCTACTGGATACGTCAGAAAATTCTCAAACCTCAACAGACAGCGAATAATTCCATTCAGTCAAATGCCGCAGCACTCGAAAGTGTTACGGCATTTAGTGTAGTCGATTAATCTGTGGTGTTTTACGGGGCTAGAAATGGGATCGATGTGGGTTTAACGATTAATTTTTGGATAATAAACCCGATCAGGACGTTTTAAGGTGACAAATTCTTCGGCACTGCTGGGGTGAATAGGAATGGTGCGGTCAAAATCGGCTTTTGTCGCACCCATTTTGATAGCCACCGCAAAGCCTTGCAACATTTCATCAGCCCCTTCTCCCATCACGTGCAAACCCACGACTTTTTCCGTCTCTCCCGCACAAATTAACTTCATCCATGTGCGATTGCCCTTTTTATTCAAGGCATAACGCATGGGCGTAAATGCCGTTTCATACACAGTCACCACCGTATCTAAGGCTTTGGCTTGGGTTTCGTTTAAACCAATACAGCCAATCGGGGGATGCGCGAATACCACTGTGGGAATTAAATCGTAGTCAATTTTAGCATTCGCTTGTCCACCGAATAAACGATCCGCTAAACGGCGACCCGCAGCAACCGCCACCGGTGTTAATGGACTGCGCCCTGCAATATCACCTACGGCGTAAATATTCGGCACAACTGTATTTTGATACAGGTCTGTTTCAATGACTCCTGAGCGCAAAGGCGTGATACCAATCTCAGCCAATCCTAAATTATCCGTATTCGGACGGCGACCCACTGCCCAAATCACTGCATCAAAACCGTCTAAGTGCTGCCCATCTTTACTGCTCACTCGAATCCCAGAATCTTGCTGAGATAATGCCGTCACCATAAAGCCTAAACGCAATTCAACCCCTTGTTGTGTCAGGGTTTCTGCTAAAACTGTGCTTAACCCTTCATCGAATAATTCCAATGGTCGCGCCTCCAAACCGATCACGGTGACTTGTGCGCCGAAGGCTTGCAAAATGCCCGTTAATTCAATGCCAATGTAGCCCGCACCGATCATGGCGACTTTTTTAGGACAATGGTTTAATTCAAAAAATCCATCAGATGTAATTCCCAACTCTGCGCCCGGTACGGGAGGGACAATCGGACGGCTGCCTGTGGCTAATACAATATGTTTGGCGTGGTAGATTTGGTCGCCTACAGCCACTTCGGTGTGACTTTTTAATGTGGCGTAACCTTGAATGTGGGTAATGCCTAATTCTTTGACATAATTCGCCCAATAGTGATTAATATCAGTGACATATTGTTGTCTTCCTGCCACCAAACGCGACCAATCCATGCCTGAAATGTGCGTTTTAATACCGTATTCTGAGGCATCATGTGCGGCATGTGCCAAATTCGCTGCGTACCACATGACTTTTTTGGGGACACATCCGCGATTGACACACGTTCCACCTAAAGCCGATCCGTCAATCACCGCAACACTTTGTCCGTAACTGACTGCTCGCTCGGCCACTGCTAAACCGCCACTGCCGCCACCGAGAATGATCACGTCAAATTTTGTATTCATTTTTTAACCCTCCGCTAAAACTGTTCAGAATTTTCACTCTTCTACCGCCCCCCTACCCCCCTCCTGCTAGGAGGGGGGAATAACGGATTGTTTTTATTGTTAAAATATAACAAGATAACCTGATCTCTTGCCCCCTCCTAGCAGGAGGGGGTAGGGGGCGGTAGAAATGCCGATATTCCAGATTACTTTCGTTTAGGTACTTACAATAACCGACTACTTAGCGGCATCGCGGGCATTTAACCACGCTTCTAAATCTGTAGAACCACCGATGCGTTGGCCATTAATAAATACTTGTGGCACAGTGCCAGCGCGGGCAATGGCGCGGAGGCTGCGGTCGGTGTAATCTCGGTTCAGTTCTAATTCTTCGTATTCGATGCCTTCATCTTCTAACATCGCTTTGGCTCTGGCACAGAAAGGACAGCCTTTACGGGTCATGATGCTGACATCTAAGGGTTTTTCTACGCCCGGTGCAATGTATTCTAACATCGTATCGGCATCGGAGACTTCAAACGGGTCGCCTTCTACTTCGGGTTCAATAAACATTTTCTCGATTACGCCATTTTTGACCAACATGGAGTAACGCCAAGAGCGTTTGCCAAATCCCAAGTGATTTTTATCCACCAACATGCCCATGCCTTCGGTGAATTCGCCGTTGCCATCGGGAATAAAACGAATGTTTTCCGCAGCTTGGTCAACTTTCCACTCATTCATAACAAAGGTGTCATTAACAGAAATACAGACAATTTCATCCACGCCATGCGCTTTAAAAGTGCGCGCCAATTGGTTAAAACGTGGCACGTGCGAAGAGGAACACGTGGGTGTAAATGCGCCCGGTAATGAAAATACAATTACGGTTTTACCGCTAAAAATGTCGTCCGTACTGATGTCAACCCATTGGCTGTTTTGACGAACATGAAACACGACTGAGGGAACTTTTTGGCCTTCTTTGGACTGCAACATGGTTTTTCTCCGAGTTGGGATTTTTAGGGATTATCAGAAAATCTGAACATTTCAACTGTCACCATCAATAAATTGGGATAAGTTGGATGTTGAAAAACAGTATAGATAAGATTATTCGATAAATAAAATGGTATATTCTTATCGCAGTGTTCAATTTTTCTGATGGAGGAGCGATGGCAACGCCCAGTTTGAAGCAGTTAAGATATTTTGTCGCTTTAGAACAGTATCAACATTTTGGTAAAGCCGCGGAAGCGTGTTATGTGTCGCAATCGGCATTTAGTATGGCGATTAAGGAGTTAGAAGGTATTTTAGGGATTCAATTGGTTGACAGAACCCAGCGACATGTGACGATTACGCATGTGGGAAAAGCCGTGGCCACGCAAGCCAGAGTGGTTTTACGTGATTTGGATAATTTACAACATTATGCCAACAGTTACAGTGAGCCATTATCTGGGCGTTTGGAATTGGGCATTATTCCTACGATTGCGCCGTTTTTATTGCCGCGCATTTTGCCGAAAATTCGCGCTCATTTTCCGAAATTAGATATTTATTTACGTGAGGATTTAACGCAACGTCTTCATGAGCGATTAATGGAAGGGGAATTAGATGTGATTTTATTGGCGTTGCCTTATGAATTGCGTTATGTGGAGACGCGGGTGTTATTTAACGATGGTTTTCGTTTGGCCTGTCATCACAATACCACGCATATTAATCCTGTATATTATCATTTAGAGCAGGTGAATGCAGAAAGTATTTTATTATTAGAAGACGGGCATTGTTTGCGGGATCATGCGTTATTGGCGTGTCAAATTCGTAATTTAGATAAAATTAATCGTTTTGGTGTGAGTAGTTTATTAACCTTAATTCACATGGTGGATGCGGATTTGGGAATTACTTTTTTACCAGAAATGGCTGAAGGTTCGCCGTTATTGGCGGGGACGCAAATTCGCACTTATGCCTTGCAAGAAGAAGGACAACGTGAGATTGCGTTGGCATGGCGACAAGGCAGCGCACGCGCTGAGGCGTTTGGCTTGTTGGGAGAGGTGATTGGGAAAAGTTATTTGGTTTGAATGGTGAAAAAAAACCGCCCTGATTTGATGGAATCAGGGCGGTTTTTTGGGTTAGGAATTAAGGAAAATTAGGGATTATTCGCAGACAACCACCATATTTCCATCTGCATCAGGTTCTTGGCGACAAGCCGCACAAATTCCACCAAACTTGTCCGGTTCGACCCCACTAAAGGGATTATTGACAGGACAGGTTTTTTCTTCTTTTGCCAAGCAAGGCGTTCTGACGGGTACAATCGCGGTGGCTTCACTGCCCGCAGTGGAGGTGCGTGCCATCAGTTCCACATTGTACAACCATGTTGCATATTGAATGGCATACATTACATTGAAGTCCTTAAACCCAGCCGCATCTGTAGTCAAACGCAAATTATCTACCGTAATCACACCACCCGGCTCTAAACGGCCACTGCTGTCAGCATCTTCGCCGGGGTCTAACACCCCGTTCCGATTTTGATCTTCATTCTTACAAAGCGCGTAGCCCACAGTAACCCCCACACTATTGTGAACAGGACGGATGTAATTTTCTACCCAAATGCTCAAGGTGACTTCAGAATTTTCTACAGGTGTCCCGTTGGAATCGGTGACTAAAACCGTATGCGGTAAAACGTAGCGCGTGCCACCGTCGGTTTTTTGAATCACGTTACCCGATGCCACACTGACGAATACGCTGCGTTGTGCGACGGTAAGTTTCACCTCAGCAGGATTCGGCAATGGAGAATTGTCGGGATTATTTCCTGCCACAGAAGCCGTAATCACCACGCCACCCGATGCACTACTGGTAGAGCCTGCAATGTAAATCGTTGTGGCTTCACCAAAACTATTGGTTTCCACTGCACTGCGGGTTAAACGTCCGCCAGTAATATCATTTAAGTTAAAATTGACGACACGTCCTTTCACCAAATTGCCGTTGGTATCTCGGACAACCGCAGTAATTTCAGACTGTTGAGTTGTGCTATCCCCTTGATTTGTGCCGATTACGGGAGGATTGGCTTGGGCTGTAATGTGATTGGCATTAACCGCCACAAACTCCACATTGAACTCCACCGTTGGACTAATGCCCACAGGACGAATCCCACGCACCACAATCCGAGCCGCTCCAGTATTGTTTGCCTGAATACTAAAGCTGATAGTAGATTCACCCGGTATGAGGAAAGGTGGCTCAATTCGGGTTCGGTTCAAATTACCCCGTGTGGCAGAAATTTCGATAATTTCTCCGTTCGCTCCAGTGACGGCTTGTCCGCTGGATGTCCATGTAATATTGAAACGCTGCGATGTATTCAAAAGAATTTGACATGAAGGCGATCCACTTTCTGCATCCGTACCGATACTGAGACACGTTGCACTTCCTGTTGCGGGGACTACCGTCAAATTGTCGCCTGATACCGTCAAAATTGCGCTTGCGGGCGTAATGGCGGTGACATTAGGACGAGTAACCGTAATCTTATCCACCCCTGCCACACCAGCGATCACTTCAACATCAACCCGTCCCAATGCGTTGGTTGTTACGGTTGCGGTGCTGCTTTGCGATCCTGATCCTATCGTTCCCACAAAACTGGGTTGTGAATTGTCATCGCGTGTGACAGTGACTTGTAAAGTTTGGTTGGCAATGCCGACATTCGCAGAATCCCGTAAACTAATGGTAAAGACAGGACGATCTCCAATGGTCACAGAACTGCTGCCTGAAATTGACAACACCGTTCCCACCACATCAATAGGAATGGTTTGCTCTAACACACTGCCATTAGGACGCGAAACTTTTGCCGTGACTGTAATAGTACGGTTGTCCTTATTGGTGGTGCTGGTCAAGCGAGCTTGAGCGCGGCCAGACGCATCCGTGATGCCTGCTAATGCGGTACTGCCTGCGATTTGAATTGTGCGAATTTCTCCAGAATTGCTAGAAAAACTCACATTAGCCCCTGCCACCGGATTGTTGTTCACATCTCGCACTAAAGCCGTAATCACAGCCCCCGTATCTGAACCATCGGCCGAATTAATTTGGGTTCGATCCGTCAACAAGGTCAAACTCTCCACATCAGGCACGCCGCCCGCGGGAGTGGTGAAAGTGACAAGTACGGCATTACTGGTGATTCCTGTGCGGCCACCGTCTAAGGCTTCAAAGGCTTGAACTTGGAAAGTTCCCGCTTGGGGATTGCTCACGCCGGTTTCAAAAACGCCCGTAGTAACACTGGTTTTACCTTGGAAACCCGTTTTTTCTTGAAAAATCACAGAATCCGCCACATTCGGCACATTCGGCGCAGGAGTCACACGCAATATCACTGAAATGTCTCCCAACGGAGAACCATCACTTGCCCGCGCCAAGGTTAATAATTTAGCAAAATTAGCAATGCCTGCATTTTGTTGATTATCCACCACATTTAACACCAATTGCTGCAATTCGCGCCCCGTGACTGCGGTAAATTCAATGGTAATTGGGCGGCTTTTTGCTTCGGGCAGCGGAACATTTTTCACCACCGGTTTTAGCGTAAACGTGCCTGCTTTACTTGAAGTCACAATGGTGCGGTATTCGCCAATGGCATTGGTGATTCCAGCAGGACCAGGGAAAGATAACTCGGCAAAATTGCTTGATGTCACCAAAATTTCCACGTCAATGCCCGCAATCGGCACGCCTCGCGCATCTCGCGGAGTCGCAATCAATACAATACCCGCCGCACCATTCGCCACTTGTTGGGCTGGCTCGGCGCGTAATTCGATGCTGTCAGGATTCACTTGTGAAGAGGTCGTAAAGTTCAATTGCACCACGGGTGGATTGGTTTGCAAATTATCCGCAAGTACGGTTAATTTTACCGTTCCTGCCGTCGAAGAAGTCACTACCGCGGTAAAGTAACCATTTACATTGGTTTTGCCTTTAGCGGGATTAATCAACGTCGCGCCTGCATTGCCGCTGTCGGTGAGTAAGGTAATATTGGCATTGGGAATGGGTTCACCGCTGGCGGTTAAGGCCACGGCTTCTACGATTACCTCTGATGCGCCGTCCGCAGGTTGGTTGTTATTGCGCACGCTGACATCTAAACGCGCTACGGGCGTGGTGACCACCGGATCCGTGGTGCTTCTAAAATTCAATTCCACCACGGGGGGCGTAGTTTGCAAATTATCCGCAAGTACAGTTAATTTAACCGTTCCTGCCGTTGAAGAAGTCACTGCCGCAGTAAAGTAACCATTAGGATTAGTTTTACCTTTGGCGGGATCAATCAACGTCGCACCGGCATTGCCGCTGTCGGTGAGTAAGGTAATATTAGCATCGGGAATGGGTTCACCGCTGGCGGTTAAGGCCACGGCTTCCACGAGAATTTCCGATGAACCGTCGGCAGGTTGATTATTATTCCGTACACTGACATCTAAGCGCGCTATGGGCGTGCCTACCGTCACACTGGGATCGGTAAAACTCAGGGTTTGCGTAGCAGTGGGGCCGCCACCAATCGCTACAGCCACCACGTCAAATAAGCCTGCAATCGGATTGGTCACCGCAAAAGTCACTGTTCCGTTAGCACTGGTGGTTAAATCATTGCTATCCGCAAAATCGAAAACGGCACTGTTTCCTGTCGCACCTGCAACGGATACCCGTAATTTAACATCAGCCAATGGCGATTGATCCGCATTTAAGGCAATCGCTGTTAATTGAATGGGTTCATTAATCACCGCTTGTTTGATATTAGACAGCAAGGTCAATGTCGCGGGTACAGTTTGTTGTACAGCATCGGGCGGGACAAAGGTGACTTGTTGTGTCGCGCTTAATCCACCATTTTTGGACGTGACAGTCACATCAAATGAGCCTTGTTGGGCATTACTTACCGTAAATGTCACAGTACCATTCGTACCTGTCACCAGTTCGCCTGTAAAATCAAAAATTGCACTGTTACTGGTGCCACCTCGCGCCGACACATTTAAGGTCACGCCCGCTAAGGGAGATTGACCGGAATCACGCGCAATCACGGTTAACGTTGTGCTTTTACCAACTTCTTGTTGGGCAGGAGACACCAATAAACTCAAGGAACTGGGAACAATTGGCACTTCGCCCGCGGGCGTTTCTGGCACGGCTGCAAAAGTTAAAGTCGTTGGCGTACTGCTGACACTGCCAACCACTCCGCGCACGGTAAAACTCTCTGCGACGCTATCGGTAAAGGTGGCGAAAAAGATACCGGCTTGATTCGTGGTCACGTTGGCGGGGAAACGTGCTGAACCCCCGCTGCTAATTAAACTGACAGAAACGCCCCCGGCGGGTTTACCATCGGATAATTTGGCCATACCGCTTAGGGTAATGGTATCGCGGCCGTTGGCTTTAGCGGGGTTGGGGTTTTGAATGGGGGCTTCTAAGGTAATTTCACTGACAGCAACGCCTGCGGTGGCTTCGACATTTTGGAAAATAATCTCAATATCATCGCTGCTGATAACAGTTTCTTCTTCACTGGTTACACGGTTAAAGGCTGCGGTGAGTTTAACGGTTTCTGCTTTAGTGTTACGAATATTCACGGTAAAATTACCGGTTGATCCCGTATTTCCTAAAACAAAAAATTGTCCTGTTTCGCCATTGGGAACGGATAAGATGGCAGTGCCTGAATTACTGCTGACCCCAATGGGCAAGTTACGAATAGGAACGCCCGCTTCATTACGTGCCACCACAACAATACTGGCTTGATCGCGGGCATTGGGGACAACGTTATTGCTGACCACTAACACATCAATCCGATCCAAATTACTGCCAATGGGTGCGCTGCCTCCGTTGCCGTCATCGGTAGAAGCGGTACTGGTAAAGCTGATCGGATTAACAAATGGCACGCCACCCACGGTGGTGCGAACTTGGATTAATTGTGGCACTGTGTTGCTGATTTCGGTAATAAATTTACCTTGAGTATCGGTGACACCTTCGGCCACAGTGACCGTAGCAAAACTGTCTGGTGTAGATACCGTCACAGGTATGTCAACAATCGGCCGCCCAGAGCTTTCCAATGCAGTCGCAACTAATTTGACAGAACTGGTGCCATCCGCAGGGGTTGCTGAGTGACTCAGGGAGACTTTTGATTGCGCGCCAAAATAAATAGGGTAGGTAATACCTCCACTATATCTGCCCACAGCTTTATAACTGAGCAAAACCCGCTCATGAGTTTTGTTGACCAAAGAGAAAAAAGCCTGTCCTGTGCCATCAGTACGAACATCTAGGCTTTTTAAACCGTTATGCGCGAAATAGGCATCTCCCGTAACGCTCAGATTTACAGACACCCCTGGTATCACAGGAGGAAAAGGGCCATCTGAACCCGTAGTGTCGGGGTCAAAAAGTTCAAAAGCGGTTAAAGTATAATCGGCCCGATCTCTACCCACAGGAACAGCAGAAACTCCACGCAAGATAGGAGTAATGCTTGTGACAACACTATCTGTGTCTGATCCCCCGCCGTCAACATTGCCGCCGTCCGTGTTGGTGCTGCCACTAAGCAGACCACTGGGATTACCGTCACTGCCACCGCCACAACCTGCAAGGAGCAGGAGTAGGAACGTTGTCAGCAGCCAACGGATATTTAACGCTTTCCACATGTGCATGTTTGCCCTCTTTAATCAATGATGAAGGATGAATTATAAAAGAATGACGTGATTCATAATATCAGCTTTTCTATGGCCTATGTTTTGCCGTACCCTCCACAGACAATGGTATTTTTACAAACCAGTCAGGAAGGCAATAACAAGGCCGGACACCTGCTTGGTATTTTAGCTTAATTCAGAGGCGTGTTGATCGGAATTCGCAGTGGCTTGGTGGGGTTTAAATAGAGAATGACTCACCGATTAAATTTGCAATTGACGATAAGATAACCTTCTATTTTTTGTGAACATAAAATTTTACCCCCATTCATTTCCCACTATTCTGGTGAAAAGAAAAAAAGTAACACTGGAAGGGGAGAATTGTCCTCTCATTTCTCCCTTCAAATTGGTTTAAAATATTAATTCAGGTGTTGTGCGCGTTTTTTGGCATAAAAATAGTAAGCGTATCTCGCCATCCTGCCACTTATTTTCTGTAGAAGAGAGTCGTTATGTCAGACGAATATACAATAGAACAAGAACTTACGCTCCTAGAACAAGACCAAATGCTGCTCAAAGATACCCTCAACGATCAGCAAACTAAACTCGCTCAAGCCCCCCAACAGGAACAAAGCGAACTCCTCGCCCAAATTCAACACACCCAACGAGAACTCCAAGAAACAGAAAATCGCTTGCAGCACCTAAAAACACAATTGGCTTGGAGTGAAAATCAGAAAAATGTACCGGGTCCGCTGTATGATACGCCCGAATTGCCGTTGTTATCGGATACCTTACCGGCGTTTGTTAGCGACATTAAGGCGCGTTTGGTGATCCAACCCAGCCCTTCAGAAGTACACAATACCCAGAAAAACCCCTTAATTCTACATGCGCCCAGTGGCATGGGAAAATCAACGATTGCGCGTTTAATTGCGCACGACGATCCGGTGCGGCGTAATTTTGTCAGTGGTATTTTTTGGATTTCTTTGGGCGAAGAACCCGATTTGGTAGCACGGCAACAACACATTCTACACCACCTCACCACAGAACCTTTTAACGCCTTAGACAGCGAACAAGGCCGAGAAGAATTACGCAGCCATTGTCGGGGTCGAGCGTGTTTAATTATTTTAGACAATGCTTGGGATATTCGAGATGTTTTAGCGTTTAGCCAATTGGGACAACATTGTCAATTGCTCATCACCACCACACAAAAAGAAGTGGTCGAATATGCCGGACATTTGCTCAACGGCGCACAAACTTATGCGTTAAAATCACTGGATTCCGCACAAAGTTTTACCTTATTACAATTGCGCAGCGACATCAGCAAAAGAGATAAAGCCATTGACGCATTAGTTGATTTTAGTCGCGGCATTCCAACCGTGTTAGATTTAATGGCGCGTTTATTGAAACAAAACGTGTTTGATCCCGAAACTTTATTGCATCAATTGTCGCAACAGGCTTGTCAGGACTTACCGGACGATCATCCGTGTCCGTTGATGCGGGCGATGCGGGTGAGTGTCGATGCTTTAGGCGATGAAAGTGAATACTATATCGCACTGGCGGTATTTGCGGATTATAACCGTATTCCATTACAAGCGGTTTTCATGTTTTGGCATTATTTGTACCATTTAACGCCGGATCAATCGCGTGATTTTTTGTCTAAGCTGGTGGCGCGGGGTTTGATTGACACCGTGGGCGATGTAAAAACGGGGGTTTTAACGTTACAAGTGGCACAACATCGCTATTTAGTGGCCGAAGCCGAGCCAGAAAAGCTGCACGAACACCTACTGGCCGCCTACCGTCGCCAATGCGGACAACATGGTTGGGCAGCGGGGCCGAACGATGGTTATTTTTTTGAAAACCTCACCTTACACTTGCACCTCAGTCAACGACATCGAGAATTAAAAAGTCTGTTGTTGGATTTTGACTGGATTTATCGCAAACTAAGCTATACCAGCCTGCATGGACTGCTCAACGATACGGCTTGGTTAAGCGAAACGGATGCGGATATTGCGCGTTTAGACACCGCGTTACAGCGTGCAGCAGATACTTTAGTCAAACAGACGGGGGATATCGAAGGCATTGCCAGTACTTTACTGACGCAATTGTGGGTGAATCCTTCGATGGAGATACAAAAATTACTCAATCATGCCAAAGAATACGCTCACGACTGGCAACCGCCGACCCGCTAAACAGTCACGCAATGGGATGCGTAAACTGACACACAGCTATGGCGAAACCGATTCCAAAAAACCGTCCCAAAGCGCGTAATAATACAGCCCACGCCTCTCTCGAAACCTACTTTGAGCGTATTCATCACAGTTTGGAAGATCGGGACGAGGAATATCGCCAATTAAAAAAGTACATGCGCGTACACGAAGAGTGCAGCATGTTACTGGCGGTAGAACAGGCGTTAAATATTGCTGCCGACCACATTTTTGAGATTAATCTCACCCATACGCTAGACCCTTCTTTGGCGAGTACCTCCATTCAAAATATGAATAAAAAAAATACCCTGATTAAGAATTATCTACGGGGTAAGGAGTTTTCGCCACAAATTCAATTGCTGCATGAAATCACCAAAGATTTGCATCAAATTGTGGTGCATGGTACGCAGATTGTGCGTAAAATAAATCGTTGCACAGAGTTAATTCCGATCATCAAATCGCTATTAAAAATGCAGGATCAGGAAGATTTAGCGCATGATCCTGTTTTATTAGAAATTAGTCGCTTATTAAAAGAGAATATCACCGAACCTCCTTTATTAAGTTTAAAAGCCTTATTGAGTAAGCAAAAAACAGCGAAATCAATGGATGTATTAACTTTTGAAGATTTAAACGATGTCAGTGATAAATTGATTGGTTTGTTGAATGATAAATTATTATTAATTATTGGTGTTTCAGAGACGTTAATGGAAGGGATAGAATATGATCCCAGTCATGATGTGCCTGCGGAGCAGCGTTTGCCTGACGAATTACGAGTATTGTTTTTAGCGATGAGTACCTTAGATATTTTGCAAAAAATGACTGAATTGCGCGATTCGATTAAACAAATTTTTACCGTCACCAAGCATTATTTACAATTACAAGAACATCCCAAATTAGACCCCAAAATAAAACAAATGTTAAAAGCAGGTGATGGTAATGTACATGAGGCCGTGACGCAATTGGCTAAATTATTACAACGTTTCTCACCGCATATTGCTGAATTAGCCAGTTATGCTGATCCGTTGAATTTGCCTATTATTTTGCGCATGACGCATCATTTGATTTATGAAAAAGCGAATCGTGTGTGGGAAAATCCTTATCAAATTTCTTAATGTTTATTTTCAATATAAGAGGAAAAATAAATGGCAGGTTGTGGTTGTGATTGCCAAGTGACGGTTAAAGATGCGTCGCAAAAGCAAGTTTTAATTATTTTATTATTGATTAATGCAGTGATGTTTGTTGTCGAATTAACGGCGGGATGGTGGAGCGAATCAACTGCGTTAATTGCGGATTCTTTAGACATGTTGGCTGATGCTGTGGTTTATGGTATTGCTTTATACGCCATAGGTCGGGCGGCGCAGGTGAAAATTGATGCGGCGCGTTTAAGTGGTATTTTTCAAATTTTATTAGGGATTGGGGTTTTATTAGAAGTATTGCGGCGATTTGTTTGGGGCAGTGAACCGTTATCTTTAATCATTATTGCAGTGGGAATAATCGCCTTAATTGCCAATGTGATTTGTTTATCATTGATTGCGCGTCATCGTCAGGGAGAAATTCACATGCGCGCCAGTTGGATTTTTTCTAAAAACGATGTCATTGCCAATATCGGCGTGATTGGTGGCGGAGTTTTGGTTTATTTTCTGGGGCAAGCCTGGCCAGATTTACTCATCGGCGCGATCATTGCGGTGGTGGTGATTTGGGGTGGAGTACAAATTCTACGCGATGCACAAACAGAAATGGCACAGTAAAACCCGCCCCCTTGTTCTTGCGTATCATAAACGCCAAAAAACCGTGTGATGAGGTGAGCTTAGGTGTAAAATTGAATAGAATTGCTGTTGTCCTGCATCAACCCTATACTTAGACCTTAAAAATCCAGATTCTATCTTCAAACGGCGTTTAAAATGGCATCCATACTGATTAGTGACGATTCTTCTTCGATGCGTCAAATGCTGTGTTTTACTTTAACGGCAGCTCATCATCAAGTGCAAGAAGCCAGCAATGGTTCTGCGGCGTTGGAACTGGCCAAGCGGCATTCCTTCGATTTGGTCATTACAGATATTAATATGCCAAACTTAGATGGGTTGGGTTTGGTGCGGGCATTGCGTCATTTGCCCGATTATCAATTTAAACCCATTCTACTACTTACCACTGAGACGGATCCAGAAGTGAAAAAAGAAGCCAAAATGGCCGGGGCAACAGGCTGGATTAATAAGCCTTTTGATCCTGATAAATTATTAGCCGCTGTTAGAAAAGTATTGGGGTAATTATCATGTCTATTGATATGACCGAGGTTCGTCAGCTTTTTTTTGAAGAAAGTTTTGAAAGTTTAGATACAATGGAATCTAATTTGCTCGATTTGCAAGTTGGAGATGCCGATAAAGATTTGATCAATAGTATTTTTCGCGTGGTGCATTCCATTAAGGGAGGCGCGGGCATTTTTAAGTTTGAAAGTATGGTGGGATTCGCCCATACGGCTGAGACGTTGTTAGACGAAATTCGGAGTGGGGAACATTCCGTCACGCAGGCGATGATTGATGTGTTGTTGCAGACGGTCGATGTCTTGCGCATGATGTTGACGCAGTTGCAAGCCTCTGAACCTTATGATGAATCTTCGGTAAATACTTGTTTAATAAGTTTGCGGGGCTTTTTGAAAACTCATGAGACAGACACAACAACTGCTCCGTCTGCGGTGGTTTCTGCTGCGCCTGTTTTTGAGAAAAAATCAACGCAGTATTGGAAAATTATTTTTAAACCCGATGAATCTTTATTAAAAACGGGAAATGATCCGATTAATTTATTTAACGAATTAGCGTTGTTAGGTACATTAACGGTAGAAGCGGAATTAGATCATTTGCCTACATGGCAAGAATTAGTGGTTCAAAATTGTTATTTAAATTGGGTTTTGATGTTAGAAGGCAATGTGCAACGCCAGCATATTGAAGAGATTTTTGAATGGGTAGAAGGCGATTGTGAATTAACCATTATTGATCTCAGTGCAGAATTGGTTTCTAACGACGCACCCACGGTGGAAATAGCGGCAGAATCTGCGCTAGAATCCAGCAGTGTCGAATCGGTGACTCCGCCAACGGTGGCATCTGAACCGATTGAAGCGCAAGGGGCAATTCATTCAGAGCTTTCCGCTGCTGTTTCTGAAGTGGTTGATTGTGCGCCCGAAACGCTGGAGGTTTCTGAAGTCCCTGACACGTTTACTCCTGAAGAATCCCTTGAAATTCCGAGAAATTTTGAAGTCTCTGAATCGGTAACTCCCGAAGAAACAACGGCGTTTACCTCTGAAATGGACATTTCTGTGACCAAACCCGTGGATAAAGCCCCCCCCACGCCCAAAATAGACAAAGCAGAAGTCGAAGACGCATTAGGTCTAAAAAATCAAGCCACATTGAATGGCACTTCCGCTCATCTGTCGGCCACAAATACACCAAGCAGTGAAGCCAGTTCTATTCGCGTCAGTATTGATAAAATAGATGATTTAATTAATATTGTTGGGGAATTGGTGATTACCCAATCCATGTTAGATCAAGTGAGTGAAAATTTTGATTTTGTGAAATTGGCACAATTGCGCGATGGCTTAACGCAATTAGAAAGAAACACAAGAGAATTGCAAAAAAGTGTGATGCGAATTCGCATGTTGCCGATCAGTTATTCTTTTAATCGTTTTCCGCGTTTGGTGCATGATTTAAGTGTGTCTTTGGGGAAAAAGGTTGAATTAAAAATGTCGGGCGAACACACCGAATTAGATAAAACGGTGTTGGAAAAAATGAGTGATCCCCTCGTGCATTTGGTGCGTAATGCGCTGGATCATGGCATCGAAAAACCCGCCGAACGTCTCGCCGCCGGTAAACCCGAAAAAGGTTTGTTACATCTACATGCTTTTCATCAAGGCGGCAATATTATGATCCAAATCAGTGATGATGGCGCGGGCTTTGACATGAAACGTATTCATGAAAAAGCCATCAGTTCGGGTTTGCTCAATCCTGATGACCCGGTGACCGATGAACAGTTGTATGAATTTATTTTTCACCCTGGTTTTTCTACGGCTTCGCAAATCAGTGATTTATCGGGGCGTGGGGTGGGCATGGATGTGGTGCGGAGAAATATTCGTTCATTGGGGGGATCAATTGACATTCGCTCTATACCCGGTAAAGGAACAACATTTAATATTCGTTTGCCGTTGACTTTAGCGATTTTGGATGGCCAATTGGTGCGTGTGGGAGAGGAAATTTATATTCTTTCTTTACTGTCTATTATTGAATCGTTGCGGGTGAATTCAGAACAAGTGAATTCATTAGCGGGTAAAGCTGAAGTCTATAAGTTACGGGATGATTATATTCCCGTGTTGCGTTTATATTCTTTGTTTAATATTCCTAATGCGGTGACTCGATTAGAAGAAGGATTGTTGGTGATTATCGAGGGGGATGGGCAAAGAATTGGTTTATTTGTAGATGAATTATTATCACAACAACAAATTGTGATCAAAAGTTTAGAAACCAATTATAAATCCGTGGCGGGCATTTCTGGTGCGACCATCTTGGGCGATGGCAGTGTGGCGTTAATTTTGGACGTAGCGGGTCTAATTAAACTCAGTCAAACATCAGTGCCTATTATGCGTCGTTTAGCGAAAGAGAGAGAACATGAGTACCAACACTAACACCAGTGTCGCGCAAATAGCGACCAATAAATATTTAACGTTTGTCTTAGCGACAGAAGAATATGCCATTGATATTTTGCGGGTGCAAGAAATCAAAGGCTGGAGTAAAGTCACAGTCATTCCCAACACGCCTAATTACATTTGTGGAGTCATTAATTTGCGTGGGACTATTGTGCCGATTATTGACTTGCGTTTGCGTTTTAATTTAGAGCGTTTGGATTATGGACAAATGACCGTGGTGGTGGTGGTTAAAGTCATGGGACATTCCGGGCGCGAGCGCATCATGGGCATTGTGGTGGATGCAGTATCGGATGTTTACGATGTGGCTGAAAGTGAAATTAAACCGCCGCCGGATTTTGGGAGTGTGATCAGTATTGAATTTATTAAGGGATTGGCCACTGTGGGCGAGAAAATGGTCATTGTGTTGGAAATTGATCGCTTATTAAATTCCGATGAATTGGCCATGATAGAAAATATCGCCAAACATTAAGTTATCCATTTTGCAGCCAATGAAACCTATAAAGCGAAAATACGCTTCACAGGCTTTATTGGCGATAATGAAAACCTTAATGACAAACTGTAATGTACTAATTATTCGATGTTCGTCTGGACAATGCGGGTTCGGCCAATTTGCTCATCACGGTCACTAACAACCGACGGCGATCTTCCAAAATCACTCGACTGACCAAAGATTGCGCCTCAAATAATTGTCCCGTGCGATGTTGCTCTTGGCGTTGTCGCACAACTGTAGGACTCTCATGGGTCATGAGCAAACTATAATATTCCCGCACCGCTTCGCCGTGTAATGCAGAAGGTAAAATCGTGGTAAATGGTTCGCCCACCAATTCATCAATGCGATAACCATACATATCCGCAAAAGCACGATTGACTTGTAAGAATCGTCCGCGATCATCACTGAGCGATAAACCCAATTTACTGGTTTCTAATACCGCGGCTAATAATTGTTCATTCGAGCGAGAATGTAATTGCAATTGATATTGTTCTGTGACATCTTGCCCAATTAACCAATATTCCCAGCCATCAATCGGATAACGTTTACTAATACTGTACCAAACAACAGTACGCACCGCGCCACTTTTACACGTTAAATGCGTTTCCCAATGGTTTTTTTCGGCATCGACTTTACGCCACTGATTAATCATTAAATAACGCTCTTCATCATCAGGATAAAGCAATTCTAATGCGCGCGGATTGCCAATAATTTCATCGGCACTATAACCACTAATTTCCTCACAACTGCGATTCCAAACTAAAATCTGCGCACTGTCATCAAAAGCGTTGAATAAAAAGGGCATATTTTCGACCACTTGATACATTTGCTCTTCGCTGTCTTTTAAAGACACTTCGGCTTGTTTATATTCCGTAATGTCAAAAGCGAAAATAATCACGCCCGCAATATGTCCTTGTGCATCTCGATAAGGGATTTTATCCAATTGCAACCAACGTTCATCCCCTGATTTATTGCGATAAGTCTGCAACGTGCCATATTCGGCGCGGCCTAATTGAATCACCGCATCACAATCCGTAATGTGCTGCACAAAAGAATTATCAGGGCCAAAAACATCCGCTGCAACGCGATTATTACGCACCAATTTATTGTCTTTATCCCGATACCAAATCATCGCAGGGACATTATTAAAAATGGTCTGATGTTCTTCCCATTGTTTGCGTAACGTTTCCCACATTCTTTTACGTTCACTAATATCGTGTAATAAAGCAAAATTAAATAAAATATTGCCCTTATTATCACGCACAGAATCCATGCGTTTCCATACGGGAAAAATAGCCCCTTCACTGTCGTGCATTTCCAATTCCCCTTCCCAACTTTCGCCACGATCCAAAGCAGGCAAAATATCATTTTTCCAAATTTCACTAGAAGCCTCAGTGAAATAGTCTTGGAAATGAATATGGCGCGAATCTTTTAATGAGAAGTTAATTAATCGCTCATAAGCAGGATTCACATAAACCAATTGTCCATCAGGATTAGCAATGGCGATGGCTTCTGAAGAAGACTCAATGATCGATTTAAATAAACGCAAATGACCTTGGGCTTTTTTCCGCTCGGTGACATCAATGCCCACGCCAAAGAAATAGTCTAATGTACCATCAGCTTTGACGATGGCACGGCTATGCCATTCGACTAATAAAGGTTTACCCGATTTGCTTAAAACATGGCTTTCCATCATGGAAGGCTGCATGGATTTGCTCAACACTTCAAATTCTGTCGCCACGGCAATGCGCTCATTTTCAGGGACAAATATTGAAAGAAAATCTTGATCAACCACTTCATTCATTTCATATTCTAAAGCACTCAACATCGCACGATTCGCCATGCGCACGCGCCCGTCGGGATTCACCGCAAAGAAAAACGCAGGCGAGGCTTGCACTAAGGTATTGATAAAATCGCGTTCTTTGCGCAGAGCTTCTTCAGCGGCTTTACGTTCAGTAATATCGCGCAAGGTGGCGCAAATTAAAGAACGACCTTGAAATAAATAAGTATTGCCTGTGGAAATTTCGACAGGAAAAATACTGCCATCTTTCTTTTTATGCCAGCGTAATGGAATGGTTTGAACTTTTTTATTGCTAGAAGTAAATGCAGCCCGATTGCGCGAAGTTTCTGCGGAAACATCCATCGTGGTCATTTGCATGAATTCTTCTTTCGTGTAACCGTATAAATCGGTTGCGCCATGATTGACATCAAAAATTTGTTGTGTATTGGCATCAAACACAATGGTGGGATTGGAAGCGGCCTCGAATAATTGGCGATATTTTGATTCATTTTCCCATAATGCGGTCTCAATTTGCTGCCGTTCGCTGGTGTCGCGCACGGTGATCATTAACACATTTTTGCCTTTTAATACAAAACTGCCCAGAGACACTTCGACAGGAAATACCGTTTCATCTTGACGACGATGATATTGTTGTGAGACTTGTTTGCTGGCGCGTTTTAACACATTAGCGGTTTTATCGGGTTGTGCCGATAAATCTAATAATTTCATTTTTGCCAATTGATTGCGGCTATATTCATACATTCTTACTGCCGCTTTATTATGTTCTAAAATTTGATAATTATCCGCATCAATTAAAAAAACACCGTCGCTTTCTAATTCCATTAATTGCAAATATTTTTTTTCTATTTCTTGCAATTCGTCTTCAATGCGGCGCGGTTCTGTAATATCAACATGCGTGCCGACGACGTGATGCGGCTTATTGCTGACATCGCGCACCAATACGGCACGGCTTAAAATCCAGCGATAAGTGCCGTCTCGATGTTGTACGCGGTGAGTGTCTTCGCACATTTCGCTGTTGCCTGTGAGCAGATTTTGTATATCTGCCATGACGCGCTTGTAATCGGCGGGGTGGATTCGTTGATGCCATGCGTCGATGGTATTGGGTAATTCTTGGGGTTCAAATCCCAACATTTTTTTCCAACGGGGAGAAAAATTGGCTTCGTTGCTCTCCACATCCCAATCCCATAAGTCATAACTTTGTTCGGGAATCATGCCGCTGCTGCGTTGTTCGCTGGCTTTTCGTAACTCAGCTTCAGTGGCTTTGTAGTGGGTAATGTCTGAAAAAGAAATCACAACAGCATACGGTGTGGTGACATCGTCGCGCCATAAGGGATAAGCGTTAATCCGAATCCATATTACAGATTCATCTGATTTGACCACGCCCATGACCACATCAGAATAGGCTTGTCCTGTGCGTAGCGTACAAATAGCCGGGTGGGTTTCGGTAGGAAATGGGGAGCCATCTTCATGAATCGCCCGCCAATCGGGATCAATGAGCGTCCAGCCCATCATTTGATCAGAAGACAGTCCTAAAATCCGCTCGGCACTTGGATTACATGCGCCAATCGTCCCATTGGCATATTGTAAAACAACACCTTCGTTTAATACGCTGATCATTTCGTCGGCAATCATGGGTTGTTCACGGCCAGTAATATCCATGCCGACGACATAGTAAGCGTATTCAATCGAGGCCGCGCTGTTGATCAACCATAATACATTACGATAGCTGCCGTCACGGTGTTGCACCCGCGCCGAAAAAGATACCGAAGGCAAGCCTTTGCCCAGTTGATCAATGTAATATTCGGTAGAAGGCTGATCTTCCAAATGAACAAAATCAAGAAAAGACTTGGCCAGTAACTGTCCCGTGGATAATCCTAGAATTTGTTCCCACGCGGTATTGACCTCTTTAAATGCCCGTTGTTCGTCCAAAATGCAGAACATGGCAGAGGAACGCCAAAAAAAACGGGAATGTCGCGGATTATTCACAGCCATATTTCACCCTTGCCCAAACACGCGGGACTCTTCAGATTAAAGTCGTTGATTTTGACGTAAAGTCAAGGTGTCTTCAAGATTCATTAACGCTATTGTTCTCACAGACGTTAATGGGTATTTTAGCGGGATTTAAACAACATGGGGTCTGTTTGAATCGGAATTAAGAATTAAAATTTTTAAAAAACAATAACGATTATTGTACATTGTAGGGCAGACGGATGGGTCTGCCCTTTTCTATTTAGCCGATGCGTTTCATGACATAACGACCGGGAGCAGGTTCAATGACAGAATATTGGTTATTCCCCAATTGTGCAAGCGCGGGGATTTGTTCTCCGCCTTGGGCTTTTAACCATTGATCCCAGTGCGGCCACCAACTGCCCGGTTTAGAGGTGGCCGTGGCTAACCAATGATCCGCGCCTTTGCCTAATTCGCCGCCGAGCCAGTAATTGCGTTTATTTTTATTGGCAGGGTTGATAACGCCCGCAATATGTCCGCTTGCGCCTAAGACAAATTCAATATTGCCTGATAATAATGTCGTGCCATTAAAAGTGGTTTTCCACGGGGCAATGTGATCGTCAATGGTGGAGAGAAAATAAGTAGGTGTTTTGATTTTGCCCAAATCAATCGCGACATCGCATAAGGTTAAGGCATTGGGTTTAACCAAATTATTTTCCATGTACATATTGCGCAAATAATAACTGTACATGCGTGCGGGTAAATTGGTGGGGTCGCTGTTCCAATAAAGAATGTCAAACGGCGCAGGCGTTTGGCCTTTTAAGTAATTATTGACCACATAAGACCAAATTAAATCGTTGGCACGCAGCATGGAAAAGGCGGTGGCTAAATCTCGACCAGATAATACCCCACTGTGTTTCAACATGTTTTCACGTTGCGCCACTTGGTTTTCGTCGATAAATACGCCAATTTCACCGGGATCAGAAAAGTCTAACATGGTGGTGAAAAAGGTCGCTGAGGCAACAAGGCTTTGTTTGCGTTGGGCGTGGAGTACAGCCAATGCGGTGGCGAGTAATGTTCCGCCAACACACCAGGAGACGGTGTTAATTTTTTTCGCGCCCGTAATGTCTTTCACCACGTCTAGGGCTTTAATGACTCCCGTGCTGATGTAATCATCCCAAGCGTAATCGCTTTGTTTGGATTCGGGATTGAACCATGAAATAATAAAGACGGTGTTACCTTGATCCAGACAGTATTTGACAAAGGAGTTTTGCGGTTGTAAGTCAAGAATGTAGAACTTATTGATACACGGCGGCACAATCAACATGGGGCGATCCAGTACGGTTTCGGTGGTGGGTTTGTACTGAATGACTTGCATGAGGTCGTTTTGGTAAACGACGGCACCGGGTGTGGTGGCGAGATTTTTACCGAGTTGAAATGCGGTCTCGTCGGTCATGGTGATGCGACCTTTTTCAAGGTCTTGTAACAGGTTTTTTAAGCCTTCTAACAGGCTTTCGCCGCGAGTTTCAACGGCTTGTTTTAACACTTCGGGGTTGGTGGCCGCGAAGTTGGTGGGGGACATGGCATCAATGAAGTATTGGGTGTAAAAGCGTAGTTTTTTCTTGTTGTCTTCATCAAGATGGGCGTGTTCTGCCATGTCGCTCAGTAACTTAGAAGCCATCAAATAAGATTGCTTTAAGTAATCAAATACGGGGTTTTCTTGCCATTCTTTGGCAGAAAAGCGGCGATCTTCGGCTTTTTTGGCTTGGTTTTCGCCCATGCCGAGGAGATTAAGCCAGAGATTCATCTGTTCTTGTTGATATTGGTTGACGAGGTCAAGCCATGCTTTGGGGTTTTGTGCGGTTTCTTGAGTCCATGCGCCCCAGGCTTTGTTGAATTCTTTAAACATTTCCTGCCCTTGTGCGGCGGCGAAACTCTCTAGGAATTCGTTGCCTGTTTTGCTGAGGGCTTGGAAAAGTTCTTGTGGATTGGTATAAAAGGGTTGTTGTTCAGCCATTGTTGTTGCTTCCTCATGATTTTGCGCGGTTGCGTTTTAAGTCGGACGCTTGCGTGATTGAAACGCGGTTTAAGCAGGGTTATTCTACCATTGTTTGTCCCATTCTACGCATATTCGGATGGGGTGGGATTTTGGAAATGGGTTTTTTTGTGTTTTTTTTAGGAGTATTGAGTGATGAGTGATACATCGAAAGCGGGTAATCGGGTTTCTGATGCGGTAAAAGCTGCATTAGGGCGTTCAATTCCGTCTCGTCAATTGGGAGAGATTAAGTCTGGCATTTCTAATGGTGAAATGAAACAACAAGTAAATAGATGGTGTAAATTGGCAAAAAAAGGAAATGCAGAGGCGCAGTTTTATTTAGGAGCAGCTTATTACAAAGGAGAAGGTATTGAACAGAATTATTCTGAAGCAGTTAAATGGTTTCGTAAAGCGGCTGAACAAGGTCATGTAAATGCACAAACTGCTTTAGGATTTGCTTATCATGAAGGGGAGGGTATTAAACAGAATTATTCTGAAGCAGTTAAATGGTTTCGTAAAGCGGCTGAACAAGGTCATGTAAATGCACAAACTGCTTTAGGATTTGCTTATCATGAAGGGGAGGGTATTAAACAGAATTATTCTGAAGCGGTTAAATGGTTTCGTAAAGCGGCTGAACAAGGCCATTTGGAAGCACAATTTAATTTAGCAGTAGCTTATTACAAAGGAGAAGGTATTGAACAGAATTATTCTGAAGCGGTTAAATGGTTTCGTAAAGCGGCTGAACAAGGCCATTTGGAAGCACAATTTAATTTAGCAGCAGCTTATTACAAAGGAGAAGGTATTGAACAGAATTATTCTGAAGCGGTTAAATGGGTTCGTAAATCGGCTGAACAGAACTTGGCAGAAGCGCAATTTAATTTAGGAGTAGCTTATGACAACGGAGAAGGTATTGAACAGAATTATTCTGAAGCGGTTAAATGGTTTCGTAAAGCGGCTGAACAGAACTTGGCAGAAGCGCAATTTAATTTAGGAGTAGCCTATCACGAAGGAAAAGGTGTTAAACAGAATTATTTCGAGGCGATTGAGTGGTTTCGTAAAGCGGCTGAACAAGGTGAAGCGGATGCACAAACTGCTCTAGGAGTTGCTTATTATAAAGGAGAAGGTATTGAACAGAATTATTCTGAAGCGGTTAAATGGTTTCGTAAAGCGGCTGAACAGGGTTTAGCAAAAGCGCAATTTAATTTAGGAGTAGCTTATTACAACGGAGAAGGTATTGAACAGAATTATTCTGAAGCGGTTAAATGGTTTCGTAAAGCGGCTGAACAGGGTCATGTAAATGCACAAACTGCTTTAGGAGTTGCTTATTATGAAGGGGAGGGTATTGAACAAGATGAGTCAAAAGCCATTGAATGCTTTAATAAAGCAGCAATTAAAGAAAGTATTATTGCTCAATTATATTTAAGTTTTATCGGAGAATCAGGTGGTTGGCTACATAGAGTGGCTGCGAATTGGGTAGCTGGTAATAAAGCTCTTTTTGAACCTGATGATCCTTATGATATTACTGTCCTTAACTATTTACACCAACAAGCCGAACTAGAAAATACTCCCGCCCAAGTTATCTTATATTTCCTTTATCGAGATGGAAATGGAGTTAAAGCAGACAAGGAATTGGCTTTGCAATGGTTAGAGAAAGCTAAAGCAAAAAAAGACCCACTGGCTTTATATTTGTGCGCCTTGCTTGAATCTAAAAAAAGCCAAGCCATTCAAGATTTTCAAAATCTTATCCAATTATTAGAGAAAGACAGTAAAATTACTGTTCATTTTTCTGAATTTGCTTTAACGGATATAAACACAGAAAAAGACGACAAAAATAAATCCGATTATCCGCAAAATGTTAAACAATGGCTTGCTTTAATTGCACACAGTAAATTAAGTGAATTAAAAGAACAACAAGCTAATTCAGAATTAGAAAATTTAATGGCACTGTTAGCGCATAAAATGCAAGGGTCTTTAGTTACCTTGAATTATAATTTAGAAAGTGAATCTCCTGCTAAAGATTCATTAGAAGTTGTGCGGCAAATGTCTGGATTGCTAAAAATACTTTCTATTGTTTCTGCGGATAAAAAAGTGCTGCAACAACGCTTGAGTGAAGATCAACAAGGCGAAGCTAATCTTTTTACTGTATTAATTCAAGCGTGTATTAATGCGTTTAATCAGATACTAAATATCAGTGGAAAGGAATATATTAAACAGCATTATATTCGTTATGGAATTGAAAATGATTTATTGCCCATAGAAATTTTATCTGATAAATCACAATTAGGCTATAATAAAAATTATCGTACTGTTTGGAAAAAATTGCAAAAAAAATGGTATGAAGAATGGAATAAAACTTGTCAAACTGGACAGTTTTCTTCAATGCAAGATTGGTTAGCAACACATCTTTTTCCCCTGCAAATTGAAGGCATTATAGAATCCCGAATTAATTTTAAACAACATGAGGTAAAATATTCTTTGCTTTTAATTATTTTAACCGAATTTTTAGTGAATGCGCTTAAATATTATTCTTCTTCATCTCGTGAACCTGTAAAAATTGCCTTAACAAAATCTGATAAATATTATCAACTTCGTTGTGAGAATCCGATTGAATCAGAACAAAATGACTTAAAAGGCAGTGGCAAAGGGCATGATTTTCTTAACCTGATTGCCTTAAAATTGAATGGCGAATTTGTTGCACATTCAACAGAAAAATATTATACTGCCCAATGCAATTTTCCCGTAAACCTTTTTGCATCAGGAGTAAATCATGGTGATTTATAACCGTTTTTTGTGGGTTGAAGATTTTGGTCGTGGAGACCCCAATGCGACTATGAATGTTAAGGCGGTGATAAAGGCTGTGTTTGGTGGTGTGATTGGAGAAGAGTTAAATACGCTAGATATAGATGATAAATATGACGCAGTAGACGAACTGGCTGAACACACTAAAGGCAATATTTCTCTCGTATTAGATTTTACCAAAGCCATTAAGTTTATTCGCAATCCAGACGAATTAGCACGAATAGATTATATTATTCTTGATATTGATTTAGAGCTTGGAGAATTTGGGTTATTAGAAGATCATGCGCGTATTTTATCCTTTTATGAGAATAAAGATGAGTTGCAACAAAAAGCAGGTTATCAACTTTACTTAGAATTAGTAATGAATTTGAGATTTCCTAAAGATCGGATTTTATTTTGTTCTAATCATGTGCGTGAGTTTAAAAGTATTAAGGATGCAATTAAAGAAGCTAAAATTCCTTTAAGTGATGACAGCATTTATACCAAAGCTCCAGAAGATAGAGTCAACATCCATGCTTGGATTGAAAAACGCGCCAATCCAAAAACAAACTATGATATTTTGCGTAAAGGTGTTTTTCTGGCTTGTGAAAAGGCGGAGGAATTGATTGAAGCAAACCCAGAGAATATTCGATTCAAAAAATTTATTAAAAACGCTAAAACAGAAGAAATTCTGCCCGAAATGCAAGATTATTTGAACACTTTAAAAACGCTGTTACCTGTGCGGGAATGGAGCGGGAAAAAATTTAAATTGTTTAATCGGACATTGGTTCATGAATGGGAAGATAAAGCCAATTCAGATCATCTTGAAGATAAAAATGATAAATTTTTATTTACTTTAGGAGAAATCATGAAATGCGCCCGCAATTGGAGTACCCATAGCCGCGAATTTGATGAATTAACAGAAGCTCAAATGGCATTTTTATTTATGGTGGCTATGCGGGCTATGTTTTGCTTTCCAGATGAATTGCAGGATTATGAACAATTGCTTTTGGAAATTTATGAAGATAAACCTGATGAGTTAGATATAGGTTTATTGAAACAGCATTTAATTGACAGCTATATTAGCACACAGGAAAGATATAGCAATATTTTGAAGAGAATAAAGATAGATGGATTTAAAGACCCTAAAGGAAACTATTTTATTGCTACTATTAAAAATATGCACTACAATGAGTTTAAGTACTTGCAAAGATTAGGTGATATTAGTGAGTTTAAGTACTTGCAAGGATTAATCGATATATTTTGGCATGGATTCTCGCCTGTATCTCTGATTTCAGATAATTCTTGTGATTTTAAAAAAGATAATAATAGCGTATTTTTAGAATGTAAATATGAATATCGCTTTAATGTCACCGCTGAAAATTACGGAAAAAATCAGCCTGATGAATTTCTCTGGCATTTTTCCCGTGCTTTATGGACAATTACGAATTATACGAATTAGAGGGACAATGTAAACCCTATTCAAACCTCTTATGCCACTTCTTCGTGTATCTGTTCCCAGCGGGTTAATAATCGCCATTGTTGATGCTTAAAAATATGCGTTTTAGCCAAATCTAAATGCGCATAAGCATCTTCAGGATATTGCGTATAATAGGCTAAACGCGCCGCTAATAAAGACAATTCAGCTTGCTTTAATGGATAAGGCAATTCCCGAATTAAACGCGCCGCCTGCATATACACCTGTTCAGCCCGAAAGAAACTGTAATCACCATAACTCACCTGCAAACGCGGCACTGTGTGAGAATTAATGCGATTAATTTGCTCACATCGCTCATCTAATAACAAATGCCCTTCAATTAAACAAGCCTCCGCTTCATAACGCTGCATTCCACAACGTTGAATTAACAATTGCGCCTCTTCTAAATCTTGACGAGCCTGATCTAAATTACCTTGTTGTCGGCACAATTCCGCACGAGTTAATAAACATTCAGGAATAAAAATAACCAAATTCGCTTTACGCATTCCAGCCACTGCGGTATCTAATTCGCGTTGACTGTCTTGCCAACGTTGCAATTGCGCATAAATACGCCCGCGCATTAAATGATCAAATGCCACGCTCATTAAACCTAATTCTGCTTGAGATAAATCCAGCGCATTATCCACTCGTTTTAATAACATTAAACGCTGCGATTCATCTTTTGCTAATTCTAACAATAACGCCGCATAATCAGTGCCACTGAGCGAATATAATTGGGGGTGTTCAGGCTGATCTTTAGCCTGTATTGTTTCGGCCGTCATAAAGGCTTGACGACTTTCCTCTAAACGACCGAGTAAAAATAACACGCGACCATATTTAGCATAGCCTTGCATTTGAATAAATAAATTATCACTGCGTTCTGCCCAAATTAAACCCTGTTGAATTTGCTTTAATGCTTCTTCTAATTGTCCCAAAGTTGACAACAAATCAACATGGTTAAGAATTAGATTAGTGGCATTTTTCCAATCCTGCATTTCTTCTCGAATATGCAAAGCCATCTTTTGTGGTAATAACGCTTCTTGCAATCGACCTAAAGATAATAAATAAAAACTCGCTTGTGCCAATAACCAACTTTGATCTTCAACACTTAAATCACTTTGCGTTGGATGCTGCCAATTGTCTTCAAAAAAATCCGCAATTAACGATAAATCTAAAGAATAACTACCCAATTGGCGCGTGCTGTAATAATCATCACCGCGTAAAATCCGATCTCGATATAAATTAAGCCCTTGACGAAACTCTCCTGCTAAACAAGCATGATGAACCGCACGATATAAAGGCTCTAAAGCCAACAATGAATCAGGGTGTACATCTCGCGGTAAACGTTGGAAATATTCAAATAAAACAAAATGCGCTTGTTGCCATAATGTCGATTGATTTGCGCGCAATTGCTGGCTAAAATAGTGGCGAATTAACGGATGCGTATCATAATGCACCTGCGCCCCTGAACGACGCTCAGAAAATAAACCCAATTTTCCCAAATGATGATGCACTTGATACCAATCTAATTCCGTTAAACCACGTAACGGCCAAGCCAATTCCGCCTCGGCTAATAACACATTTCTCTCCATCCCGGTCATAGGACGGTCTAACAAACTTAACAGTTGTAAAAATAAACGCTCTGGAGCCTGTTCTAACCAGTGCTGTTGATCGTAAAAACGAATAATTTGCAAAGCATACGCGCCATCATCTTCTTGGGCTGAAAAAACAGGCAATTCTAAATGATGATTCGCTTCTCCCGCATAAGCATCTACGCACAAATTACCGAATAATAATAACGCCAAAGCATGGCCACTATAAGCCCGCGCAATAGGGATTAATTGCCATGGACTGCCTTTTACGCCTAAAATTTTTAATAAACTGGCACTTTCACCTGTACTTAAATTTTCTAATTCAATTTTTCGATAATTCTTACTGCTGTTTAATTCAGGCAGACTTTGGCGAGAAGATAAAATTAATAAACGTTGTTTACCTAAACGTTTTTTTTGAATTTCTTGTAATAAAGTTTTAATGCCCATATCTAATAATTCACCATAACGTGAATAAGGACGACGTTGTAAAGGTTCTAAGCCGTCGAGAATGAGCAAACTAGGGCGATCTTGCATCAGTTCAATTAAACGTCGAGCGCGGCTTTCTTCTGTTTTAGGCAAAGGGCCTTGATGGCCGAAAAATGGCAGGGCTTGTTCAAAAAAAATGAGTGAAGAACTTTGTCGATACCCCCCCTCTTGATTATAAAACGACCAGCCAAAAACACGCTGTGCGCCACCGTAATAAGGTGCCATGCGTTTTAACCATGCGTTGATCAATGCGGTTTTTCCCACGCCGCCGCCCGCATAAATCCCGACGATGTCCGTGTCTGCGCCGTTGAAGGCTTTATCTAAGGCACTGAGATAATGTTGTCGTCCGACCAGCGGCGTTTGCGACACGGGCAACGCGGATAAACGCATCTGTAAACGCTCACTTTCCAACGGTAAATCGCTATTGGCCAAATGACACCATTCCTCAATTTTACGCGCAATCACTGCCCACGCTCGGCTTGGATATAAAGCCCGTTCTAAAGGAACAAATCCTTTAGGCAAGGCCTGATCTTTGCAGAAGTCTAAAGCACTCCAATTACACGCGCTTAAAATGACAGGAACAACGCGACATTGCTGCTGTTGTGCCTCACGCCATAACGGTGCGAATTGTGGCTGATTTAACCACGGTGATTCTAAAAAATAACGACTCACTAATAATAAAACAGTATGACATCGCGTTAATTCCTGACGCAAATAAGATAACGGCTCAGGTAACGTTTCCAATTTACTGTCATCTAAAAATGTTAATAAATTTTGCTGCTCCAAACTCACTAAATGATTCATTAACGTCTCGGCGAATGCGTGATCTTGCTGTGCATAGCAAATTAATACATTTAATTTAGTGATCATATATGTAATATCCATTTAACCCTGTTGATTTTAGAGAAGAACCAAACCGATGACATTTAATCAATCGTCCTCATTTTAAAATAAAAATTAAAAATAGACATCTGTTTTTTAGAATATGGCCTAAATTTCGAGTAAAACAGCGGCTTATTTGACATTTGGACAGTTGTCCATTTTTCGACAATCCATTTCTCAGTAAAATGCCAGAAAACAACTAGGGAATTAATTATGTGTTTCATATTGACAGTTTCATTGATGAATAGTGCTTTTTTAAGACGGTCATTATTGGGTTATGGGGTATCTTTATTATTGGTATAGCCTGTTTTTGCCAATTCGCATTTGACCGTGTTTGAACAAGAGGGTTTCTTACTGGTCAAAGATAAACAAGATAAAACCATTCAGCACATTTCTTTAGATCGTTCGGTGGATTTAGATTTATCGGCTTATACGGTGACATTGGAAAGTAGTTTACTGTTAAAATCCAGTGGCTTTTCTTTAAGGGCAGATACGATTAATATTAACGCCTCGATTAACAGTCAAGCGTCGATTCAATTATTAGCAAACAATACATTAAATGTGAATGCGTCCTTATCCAGTCCCAATCAATTGTTACATGGGCGGCGCGTCACTCGTATCATGAGCCATTTGTATGCTTCGGGTACACGCGGAGGAACAATTCAGATTTTGGGTGATAGCGTGTATTTACTCGGTAACACCACACTAAACGCCAGCGGACAACAAGGTGGTGGTTTAGTACGAATTGGGGGGGATTATCAGGGACGAGGTAATATTCCCACGGCGGATACCACCTTTATCGCACCAAAAGTGAAGATTATTGTCGATGCACTACAGCAAGGCCGTGCGGGACAAGTGTTTGTTTGGTCTAATCAAAAGACCGAATTCCGCGGCACCATCTCAGCCCAACCCCCCCAACGCCAAACAGAAAAAGGCTTAATTGACGTGGGCGGCAAACAACAAGTCATTAATACAGGACGAATCAATTAACGCTTATTCCGACGTATTAACAACGCCGTTTTAACACCACCAAAGTAATATCATCAGCAATTTTCTGGTAATCAATGTGATGATGCAAATCCGCTAAAATGGCTTCTCGCAGTCCAATGCTGCCCAAATGCCAATGTTTACTGATAACGGTACACAGTCGCTCTACACCATACATTTCCTTGTTTGGATTACGAGCTTCTGTGATGCCATCAGTGTACAACACCACACCTTCACCGGGTTGTAAAAATATTTCCTGTTCATGCACCAAATGATCAATATTCGCTTCCACACCCACCATAAAACCCAAATCTAAAGTATCAATTCGTTCCACATGTCCGTTGCGATTTACCACCAACAATTCTTCATGTTGCCCGGTGAAACGCAAATGGCCTTTTTCATAATCTAATAGCAATAAAGTTAAATTTTTATCCGTTCCCATGCGCTTTACATTTTCATAGACAGCGCGATTTAATACCGTTAAGAATTGACGATTATTTTTAACGCCATTAATTAATAAAGTGCGCACAGCCATTTGCACCATGAGCATTAACACGCCACTTTCTAAACCGTGTCCCGTCACATCGCCAATACCAATTTTAGTCTGACCTTCATGATGCAATACATCATAATAATCGCCGCCCACCTCGTCGGCTGGCTCCATGATGCCAGCAATTTCTAAATCAGCAATATGCGCCAATTCCTGATCTCGCGGTAAAATCATGGTTTGTAAACGACGAGTCACTTCTAATTCCGCGCCCATGCGTAAATTTTCAGCTTTTAAGCGTTCATTTAACTCCATAATTTCGGTATTGGCTAAGGCCAATTCTTGCTCACGCAATTCGATGGTCATGAGCATTTGATTAAAACCATCAACCAACATACCAATTTCGTCATTACTTTCCTTTTCTTCCCGTAACGAATAAATTTTTTCATGAGAAACTTTATTCATCGTTTGCAATAAACTGGATAATGGTAAAGTAATCGAACGTTGAAAAAAACTGGTTAATAAACTAGAAATAAACAGCGCAATGGTGAGTACCACAGCAACGATAATTAATGCCCATTGTAAACGGGATTTTAACGCCTCCAAATCCGAACGAATAAAAATAGTTCCCCGAAACTTATCACTTAAAATAATGGGCAAATAAACATTCACATAATCATCGTGAAAAAAAACATATTCTCCCTCAGGGTGATAATCTACGGTGGGAAATTCAGACGACCGCGCACTGTGGAAAAAGAAATAGCTTAATTTGGATAAATGGGCTTGTTGTTGTGCTAAATCGCTTAGGTCTTGTCGGTAATAACTGGCAACAGATTCTCCATTTTGTTTAAACACGCGACCGAGCATAATACTGGAATCGGCTCTTAACGTAGTAATATTTTCTTGAATCATATTGGAATCGTCAAAAACCAAACCTGCGTTGCTGTTCATCCCCACAACCCGTGCTAAAATGTACAAATCTTGCTCCATTTTTCGACGAGAAGTCTCCCGATCATACACAATGAAAGCCGTCGCAACCAGTGACAAAATCAATGCGCTTGAAAACAAATTAATAATGCGTAATTTATTCTTAATCGGTAAATCACGTAATAAACGCATCCTATATTTCCTAGAAGTTGATGAATGATCGCCCAGCGAGACCAAACGGTGAATTTTAGCAGCGTATCGCCTATTCCAACCGATTGATGCCCTATTTGGGCTTATTTTACCCTAAATAGTGGGTTCAGATTAAGTGATCTTTTTTGTCATTTTTTGTAAACAATGAAAATTTTAATACTCAGCTTATTCTCCTTGTTATTATTAGGATGTGGGCAAAAAGGGGCTTTACAACGCCCCGCTGATGTCGCACCGCCGGTGGCTTCTACTTCGGTAGATGACCCCGCCGCGCCTAAAAAATCGCCTTAATCCAAAAAACATGGCTTTCCGCTAAAAAAACCAACGAAATAGGTCTTATTCATGACGCTTAATGCTCCTTTTTCCTATCAAAACGGCATGTTACATGCCGAAGCCGTTAATTTAGAACACCTTGCTGATCAAGTGGGAACGCCTTGTTTTGTTTATTCTAAACAGCGATTACAAGACAATTGGTGGGCATTTGATCGCGCCTTGCAACCCATTCCTCATCTGATATGCTATGCGGTCAAGGCCAATTCCAATATAGCGGTTCTTTCTATTTTAGCGCAATTAGGTTCTGGATTTGACATTGTTTCTGGTGGAGAATTAACCCGCGTATTAACCGCAGGCGCACCCGCTAATAAAATTGTTTTTTCTGGAGTGGGTAAAAGTATCGCTGAAATGAAACAAGCCTTAGAGGCTAATATTTTATGTTTTAACGTGGAATCAGAAGCAGAATTGACGCGCCTTAATCAAGTGGCTGGAGAAATGGGATTGAAAGCGCGCATTTCTTTGCGGGTCAATCCTGATGTCGATGCCCGCACTCACCCTTATATCTCAACGGGATTGAAACAAAATAAATTTGGTATTGCGATTACTGAAGCCCCTAGTTTGTATGCGAAAGCACAGCAATTGCCACATCTTGAAATAACAGGCGTGGATTGTCACATTGGTTCTCAGTTGTTAGACTTAGCTCCTTTTGCCGATGCACTACAACGCATTTTGCAATTGGTCAAGCAACTCGAACAACAAAAAATTCAATTGCATCATATTGATTTTGGTGGCGGTTTGGGCGTGCGCTACCGAGAAGAAGAACCACCAGAAATAGTGGATTATGCGAATGTTTTATTAGAACAATGGCAAAATCTGCCTTACACTTTGCTGTTAGAACCCGGTCGGGCAATCGCCGCGGATGCGGGTATTTTGTTGACGCGGGTGGAATTTTTAAAAAACGGTGAAGCGAAAAATTTTGCGATTGTTGATGCGGCCATGAACGATCTGATTCGTCCCGCATTGTATGGCGCATGGCAACGTATTGAGCCTGTGTTTGTGGCCGACACGCCGTCTGCCGATCCACTTTGTTACGACATCGTGGGGCCTGTGTGCGAAACGGGAGATTTTTTGGGCAAAGATCGGTATTTACGGGTGAATGAAGGCGATTTATTAGCGGTGCATCAGGCGGGGGCTTATGGTTTTGCCATGAGTTCTAACTACAATACCCGCGGCCGCGCCGCAGAAATACTGGTGTCTGGTCATCAATGGCAATGTGTGCGACGGCGCGAAACGGTCGAAGACCTACTGGCTTTGGAAAGCATTGCCACAATTTAGTGTGGAAAATCCACGTTCCCACCCCACGGCGGGAACGAAGAACAAAATAAAACCAGCAAATTGGTTTGACTTAAAACATCGGTTTAGGTTGTGCTTGGTTGTAGCGCGCCACAGAATCGACAATCTCTTTTTTGGCCGCTTCAACGTCTGCCCAGCCTTCTATTTTCACCCACTTATTGGCTTCTAAGTCTTTGTAATGTTCAAAAAAATGGGAGATTTGTTTGAGCAGTTCGGGGCGCAAATCGTCGATAGTTTTCACTTCGCGGTATAAAGTGGATAACTTGTCTTTTGGCACGGCGACAATTTTGGCATCAGGGCCAGATTCATCAGTCATACGCAAAACCGCCAACGGACGACATTGAATGACAGAACCACTGATAATCGGAATCGGTGTAATCACCAACACATCCACCGGGTCGCCATCTTCAGACAGCGTATGTGGAATGTAACCATAGTTGCAGGGATAGTGCATTGCCACGTTCATGAATCGATCAACAAACATCGCCCCTGTTTCTTTATCCACTTCGTACTTGACGGGATCACTGTGCGCAGGGATTTCGATGATGACGTTGATTTCATCAGGGAGGTTTTTACCGGGCGGGACGCGGTCTAAATTCATGATAACTTCCTGTTCTTGTTAAAAAGGGTGAAAAGGGCTATTTTACCGTAAATTTGTTACTTCCACCAATACGTTGTTGACAAATACGCTGACAAAAAACTTTCTCGCCTAAAATCAAACGGGTGTTTTTTTATTCGATTTAAATAGAGAATGGTAATGTCAAGCCATCGCTGACACTCTGCCTGAGGTTTTATGCTACACTATGCGGTCTAATTCGATGTTTCTTAACGTATTAAGACGGTCATATTCATGATTCCCATTCAACCCCGTATCAAAATTTGTGGTGTAACGCGCTGTGAAGATGCGTTATTGGCTTGCCAATGGGGGGCGGATGCGTTGGGGTTTGTCTTTTATGAACCCAGTCCTCGCGCTGTCACTGTCGCACAAGCTCAGGCTATTTTTCAAATCTTACCGCCGTTTGTCACCACGGTGGGTTTATTTGTGGATGCCACGGTGGAATTTGTCCAGCATGTTTTACAGCAAATTCCCTTAGATCGGTTACAATTTCATGGCGATGAATCTCCTGAGTATTGCCATGCCTTCGCTCGTCCTTACATCAAAGCCTTGCGGGTTCGGGAAAATGGCAATATTACCGCTGCCATTGCCGACTATCCTCACGCCCAAGCGATTTTATTAGATACCTATGTCGAATCCGCCAAAGGTGGCACCGGCGTTTGTTTTAACTGGCAATACGTGCCTCGTCCATGTGCCAAGCCGATCATTTTGGCGGGGGGATTAACGCCTGAAAATGTCTCACAAGCGATACAGCAAGTGTCTCCCTATGGCGTGGATGTCAGTGGCGGAGTTGAAACCGCTAAAGGCATCAAATCGGCTGAAAAAATGGCCGCCTTTATTCGTGCTTGTCGCGTATCCTCTTAAAAAATCTAAAATATTTAGCGAGATAAATGAATGACGATGACTCACCACACTTTATTGGGAGATTCGCCCTTACCTGATGCGTCGGGTCATTTTGGGCGTTACGGCGGCATTTTTGTGGCGGAAACGCTGATGCAGCCTTTATCAGAATTACAACAAGCCTATCAATATTATCGCCACGATCCCCAATTCCAAGCGGAATTAGACCGCGATTTACACCATTACGTCGGCCGTCCTTCACCTTTGTACCACGCTGAACGCTGGTCAAACCAATTGGGTGGCGCGCAAATTTATTTAAAACGAGAAGATTTAAACCACACCGGCGCACATAAAATTAACAGTGCATTAGGTCAGGCTTTACTCGCCAAGCGTATGGGTAAAACTCGTATTATTGCAGAAACGGGCGCAGGTCAACATGGCGTGGCCAGTGCGACGGTGGCAGCGCGTTTGGGCTTGGAATGTGTGGTTTACATGGGCGCGGAGGACATTAAACGGCAATCGGTGAATGTGTATCGAATGCGTTTACTCGGCGCGGAAGTGCGCGCAGTCACTTCTGGTTCTAAAACGTTAAAAGACGCACTCAACGAAGCCATGCGCGATTGGGTGACGAATGTTGATAATACATTTTATATTATTGGCACGGTGGCGGGGCCACACCCTTATCCGGCGATGGTGCGCGATTTTCAAGCGATTATTGGCCGCGAAGCCCGCGAGCAAATGTTAGCGATGACGGGACGTTTACCGGATGCTTTATGTGCTTGTGTGGGGGGCGGATCGAATGCGATGGGCTTATTTTTCCCGTTTTTAGCGGATGAAAATGTGGCTTTATACGGTGTGGAAGCGGGAGGAGATGGCGTTGAAACCGGCCGCCATGCCGCGCCATTAAATGCAGGTAAACCCGGTGTGTTGCATGGAAATCGCACTTATTTGATGATGGATGCCCACGGACAAATTGCAGAAACACATTCTATTTCTGCGGGTTTGGATTATCCCGGTGTAGGGCCTGAACATGCGTGGTTGAAAGACATTGGCCGCGCCCATTACGTCACGGTGACCGATACGCAAGCCTTGCAAGCGTTTCACCAATTAACCCGCATTGAAGGAATTATGCCTGCGTTAGAATCAAGCCACGCGCTGGCGTATTGTCAACAACTCGCACCCACCTTGACACCAGAACAAAGCATTATTGTGAATTTGTCAGGCCGCGGGGATAAAGATATTAATACTGTAGCGACTTTGGAAGGAATTCAAATATGAAGCGAATTAACGCCTGTTTTAACCAGTTAAAAGCGAAACAACAAGCGGCGTTAATTCCGTTTATTACCGCGGGCGATCCTTCTGTGCCATTAACGGTGACATTAATGCACACTTTAGTGGATTCGGGAGCGGATATTATTGAATTAGGAATGCCTTTTTCTGATCCGATGGCGGATGGCCCTGTGATTCAGCGTGCCAGTGAGCGGGCGTTGGCTGCGGGAACGACGTTATATGATGTGTTGCATATTGTCAGTACCTTTAGACAAACCAATTCTGATACGCCGGTGGTATTAATGGGTTATGTGAATCCTGTGGAAAACATGGGCTATGCGGAATTTGCTAAAGCCGCACATCAAGCAGGAGTGGATGGCATTTTATTGGTGGATTTACCACCTGAAGAAATTGGGGAATTAGGCGATTTATTTCGTCAACATGAATTAGACCCTATTTTTCTGTTATCTCCCACCACAACCCATGAGCGCATTGCCCGTATTAGCGAAGTGGCCAGTGGTTATTTATATTACGTTTCCTTAAAAGGGGTAACGGGCAGTGCTAAATTGGATACACACGCGGTGGCAGAAAAGTTACGCGATATTCGGAGTATAACAAATTTACCGATTGGGGTGGGTTTTGGCATACGTGATGCGGAATCAGCGGCACAAATTGCGCAGATCAGCGATGCGGTGATTGTGGGCAGTGCGTTGTTGCAACAAATTGAGCAAGCCGATCCCAGTCAACTGACCCAAACAGTGACCACATGGTTTGGCGCATTACATCACGCGGTGGTGGCCGTCGCAAACAAGAATTAAAAACAGCTTGTAAAAACAAACACATAGGGCAGACACCCCCGTCTGCCCCTAAAAAAACCGCAAAAATTATTCAACAAAATCCCACTTGCCGCCATGCCTCGTATAAAATAATTGCCACCGAATTAGAAAGGTTTAAACTGCGACTGTTGGCTTGCATGGGAATGCGAATACGTTGTTCAGTATGAAATTGATGCAATACATCTAAAGGCAAACCTCGCGTTTCAGGGCCAAATAAAAACGCATCTTGGGCGCGATAATTGATTTGACTGTAATTAGTTTCCGACTTGGTGCTGCATGCAAAAATGCGAGATTCGGACAATTGCACCAAACACGCGGACAAATTCGCGTGATGCCGAACCCGCGCCCATTCGTGGTAATCCAAGCCCGCTCGTTTTAACCGCTTATCATCCCACACAAAACCCAAAGGTTCTATGACATGCAGCGTAAACCCTGCATTCGCACAAAGTCGAATAATATTGCCTGTATTGGGTGGAATTTCGGGTTGATATAAAATGCAGTGAAACATAGTAAACTCAAAATGAATGTTGATAAATAATTAAAGCTCATTTTAATTCATTATTTCAATCAATTTAACCAAAAATAAAGGCATGACGGTGTCCGCTATTCTACTCATCAAACTGTCTTCACTGGGCGATGTGATTCACACCTTGCCTGCGCTGAGTGATGCGCGCCGAATTTGGCCAGAATTACAAATCGATTGGGTGGTGGAAGAGGCTTTTGTGCCGGTGGCGGGTTGGCATCCGGCGGTGCGTACTGTTATACCTATCGCATTACGACGCTGGCGACACCATTGGCGTGATTTATGGCGAGAATTTCCCCCATTTCGTGCGCAATTGCGGGCGCAAACCTACGATCAAGTGATTGATGCACAAGGATTATTAAAAAGTGCCATTGTCGCTGCGCAAGCGCGGGGAACTCGTTATGGTTTTGATCGCCATTCCAGTCGTGAATCTTTAAGCCATTGGTTTTACCAACAACACATTGCCGTGCCAAAACAAGCCCATGCGGTAGAACGGACACGCCAATTGTTTGCGCGAATACTGGGTTATGCGTGTCCGACTACGCCACCAGATTACGGGATTGCGGGACATTTTGAAAAACAACACGCGGCACATCCCACGCTTATTTTTCTACATGGTACGACATGGAGCAGTAAACATTGGCCTATTGCCCACTGGCAATCGTTGGCACAATTAGCAGTGGACGCGGGGTATCACGTGCAAGTGGCTTGGGGAAGTGCGTTAGAACAAGCGCGTGCCAGTGCCATTATGGCCGTGCATCCCCATGTCAGTTTGATTCCGCGCACCGATTTGGCGGGCATGGCGCAAGTGATGTTACAAGCCAAAGCGGTAGTCGGTGTGGATACGGGATTGTCACACTTGGCAGCCGCGTTGTCTGTGCCGTCTGTCACGGTGTATAGCGCGACCGCTCCCGAACGCACTGGCACTTACGGCACAAAACAAGTCCATTTACAAGCGGCATTTCCCTGTTCTCCGTGTTTACGTCGCCACTGTTATTATCAGGGAAAATATTACACTTCTCCTGTATGCGCCCGCGATTTGAGTGTAGAACGTGTGTGGATGGCGATAGAAATGTTGATTTAAGGCAATTGATAATCCGCCAAATATTGACTATAACCCAATTGTTCTAATTTTTCAGCTTTAGCCAATACCATCTGTTCTAATTCAGATTTATAACGACAAATTTGCGCCCGAATAGCAGGAAATTTAATCGCCACAATTTGCGCGGCCAAAATGCCTGCATTTTGTGCATTATTAATGGCTACCGTTGCCACAGGAACGCCCGCGGGCATTTGCACAATCGATAATAACGAATCTTGTCCATTTAAAGTCGATGTTTTAATTGGCACGCCAATGACGGGTAAACACGTCAACGAAGCCACCATACCGGGCAAATGCGCCGCACCCCCCGCACCCGCAATAATCACGGATAAACCACGCGCCTCTGCGGTTTGCGCATAATCAAACAAACGCTTAGGCGTGCGATGTGCCGAAACAATGGTTAATTCAAAATTCACTTGCAACGTTTCTAAGACCGTAGCCGCGCCTTGCATCACGGGCAAATCCGAATCACTCCCCATCACAATACCCACCACAATATCAGTCATGAATCATATCCTCACCTTGGATTTTAAGGGTTTTCTTCACATTATCTAATGCCATCAATGCCGTTTCTATATCATCGGCTAATAAAGTAATATGTCCCATTTTGCGAAATGGCCGCGTAATTGATTTATCATAAAAATGAAAAGATAAACCCGCAATACTTAATGTTTCCACCAATCCTGTAATCACGGGACGACCTTGATAACCCGCTTCGCCCAATAAATTCAACATCACCGCAGGACTTAATAATTTTGCACTTCCCAACGGCAAATCGCTGACAATACGCACCAATTGTTCAAATTGACTGGTGAGACAGGCTTCAATGGTATAATGCCCTGAATTATGCGGCCGCGGCGCGATTTCATTCACCAGAATTTGATCGTCTTGCGTTAAAAACATTTCCACCCCAAATACCCCAATTCCATCTAATGCACAAATCGCATCGACAGCGATTTTTCTCGCTTGTTCAGCTAAAGCGGGAGAAATCGTGGCAGGAGCGGCGACAATATCGCAAATATTCGTGCGATCATCAAAGACCATTTCCACCACAGGATAACAGGCAATATTGCCTTGTTTATCTCTGGCAATCATAATGGCCAATTCTTTTTTAAACGCCACAAATTCCTCGATCATGGAAGGCACGGGAAGAATTTTTTCTTTATCTTCTATACTGCGCAAAATCGCCACGCCTTTACCATCATAACCCCCACGGCGGGCTTTTTGTACCAAAGGAAATTTAGCCTGTGCTAAAAACGTGGCATTTAAATCATCAACGGCTTGAAATTTAGGCACGGGAATATGATGTTGTGCTAACACTTGTTTTTGTCGCCATTTATCCTGAATCACTTCTAATACATAAGGCGATGGATAAATGGGATAACCTTGATCATATAATTGTTTTAACGTCTCAATATCAACATGTTCAATTTCATAAGTTAAAACATCACTTAAATGGGCTAATTCCCGAATTTTAACCGAATCATATAAACTGCCAATAATATGCTTATCGGCAATAGAGGCCGCAGGGCATTGAATTTGCGGGTCTAACACATAGATGGCAAAACCCATTTCTCGTGCCGCTTGAGCGGTCATTTTGCCCAATTGACCACCGCCAATTAAGCCAATTTTTTTTAGTGGATAAGAAAAACGTGTTGTATTCATTGTCAGTAATAAAAACTAAATTCATTAAAAAGTTTCAAGTATCAGCGGCAAGAAGAAAGCGCACAATAAAACGTGCGCCTTTTCCCAATTCACTTTCACAATAAATTTCGGCGTGCATGGCTTCCACCAATCGTTTCACAATAAATAAACCCAATCCTGACGAATGCTCGCCACCTGTTGGACGTGCAGAAAGACGGGTGAATTTTTGGAATAATTTTTGTTGATCAGCCTGACTGAGTCCTTGTCCTTGATCTTGCACGGCCACTTGCAATTTATTTTCAAGCACTTGCAAATGGATCGTCACTTGGCGACCAAAGGGCGAATATTTTAAAGCATTAGAAATTAAATTATCAAATACTTGCTGTGCAGAAGCGGCGTGAGCATAAGCCAAGCGTTGACTGTCAATTTGCAATTTCAATTCGATTTGCTTTAATGCGGCACGTTGTTGATACTGCACTTTTAATTGCTGTAAAATTTCGGCAATATCTACAGGTTCACATTTTAAATTATCCATTTGATGCTCAATGGCATTCACATCTAAAATATTAATCACCAATTCAAACATGTGCTGACTGGCTTTAGCAATATTTTTAGCCATTTCTTCTACCTCTTCTATACGAAGATCATGGCTCGTCTCAATAATTTCCTCAGCATAACCTTTAACTGCTGATAACGGATTTTTTAAATCATGAGCAGCCATATTTAAAAAATCATTTTTGCTTTGATTTAAGCGCGTTAATTCCAGATTGCTTTGATTTAATTGAATCAAATTACGCCGCAATTCTAATTGTGCCATCACTTGGCGACTTAATGCTTGCAAGGCTTCTGTTTGTTGTGGCGTTAAATCGCGTGGAATGGAATCTACCACGCACAAAGTCCCCAGCGCGTACCCCTCCGCTGTCACCAACGGCGCGCCCGCGTAAAAACGAATAAACGGTTGCTCCATCACCAGCGGACTATTGGCAAAACGCGGGTCTTTATGGGCATCAGGAACAATAAAGGCTTGATTAGGCTGCAAAATTGCGTGCGCACAGAATGCCACATCACGCGGTGTTTCCGTAGCCTTTATGCCCACATGCGATTTAAACCACTGGCGATTGTCATCAATTAGGCTGATCAATGCCACGGGCGTGCCGCAAATATGCGCAGCCAATTGGGCTAAATCATCAAAATTTTGCTCAAATTCAGAATCTAAAATTTCATAACGGGCTAATGCGGCCAAACGCTCTGTTTCATTCACAGGTTTTGGCGCAGGAATATAGCGATTAAATAACTTCATAATTAAACCTATCAAAATGGCATCATTTGGCGATCAATTTAAGGATTTGGTTTTTGCCAAAAAATTTTCTGGGTTAATAAGGCCTGCCAATCAGCATCTAATTGCTGTTGTTGCAGCGCGTATTGATGCAAATACCAACCTTTTAATAAAGCATGTAAATAACTGTCAGGCAAAATCTGGGCTTTTTGACACAATTGATCGGCGACATAACCATCATTTAACACCCCTAAAACATCTTGCATTTGGCTTAATTTCTGGCTGTATTGATGCGTAACTTTACTTGGATAAAGGGCTGCAAAAAAACGACTGCCATAAGCCAATTTTTTAACTTCAATTCGCACTTGATGGCGTTCATTAGCCGATAAAATAGACAATTTCTCGCCTTTCTTTTGCAATTTTTGATAACGCTTGTGTAAAGTACGATTCGCAAATTCAATCGCAGGTTGCGTTAATAACAATAACTGTTCTGCATTTAAATGCAATCGCCACACTCGCTCTGTCAACCAATAACCCAATTGCAACAATAAACGGTGATAACGTTGTCCCATTAACACCGAATGCACATGATGATAAGCCGTTTGTTGCAAATCAATAACGGTTTGTTTTAAAGGAGACAAATCATAATCTGAATCGATTGCTATTAATTGCGTTGCCATTTCAGCAAGAGTCAAATAAAAAATATCCCAATCTCTGGCAATCCCTAATTGTTCCGTGATCCATTTTAAATCCTCATAAAACACCGCTTGCGTGGATTTAGGAATTAAATCACGAAATAAAGTAAAAGCCGAACGCAATCGCCGCAATGCCACCCGCATTTGATGAATGCCTTCAGGATCATTATGCTGCAATATAGCCGCTTCATTCGCCTGTAATTGATTCAAACAATGCCAGCAAATGGTCATAAAAGCGGTTTCGGCATTATCTTCTGGCATTAAAGCCACTTGACCTGCTTTATGCGCCACAATTTCAGGTGGATGATGCAGGGCATAACCTCGCTCGGCTTTACTGCGATTTTCTAAAGTTAAAGCGATGTCCATTTGCAAGGCCAATGCCACTTGATATAAAGCAGAAGGCGAGCCTGATTTTAACTCCAATTCAATCTCACTAATAAGAGTTAATTGCTCATTTTTTTCCGTGCGAATTTGCCCTTGATCTAAAGCAATTTCAATGAGCGTATCATTATCCCATTGTAAATCCCACGTGCTGCGTTTAAATTCAGTGATAAAGACAGGAATTAATTGTTGTTGTAATGATTTGCGAGATAAACCTTTAATGCGCATAAATTTGGGCAATAATTTCAAATCTGGCGTATCACTCGACACTTCCACTTCCCATTCATGGCGTTGATGGAGTCCGTTTTGGGTTTGTCCGCCCGTTTTCAAGGTTTGTAAACGCCGATCCTCTATTAAACGTATTCTTAATCCCGCACCCGCCGCCAGCAAATCGTGCGCAGGGGTGTCGAAATAAGTATTATGCAACCATTTTTCTGTTAAACCTTGTTTAGCGGTTTGTAACAAAGGATGTTGTTGAAAATCAACGATTTTTTCGGGGGATATTTGCAATTTTAATTCAGTTTCTATACTCATTTTATCAACTCTTTAGGTATGCAAAGTGCGGACAGTCGCTTGTGGCTATCTTATAACGATTTTCGCGGCGGGTCTAACAAAATAAAAAAACAGAGACAACGCCACGCCATCCGCGTTATCCCTGTTTAATGAAAAAATTCCTTATTCGCTGCTTTGAGCGGCTTCTTTGGCTTGTTTTTGCAAAATCTTAACAATACGCTCACGCCAAAGCCATGTTTTTGCTTGCAATTCATGAATATCAATGGAAGTCAAAACACGTGCTTTTAACAAATGTCTCCCCGCCACCCACACATCACTGACTTTATCCCGTCCAATCGCATAAACCAATTGCGACAAAATATTATAAATCGGTAAAGATTCTAAATGGTTTAAATCTAAAGCCGTAATGTCGGCTGATTTACCAATTTCTAATGAACCTGTAATGTGATCAATACCGAGTGCTTTAGCACCGTTTAATGTGGCCATTCTCAAAGCTTCTGCCGCAGGCACACAACTGGCATCTCGACTTAACCCTTTGGCTAATAAGGCTGCGGTGCGCATTTCTCCTAAAACATCTAAATCATTATTACTGGCTGCCCCATCCGTTCCCAATGCCGTCACAATATTAACTCGACTTAATTTCGGCACAGGACAAAATCCACTGGCTAATTTTAAATTAGATTCAGGACAATGTGCCACTTTTACACCTTCTCGTGCAAATAATTTAATTTCATCATTTTGCAATTGCGTGGCATGAACCGCAATTAAACGAGAATTAATCAATCCTAAACGATGTAAACGGCTAATTGGCCGTTCACCGAATTCTTTTTCTGCGGCTTCCACTTCTTCTATGGTTTCATGCACATGAATATGTAAGGGAATATTAAATTGTTCAGCCAATTCCGATGCTTCTTGTAGCGCATTATCTGACACGGTGTAAGGCGCATGCGGTGCCATTGCAGTACGAATCAAAGGGTGATGTTGAAACTTTTTATACACATCTTTGGCTTTACTTAAATATTCACTGGCTTGATTCGCCCATGCGGTGGGAAAATCTAATACAATCAAACCAATTGTTGCACGAATACCCACTTCAGCCGCCACGTCTCCCGCCACATCAGGGAAAAAATACATGTCATTGAAACACGTTACACCGCTGCGCAGCATCTCGGCCACCGCTAAACGTGTTCCATCGGCAACGAATTCTGGAGTTATACATGCTTGTTCCACTGGCCAAATGCGCGTTTGCAACCATTGTTGCAACGGTAAATCGTCGGCAATTCCCCGCAACAAGCTCATCGCCGCGTGGGTATGCGTGTTGATCAGGCCGGGAATGAGGACATGACTGGGTAAACGATGCGTAATTCGACCTGAAAAACGACTTACCGCTTCACTATTGGGCAGTAAACCAACAATTTTTCCATCTTGAATGGCCAGCGCGTGCTGTTCATAAACCACGTTTTCAGGAACGACAGGAATAATCCAGCCCGCATAAATAAGCGTGTCAACATGTTGCATGATTTATCCAAAATTCAGAGAAGTAATAAAGATAATAAAAACAAAAAGTTATGCAATGATTCTTTCTAAAGCCTGCAAAAAAATACGTATTTCTTCTGGTGTTCCCACAGTCACTCGTAAACAATCAGCCAATTGGGGATGACTGCCGTCTAAGCACTTAATTAGAATACCCGCGGCGCGCAATTGTTCAAATACGGCTCTGGCATGTGCGACCTTAAATAACACAAAATTTGCCTCACTGTCCCACACCTGAAGCACGTCGTGTATTTGACGTAAGTCAGCGATTAAGCGAGCGCGATCTTCACGAATACATTGGGTTTGTTGTTGTAAAACTTGATAATTATCCAGTGCGTAACTGACAGAAAGTTGTGTTAATACATTGATATTATAAGGTAAACGTAATTTTTCAAACTGATGTAACCATTCCGTTGCGCCCGTTAATAAGCCTAAACGTAATCCAGCCAATCCCAACTTGGATAAAGTACGCATCACCAATAAATTAGGATAAATTTTTAATTGCGATAAAAAAGTCGCCTCAGTAAACGGTGCATAAGCCTCATCAATAACCACAATTCCAGAGCTAATGGCAAGGATTTGATGAATCGCTTGGGCATCAAATAAATTACCCGTTGGATTATTCGGATAAGCGAGAAAAATAAGGGCGGGTTGATGGGTCTCAATCGCGCTTAAAATGGCCGGTAAATCTAAACTAAAATCAGGCGATTGCAACGGTACGCCAATATAATTTAAACCTAATAATTGCGCTAATAAACGATACATCACAAAGCTAGGTTCTACGGATAAAATAGCACGATTGGGCGCGTGAATGCCGAGCATTAATAACTGAATTAATTCGTCAGAACCATTGCCTAATAATAACGGAAATTCTTCAGGAATAGACATCACTGCCCGCAAATGATTTTTTACCGCATTGGCCTGAGGATCGGGATAGCGATTCACCGCCGCATGGCGCAAACGTTGTAACCAAGCCTCAACGTGGCTTTCATCCCAGCGATAGGGATTTTCCATTGCGTCCAATTTAATTAGATTGTCGGCATTAGCCACATGATAAGCGGATGAGGCTAAGATTTCTGGGCGTATCCAATCCGTAACGGCAGTTTTCATAACAACACTCTAACAGAGGTCATGGCAGATTTTTGTTAAAAAGAGCAAAAAATCCGCTTTTTGACGGTAAAATGAGAAAAATCCATTATTCACTTGCTGCCACTTTTCCGTTTTACATAAAGTAAACCGAGAGACAGAAAGATGAAAAATGGGCTTATAAAAACTCAAAACGATAGCCATGTAGCCGCGTTTCGCCATTGGGCGCGGCATCGGCTAGTTCTAATTTAGCGTGAACACTTTCATTGGGCGCGATCAGACGTTGCTGCCATGTGTCGCGTGACTCACTCATGTATTCAAATGGCTCAAATTGGCGTTTGGCCACCACTTCTCCGTTTAAATCTTCAAAAATAAGGTGCAATTTGGGATAAGGCTGGGGAAAGTCCGCTAAATTAACAAAAGTGAGGTCAATTTGCAAACCATAAGACACATTTGGATGCGAGCGCACCATGTGATTACTGACTTGAAATTGATCCAAAGCCTGTACGGGCGGCAAACGACAATTAAGTAACACACAAGCATCGTCTAAAACAGGACGTAATGTGGAATGTGTTAAAATCATTTTGGGATGAGCTAACCATAAATATTGCGCTGCCAATAATGTTCCTAAAATAAGCACCACTATTGTCCATAATAAAAAACGACCCAAAGAAAAACTTTTCTCCACCCGCAATGCAGGGGGCAATTCTTCGGTTATAACAGGCTCATTTTCAATTTTTGGCGGTGGTTTTTTCTCAGTTTTCGGTGGAGTTTTATGCAAGTGACCCACCGGCAAAAATTCAGCTTGACATGCTGGACAAATTAACATTTCTGTCGGTTTTTTTAATTCAGCTTTAGTGATTCCAAATACTTCATCACATTCTGGACATTGAGCATACATTGCAACTTTATTAGCCATTCTAATTCCGCTCGGCATTAGGTTCTAAAGAATCTGAAGGTTTCACATCATTTTCTGTATCAGATTGAGAGCCAGATTCGGGTTGAATTCCTGCTTCAGAGTCAGAGTCAGATTCAGAAATAGAAAGTTCTGGCGAGTGAGATGGCGATTCAGTCACCGTCATGGGAGAAAAATCAAACAAAGATCGTTGGATTTTTTGAATATCAATCACTTGTGGCGCAAATAAATGAATAGCACGTTCTTCCATCAAGGTTTTTTGGGCTTCTGACAATTCAATACGTTTAAAATGACGCTCAACAATTTTACCTGAATTAATATCAATGGTGATCAATTCTTGACAACCATCATCATATAAACGTTCCCGTTGAAAAGTGCGTCCCGTTAAAGGAGAATCGGTTTGGATATAATAGTGCATAGGCGCGAAAAAATCAGAAGATTTAGACGTACTTGCCTCCGCATCTTCACAAGGAGAAGCCCGCACACTTTGCGCTGCCAATGCCGTAGGAATAAGACGATCCATAAGCTGGACATTTCTATCGCTGGGCTTAAAAGGAAACCATTGGGAATAATTGCCATATTCGACATAAATATCCCCATTTTCATAAACACTGAGTTTAATCGCCAATTCCGCTCCATCTTTGGTCTTAATCACACTAGAGCCAGTGTGAATAGGCAGAGCTTGGAAATGTTTTTTAAACAATTCTTGATTATACTGTTCGCTGATTGTGCGTGGAATATTAAACAAGGAAATATAAATATCCATTGTCGCATTAATTAACGAAGGCAATACCACTAAAACTGCAATAATGGAAGTGATAACCCCTTGCGTGGTTTTTAACCAATTCATCACCGCATCTGGTGATACAGATTTGGTAGGGGCAACTTGGGAAGTTAAGTGATTTTCTTTAGAGTCTGAATCAGACGCATTCATAGATATTTCCTCGAATCGGATAAAAAGAAAGTTAAATTAAACATCACGATAATAACACCAATCCGCTATTTTCAGTATAATGCCAAGCGTTAAACGCAAAATCAATGTGACATCATGGTGTTATTCACGGTAAAAAATTAAAATAGAATTAGTCTGTTAATGAGAGGGAAATTGTAATTTATGAATTTTGTTCACGCTTCGCTGCAAGCCCTGCGCCGTTTTTTGCAGATGGAAACCGCTGGCAGCATTTTACTCCTCACTGCGGCTGTTGTAGCCTTATTGATGAGCAATATTGCGCCTTTGTCCCCATTATACAATAAATTATTAGCCACTTTGGTGGAAATTCGAGTGGGAGAACTCGAAATTAGTAAGCCATTATTATTATGGATTAATGATGGTTTAATGGCAATTTTCTTTTTATTAGTCAGTTTAGAATTAAAACGAGAAATGTTAGAAGGTCAATTGTCAAAAATATCTCAGGTGATTTTACCTGTTATTGCGGCGATTGGCGGTATGTTTACGCCTGCTTTAATTTATATTAGCATTAATGGCATTAGTAGTGATACTTTAAATGGTTGGGCAATTCCCTCTGCCACTGATATTGCTTTTTCTTTGGGGGTATTGGCTCTTTTAGGCGGTCGCGTACCAACTTCTTTAAAATTATTCTTAATGGCTTTAGCCATTATTGATGATTTAGGTGCGATTTTAATTATTGCCATTTTTTATTCAGGTGAGCATCTTTATTTTGCGCCTTTATTTTTAGCTCTTATTGCCATTGCGATTTTATTTTTATTAAATTATGCTCATGCCAGTAATTTAGCGGTTTATTTAGTGGTGGGTTTATTTTTATGGATTTGTGTTTTAAAATCAGGTTTACATGCAACATTGGCTGGAGTTATCCTTGCTTTTTTCATTCCGTTACGAGTGAAAGATCAAGATAATAACGTGAGTCATTCACGATCTCCACTATACCAATTAGAACATTCTTTGCATCCTGTTGTGGCTTTTGGGATTATGCCTATTTTTGCTTTTGCCAATGCAGGAATTTCTTTAACAGGTTTATCCTTAGGCAGTTTATTTGAACCCATTCCTTTAGGGATTATTTTAGGTTTATTTATTGGTAAGCAATTGGGTGTTTTTGGTTTTTCTTGGATGGCGATACGTTTTGGTTTAGCGCGTTTACCTGATAATAGTAATTGGTGGCAATTATATGCGATTTCTATTTTATGCGGTATTGGTTTTACCATGAGTCTTTTTATTGGTTCATTAGCATTTACGCAAGAAGATTATATGAATCAAGTTCGCTTAGGTGTTATTGTCGGTTCATTGGCTTCAGCATTATTGGGTTATTTCTTATTGCGAATGCACAGCAAATAGAATGACATTTATGGATAATAAGGATGAAGAAAAAATGAGCAATTCTGAGGTACAAATCGCCTTGAGTCAAGCGCAACAAGTGATGTTAGAAGCGGATGCGGTGGTGATTTTAGCGGGTGCAGGCATGGGCGTGGATTCGGGTTTGCCTGATTTTCGCGGTAAAGAAGGCTTTTGGCGAGCCTATCCGCCTTTGGCTAAATTTGGCTATTCCTTTAGCGATATGGCCAATCCGATTTGGTTTAAACGCGATCCTAAATTAGCGTGGGCTTTTTATGGGCATCGTTTAAATTTATATCGAGAAACAAAACCGCATCCAGGTTTTTACCAATTACTGTCTTTTGTGCAGAAGAAAAAACATGGTTATTTCGTTTTTACTTCTAATGTAGATGGACAGTTTCAAAAAGCAGGATTTAATCCAGAAAATATTGTAGAGTGTCATGGTTCTATTCACCATTTGCAATGCACTAAGCATTGTGGTCAAATGATTTGGTCAGCAGAGGAAACGCAAGTGGAAGTGGATATGGTTTCTTTTAAGGCACAATTACCGTTACCTATTTGCCTACATTGTGGTGCATTAGCGCGTCCCAATATTTTAATGTTTGGCGATTGTTATTGGCTTAGTGATCGCACGGATATGCAAATAGAAAAATGGCAACATTATCTTAATACATTACGGCAACAAAAAGTAAAAACGGCAATTGTTGAAATGGGCGCAGGAGAAAATGTGGCCACAGTCCGTCATCAATCAGAATATGTGGCGCATTTATTAAAAATGTCTTTAATTCGCATTAATCCACGTGATTATCAAGTGCCTAAAAAAAGTGATATTACTTTGCCTTTGGGTGCATTAGCGGCTATTGAGCAGATTGTGCCAGTCTCATTTTAGTTTTTTCTCTGTTTTTTCTCACCAATTAATTAAGGAGCTATGATGAAATTTTATTCTGTGTTTTTTGCGTTATTTTTAATGGTATTTAATTTACCTGTATATGCTGAATCGGTACAAATTAAGCATCATGATGTGATGTTAAATGGTGTTTTAACACTGGCTAAAGGTAAATCTTTAGCGAATGAATCGCTGATTGTCATGGTGCATGGTACATTAGGTCATGCGCAAATGGACACGTTAAGTACATTGCAAGCCACATTAAATGATCATGATTTTAATGTGCTGTCAATTAATTTAAGTTTGGGACAAAATGATCGTGCTTTGCAATTATATCCTTGTGAGCAAACGCACACTCATCGCCACACCGATGCTTTAGAAGAAATTAACGCTTGGTTGCAATGGGCAAAAGCGCAAAATGCGGGCAATATTGTTTTATTAGGACATTCTCGCGGTGGCAATCAAGCCGCTTGGTTTGTCTCACAAAATGAAGTGCCTCAAGTCACTGCATTAGTGTTATTGGCACCGATGACGCGAGTTAATGTCACTTTAACTGAGACCCAACAAGCCTTATTAACCAAAGCAAAACAACTGGTTAATGATGATAAAGCCAACGAATTATTGTCTAAAATCGCTTTCTTGTATTGTCCCGAAACCCAGGCCACTGCGGCTACTTTTGTATCCTATTATGAGCCTGTGCCAGAAATGCACACGCCTTATTTATTGCCTTCAATTAAAATACCCACTTTAGTGATCAGTGGCAGTGAAGATAATATTTCGGTTAATTTAGCCAATGAAATGGCTGCATTAACTGCGCAATTTAGCCATATTGTCCATCATGATATTATGGGCGCGGATCATTTCTTTCGTGATTTATATGCCGATGATGTCGTAGAAATAATGAATGGCTTTTTAAATCGCTAATGATGATTCATGATTAGGAATAATGCGATAATCAATATGGCATTATTCTTAATCGTTAAAATAGTTAAAAAAGGATGTTATTGTTATGGAACTGGATCAGTTAATGCAACATGTGCGCGAATTGTTGGCGCAGGCACGGCGTGAAGGTGCGAGTAGTGCTGAGGCGGTCGCGTCTCTTTCTACCGCACAGACTACAGAAATACGCCATAGACAAGTGGATACGGTGCAGTTTAAACAAAGCCGTCATTTGGCGATTACGGTGTATTTTGGGCAGCGTTCGGGTTCAGCCAGCACGCACGATTTTAGGGCAGAGACGATTCAAAACGCGGTGCAAGCGGCTTGTGAGGCGGCACGTTATACCAGCGAAGACCCTGCCGCGGGTTTAGCAGATGCCGAATTGATGGCGACCGATATTCCCGATCTACAATTGTATCACCCTGCATCTCTCACACAAGAACAAGTGATGACTTGGTTGGAAAAAACGGAGGCGGCTGCATTCGCGCATGATTCTCGTATTATTCATGCGCAAGGGACTGAATTTACAAGTCATTCTAGCACACGCATCTATGGCAATTCACACGATTTTTTAAGGGGTTGGTCGGCGACGAGCTACAGCTTAACCTGTGCTGTGGCGGCTGAAGAGAAAGACGAAAAACAGCCGGGGTTTTGGTATGGGGTTTCTCGTGTACTTGATGAATTACCCCCTGTGGAGGCAATTGGCCGAGAAGCAGCACGGCGTGCGGTTTCTCGCTTAGGTGCGGTGCATTTAAAAACGCAACGCATTCCTGTTATTTTTGCCGCGCCCATTGCCACTTCTTTATTGTCTCATTTTGCGGCTGCAATTGATGGCAATCGTTTATATCAAAACGCTTCTTTTTTACAACATCAATTAGGACAACTTATTTTTCCCGCTCATGTCCGCATTTATGAACAACCGCATTTATTAAAAGGATTAGGCAGTGCGCCTTTTGATAATGAGGGGGTTGCCACGCAAGCTAAAGAATGGGTTAATGCAGGCGAATTATTAGGCTATGCGTTTAGCAGTTATTCTGGGCGTAAAATGGGCGCAAAAAGTACGGGAAATGCAGGCGGATTGCGCAATTTAACTTTAGAAACAACAGAAATTGTACCTGATTTAACCGCCTTATTAAAGAAAATGGATAAAGGTTTATTAATAACAGGCTTAATTGGCATGGGCGTTAATTTAGTCACTGGAGACTATTCCCGCGGTGCAGATGGTTTTTGGGTAGAAGGGGGAAAAATCCAATATCCTGTTAAAGAAATTACTATTGCCAGTTCTTTAAAAGAGATGTTTCTAGGATTACAAGCGATGGCAATGGATATAGAAACACGCGGTAATTGGCGAGTGGGTTCTTGCTTAATTGATCAAGTGATGGTCGCAGGAAAAAATTAATTTAAATACAGATAATCAATGGACTTGCTGCTAGACTATAATAATTGTGTTTAATTGAGAGATGAGGATTGTAAAATGTGTTTAGGAATTCCGATGCAAATTGTGGAAATTAACCAATTTATTGCACGTTGTGCGGCGAAAGGGGTAGAGCGTGATGTCAGCTTGTTTATGCTGCAACATGAAGCGTTGAGTGCGGGCGATTATGTGATGGTGCATGTGGGTTATGCCATTCAAAAAATGACCGAACAAGAAGCGCAATCTTCTTGGGAATTATTAGATGAAATGGTGCGTTTACAAGATGAAATTAACGCCCAATTGGCCAGCCGTGAAATTTAAATTATGCACGAAATGTCAATTTGCCAAGCCTTGTTAAATCAAGTGCAGAAAATTACTCATGAAAATGAGGCGCGTCAAGTCGAAAGCATTACGGTTAAAATTGGCTTATTATCAGGCATAGAACCCGAATTATTAGCCAATGCGTTTAGCATTGCTAAATTGGGAACGGTGGCCGAATCGGCCATTTTACATTTAGAAACGGCTCCGATTAAAGTCCGTTGTTCAGACTGTCAAAAAGAATCGGAAGTCAGTGTGAATAAACTGCTTTGTTTGCACTGTGGCAGTTGGCATACTCAAGTGATGAGTGGCGATGAATTGTTGTTAATGCGAGTAGAATTACTGCGTTAATTGACTTGATATTATTTTTTTAATTTATGGGCGATTCTTTTTGTTATGAATATGAATGAAAATCCTGAACACAGCCAATTTTCTTTGTTTAAAGAACGTCGTTTTGCCCCTTATTTTTTCACGCAATTTTTAGGCGCATTTAATGACAATGTGTATAAAAACGCATTGGTTATTTTAATCGCTTTCCAAGCCGCACAAGCTCAAACAGATACCAATTTATTAGTCAATTTAAGTGCGGCTTTATTTATTTTGCCATTTTTCCTCTTTTCTGCGACCGCGGGACAATTGGCCGATAAGTATGAAAAATCAAGATTAATTCGTTATATTAAATTATTAGAAATCGTCATTATGCTATTGGCTGCTGTGGCATTTTATTTACAAGATATTATTTTGTTAATGTTAATTTTATTTTTAATGGGAGCGCAATCTACTTTATTTGGCCCCATTAAATATGCCATTTTGCCGCAACATTTGCAGCGAGATGAATTAATGGGTGGAAATGGCATTGTGGAAATGGGGACATTTTTAGCGATTTTATTAGGAACAATTACGGGGGGAGTTTTAATTTCTTTTAACTCTGGAATAATATTAGTTTCTATCACGGTCATTAGCATTGCACTTTTAGGTTATTTCGCCAGTCGTTTTATTCCATTAGCTCTTGCACCTGAACCTGAATTGAAAATAAATTGGAATCCATTTTCACAGACTTGGATTATGTTAAAATTAGTGGCGCAAGATCGTTATATTTTTCTGTCTATTTTAGCGATTTCTTGGTTTTGGTTTTATGGTGCATTATATCTGGCACAATTTCCCAATTACACCCGTTTTATTTTGGGTGGCGATGAAACCGTGGTGACCTTATTATTAACTTTATTTTCTTTTGGTGTGGGCTTGGGTTCTTTATTGTGCGAGCGATTGTCAGGGCATAAAGTTGAAGTGGGATTAGTGCCTTTTGGCGCGATTGGAATTACCCTTTTTAGTATAGATTTATCTTTTGCCGTGCAAAATCCATTGCATGATACGGGAGAATTCATTGGCGCAATGGCTTTTATCGCGGTTTGGACGCATTGGCGCGTGATGTTGGATATTATGTTTATTGGCATGTTTGGTGGGTTTTATATTGTGCCGCTTTATGCCTACATTCAACAACAAGGCAATTCTAATATATTAGCACGATTAATTGCGGGAAATAATATTTTAAATGCGCTGTTTATGGTGGCTTCGGCATTACTTGCCATTGTTATTTTAACCGTGTTAAATTTTAGCATTCCGCAATTGTTTTTAATTGCGGCATTATTAAATGCCATTGTGGCGATTTATATTTTTACGGTTATCCCTGTTTTTTTCATTCGTTTCTTAGCGTGGTTATTAATTCATACGGTTTATCGCGTTAAAAAAGTGGGATTAAATCATATTCCGAGAAAAGGCGCGGCATTATTGGTATGCAATCATGTGAGTTATGTGGATTCTTTAGTGATTATGGCGTGTTGTTCTCGGCCGATTCGTTTTGTGATGTACTATAAAATTTATCAACTGCCTTTATTGCATTTTATTTTTAAAACAGCGCGTACCATTCCCATTGCGGGACGTAAAGAAAATCCAGAAATTTTAGAACAAGCTTATGTTGATATTAAAGAAGCCTTAAATAACGGTGAATTGGTGTGCATTTTTCCTGAAGGCGGATTGACTAAAGATGGCGAATTGCAGCCATTTCGGCCGGGTGTGGAGCGGGTTTTAGCGGTCGCGCCTGTGCCTGTTATTCCGATGGCATTACGCGGTTTATGGGGCAGTATTTTTAGTCGAAAAAGAAAAATATTTCGTTTGCCGCGAGGCATTGGTTCTCAAATTGAATTAACCATTGCGCCCGCACAATTGCCCGAAACAATTACCGCGTTACAATTACAACAATACGTCTCCGAATTAAGAGGAGATTGGCGTTAAATAATGCGTTTTAGATTTAAGTTTTAGGATAAAAAATATGGGAACTTATATTTTACGCCGTCTGCTGTTAATTATTCCTACTTTATTAGGAATTATGCTGATTAATTTTCTAATTGTGCAAGCGGCACCCGGTGGCCCTGTTGAGCAAATGTTGTTTAAAATAAAACACCATCAAATTGAAGCCACAGCCCGCTTTGGTGGTGCGGATCAGAGTGAAACGGTGTCTTTTTCTTTTAACGATCAATATCGTGGTGCGCAGGGTGTTGATCCCGCGTTGATAAAAGAATTGGAAATCATGTATGGTTTTGATAAGCCTGCCCATGAGCGTTTTTTTAAAATGCTCACTGATTATTTGCGCTTGGATTTCGGTCATAGTTTCTACCGAGATCAGGCGGTGATTGATTTGGTTATTGAAAAAATGCCTGTGTCTATTTCTTTGGGATTATGGACAACTTTATTAGTCTATTTTATTTCGATTCCATTAGGCATTGCCAAAGCCACGCGGGATGGGAGTCGATTTGATGTATGGACAAGTGCAATTGTGATTGTGGGTTATGCGATTCCTGGGTTTTTATTAGCGGTGTTATTAATTGTTTTATTTTCGGGAGGTTCTTTTTTTACTTTATTTCCTTTACGGGGTTTAGTTTCGGATAATTGGGCTGAATTAGATTTAATGGGAAAAATTCTTGATTATTTCTGGCATTTAACTTTACCGATTTTATCGATGGTTATTGGTGGTTTTGCCACATTAACGATGTTGACTAAAAATTCATTTTTAGACGAAATTAATAAGCAATATGTGATTACTGCACGAGCCAAAGGATTAAGTGAAAAAAGAATTTTATATGGTCACATTTTTAGAAATGCGATGTTAATTGTCATTGCAGGTTTTCCCAGTGCTTTTATTGGCATTTTATTTACCAGTTCTTTACTGATCGAAGTTATTTTTTCTTTAGATGGTCTGGGATTGTTGGGATTTGAAGCGACGGTTAATCGGGATTATCCGATTATGTTTGGAACATTATTTATTTTTTCTTTACTGGGATTGGTGTTGAATTTAATCAGTGATTTAATTTATGTTCTTATTGATCCGCGCATTGATTTTGAAAGCAGACAGGTTTAATTTTTTTCTTTATCGACATAACGCAAAATAAGGAGATTTTCTTGATTCAATTAAGCCCACTGAATCAACGTCGTTTGCATTATTTTCGCCACAATCGCAGAGGTTGGTGGTCATTGTGGATTTTTGCGGTGTTATTTTTCATTAGTCTATTTGCAGAATGGATCGCCAATGATCGCCCGTTATTAATTCATTATCAACAGGCTTATTATTTTCCTGTTTTATTTGATTATACTGAAGCGACATTTGGTGGAGATTTAGATTTACCTGCGGATTATCGAGACCCTTATTTAAGTGATTTAATTGAGGAAAATGGTTGGGCGATTTGGCCGTTAATTCCTTATCATTATGGCACGATTAATTATAATTTGCCTGTGCCTGCGCCTGCGCCCCCATCGAGTGAAAATTGGTTGGGAACGGATGATCAAGGGCGAGATGTTTTAGCGCGTTTAATTTATGGTTTTCGTTTATCGGTTTTATTTGGTTTAATTCTGACTATTACCAGTTCTATTATTGGCATTATTGCAGGGGCAATTCAGGGCTATTTAGGCGGCTGGGTCGATTTATTATTTCAACGCTTTATCGAAATTTGGTCAGGTTTGCCTGTTTTATTTTTAATTATTATTTTATCCAGCTTTATTGTGCCTAGTTTTTGGTGGTTATTGGGCATTATGTTGTTGTTTAGTTGGATGGCTTTAGTCGGGGTGGTGCGGGCTGAATTTTTGCGCGCCCGTAATTTCGACTACATTCGCGCCGCTCAGGCTTTGGGAGTGAGTCAAACGGTGATCATGTTTCGTCACACACTGCCCAATGCGATGGTGGCGACGCTGACTTTTTTGCCGTTTATTCTTAATGGCTCGATTACCACCTTGACTTCATTGGATTTTTTGGGTTTTGGCTTGCCACCGGGTTCGCCCTCATTAGGGGAATTGTTGGCGCAGGGTAAAGCCAATTTACAAGCCCCGTGGTTGGGGATTACTGCTTTTTTGATATTGGCTATCTTATTGAGTTTACTTATTTTTATTGGTGAAGCCGCACGAGATGCGTTTGATCCGCGTAAAATTATTCATAAAAGCCCTAAAGTTGCAAAAAACAAACTGATTCCCGCCGCCTCTGTTGGCACAGCAACACCCAGTGAATACGCTACTGATTCTCATACAAAAACCTTGCAAGTTTCTGATTTATCCGTGTTATTTACTCATACTTCTCCTGAAAATTTGGCCGTAGATCGGGTGTCTTTTACTTTAGACCGCGGGCAAACGCTGGCGATTGTGGGGGAAAGTGGATCGGGAAAATCAGTTACAGCCTTGTCTATTTTGCAATTATTACCTTATCCATTAGCCACTCATCCGCAAGGACAGATTCGCTTTTACGATACTGAATTATTAGGCGCATCATTAGCGGTTTTAAAATCGATTCGCGGTAATAAAATTAGCATGATTTTTCAAGAACCAATGACCTCACTTAATCCGCTACATACCATTGAACAACAAGTGGGAGAAGTGTTGGCTTTGCACCGCGGAACGTCGCTGGCTGAGGCGCGGCCGCGAATTCTTGAATTGTTAACCCAAGTGGGTTTAGCTCAAGCTGAACAACGGTTACAGGCTTATCCACACCAATTGTCGGGTGGGCAGCGGCAACGGGTTATGATTGCGATGGCATTAGCCAATGAACCTGATTTATTAATTGCTGATGAACCGACCACGGCATTAGATGTTACAATTCAAGCGCAGATTTTGCAGTTATTAAAAGAATTGCAACAAAAAATGAATATGGGATTATTAATTATTACCCATGATTTAAATATTGTGCGGCGAATTGCAGATCATGTGTGTGTGATGCAGCAGGGTAAAATTGTGGAATCTGCTCCCGTGAAACAATTGTTTAATGCACCACAGCATGTTTACACTAAACAATTGTTAAATGCAGAACCAAATCCAAAATTAAAAACCACACCCGCACAAGGCGAACCGTTATTAAAAGTCGAGCAATTAAAAGTCTGGTTTCCCATTAAACAAGGTTTATTAAAACGCACAGTGGATTATATTCGTGCAGTAGAGCAGGTTTCTTTCCAATTGCACGCAGGGCAAACTTTGGGCATTGTGGGAGAAAGTGGATCGGGAAAAACAACATTAGCGTTGGCTATTTTGCGCTTAATTCGCAGTGAAGGATCAATTATTTTTCAAAATCGTTTATTGCATAAAATGCAGCGGGCGCAATTGCGTCCTTTGCGTCGAGAAATGCAGATTGTTTTTCAAGACCCATTTAGCAGTTTAAGTCCACGTTTATCGATTGGGCAAATTATTGGCGAAGGCATTACTTTGCATCGTTTGGCACGGAATAAGGCTGAGAAAGAGCAACAAATTATTCAGGCTCTTATTGAAGTGGGATTAGACCCAGAAACGCGCCACCGTTATCCTCATGAATTCTCAGGCGGACAACGGCAGCGCATTGCGATTGCTAGAGTCATGGCATTAAAGCCGAAATTAATTATTTTAGATGAGCCAACGTCAGCTTTAGATCGTTCGGTACAAAAACAGGTAATTGAATTGTTGCAAAGTTTTCAACAAAAATATCAATTAGCCTATATTTTTATTAGTCATGATTTGGCGGTAATTCGGGCATTAAGTGATCAATTAATTGTCATGCAAAATGGACAGGTGGTTGAACAAGGCGAGGCGCAAATTTTGTTTAATCATCCACAAGAAAATTACACCAAAGCATTGCTGTCAGCGGCGTTTGATTTGAGTGTGAATGCGGGTGAGTAACGGAAAAAATTGAATCCCCCCTTTACAATTTACCTCACAATCGCTACAATAATCGCTTGTTTGGATAGATCGCTGGCAGCGGGTTTGTCAAAGTTAGGAAATTTTACCGAATTTTTACAAAACGCTTGACAAGCAATAATTAGATATGGTCTAATGCACAGCTTCAATCCAAGCAACGGCCAGATAGCTCAGTCGGTAGAGCAGAGGACTGAAAATCCTCGTGTCGGTGGTTCGATTCCACCTCTGGCCACCATCTTATTTCTCCTCGCCGCTTTTCTTTACCATTCTCCCTTTTCTCTTTTAATTTCTTTCGCGTTTCCTGCGCGTGGTTTGCCTTGTTAATCTTCTTAAATAGCCCTAACATAAGTCTTAGTTTTTCATCAAAAACATACTAGACCAGCACTGTTAGCGTGTTGAGGAGTCTATATCATGAGCCACACCACGGTAAACCGTAAACCCACGGTTGCCATTCATAAATTCAGTTCTTGCGACGGCTGTCAATTGGCGTTTCTCAATTTGGGAGAACAATTGTTGCAAGTCGCTGATGCCGTTAATATTGTTCACTTTGTCGAAGCGGGGGCGATTCAGTTCGATACGCCGGTTGATATTGCTTTTGTCGAAGGCAGTCTTTCTACGGAAGAAGAAGTGGAACGTATCCACGCCGTGCGACAACAAAGCCAATATTTAGTCACCATTGGCGCGTGTGCCACGGCAGGCGGCATACAAGCCCTAAAAAATCTTCACGATGCCCACGCATGGACAACCAGTGTTTACGCCCTTCCTGACTACATTAGCACCCTAAGCACCGCCAGCCCTATTTCTAAAGCCGTCCATGTTGATTTGGAACTCCACGGCTGTCCTGTGAACAGTTATCAAGTGTTATCCACCATTCGCGCCTTATTATTCGGCGTTACGCCCCCCTTAGAACAAGATAAATTATGCAGTGAATGCAAACGCTTAGGCCAAGTTTGCGTCATGGTGACACAACAAATGCCCTGCATGGGGCCTGTCACCCGCACGGGGTGCGGCGTAATTTGTCCGCGTCAGCAACGTGATTGTTATTCCTGCTACGGCCCCGCAGAAACTATTAATACCCATTCGTTAAGTCAATGTTTACAAGAAACCGGCTTGGCACGTGATACTATTGCGCGGCGTTTTGCGCTGTTTAATAATCAAAGTCCAGAATACGTTAAAGCTATCGCTCAACTGGGGGAATCCACATGAGTACACGTGATTTAACCATCACCGTGCCTGTTTTGGCGCGAGTCGAAGGCGAAGGCGGGTTAGACATCGTTGTCAAAGCAGGACAAATTGAGCAATTGGCTCTACGAATTTTTGAGCCGCCGCGCTTTTTTGAAAAATTTCTCGAAGGGCGAGAATACCACGAAGTGCCTGATATTGTGGCACGGATTTGTGGAATTTGTCCTGTGGCGTATCAAATGAGTGCGGTTCATGCGATTGAGTCGATTTTTGGTGTGAAAACAACGCCTTGGATTCGGAAAATGCGTCGTTTACTCTATTGTGGCGAGTGGCTAGAAAGTCATAATTTGCATATTCATCTGTTGGCCGCGCCTGATTTTCTTGGTTATAAAAGTGCGACAGAAATGGCGGCACAGTATTCGGCTGAATTAAAACGCGGTCTCAGTTTGCAGCATTTGGGTAATGCAATTATTCGGATGTTGGGCGGACGTTCGGTACATCCTGTTGGGGTTAAAGTGGGTGGTTTTTATAAAGCCCCTAGCCATGAAGATGTGAGAAAATTAATCGCGGATTTGCGGGCAGCGATTCCCCAAGCCGAGGCCTTAGTGCGCTGGACGGCTTCATTGGGACTGCCTGATAATCATCAAGATTTTGTTTCGGTTGCCTTGCATCATTCTGAGGAATATCCTTTAAATGAAGGCGATTTAATGTCAGATGTAGGTTTATTCATTCCTATTAGTGAATATGAACAACATTTTCGAGAATTTCATGTGCCGCATTCAACGGCTTTGCATTCTTTACTGCATGAAAAACCGTATTTGGTAGGGCCATTGGCGCGGGTAAATTTAAATTATGCGCAATTACCCTTATCCGTGCGTTTAAATGTAGAACGTACCGCAGTACAATTTCCCAGTAATAATATGTTTCACAGTATTGTGGCGCGGGCGGTAGAAGTGCATTTTGCCTTGTTGGAAGCCTTGCGTATTTTAGAACAATACGAATTACCTGATCGCCCTTATGTGGAGGTGACTCCGCGAGCGGGGACAGGTTTTGGTTGTACTGAAGCTCCGCGAGGCATGTTATGGCACACGTGGACGTTGGATGAGCGCGGTCAAGTCTTGGCAACGCGCATCGTTCCCCCTACCAGTCAAAATCAACCGCGTATCGAAGAAGATTTAAAGTGGTCATTGGAGGCGATGGGCTTAGATCACAGCGATGAAGCCTTGCGGTTGCGCGCAGAAACCGTGATTCGTAATTACGATCCGTGCATTTCTTGTGCGACTCATTTTTTGAAATTGAACGTGTTGCGGGAAGGTTAGTTTGCCTGAATCGCAATTTTCATCATCAAGTTATTGATGTGAATTGCGGTTCAGTGCATCGTGGGATTTTGATAGGACGCTTTGATTTCGCCAGTCTATATAATCCGTTTGGATTCTAATTGTCATTTGTTTGCTTTGATTTTTTTTCGTTTAGATATTTCAAAAGTACAAATGAATTCTATACCAAAATTATGTGAGATATAAAAACAAATTAAGTTCTAATATCTAGCTAGATATTAGGTATAAGATACTGTTTAATTTTATTAAACTTAAACACTTTACCTGACAAAAAGGTCTCAAACATACTAGTGACTTCTTTAAAGCTTGATAGACGATGAAAATTCTTTCTGACCCAATTCTTACCTTGAAGCCAAATATCCTCGACTGGATTTTGCTCTGGGGCATTGGGCGCAAATCTTAATAAACGAACTTTCCATTCTGATTCTGGAAGTCCCCCATTTAATTTCTCTAAATAAGTTCTTAAACCTTCAGAACGATGATAACTTGCACCATCCCAAATAATCACATGACGGGCTTCTTTATATCTGTAAATGAGCCAGTTAATAAAGTCTATCGTATATTTTGTATCAGCTTTCTTTGCCCTATCTAAAATAAATTCTCCCGTATAAATATTCACCGCTCCATACCACGTTTGAGAAGTGCGATAATTACTCATCTTTATTGACGTTCTTTCTCCTTTTTTCGACCAAACATAACCACAAATATCTCCCCACAACTGATGGCTTTCGTCTTGCATCCAGTACATTACCTCTCCACTTTCTATCTGTTCACGCTCCTTATCTATTAAATCCTTAATCTCTTTTTTTTTAGCTTCTACTTTTACCTCATCTTTTGCCGAATTCTCTTTGTGTGTCTTCTTATAACTTAAATTCGCTTCTTCTAATAATTTAGTATAAGAAGTATTTGAAGAATAGAAAACATCATACTCCTCTTTTAAGTATCTCTTTAGTTCCTCTATTGTTATTGTCTTCTTTTCTTGTATCCAATTAATCACATCTTCTCGTTCACGCGGCTTTAAATACCCTGGCGAGCCTTTATACGCTAACTTTAATCCTTCCACCCCTGACGCTAAATAAATGGCTTTCCATTTATCCACAAATTGCACACTGACACAACACGCTAAAGCCGCTTCCGCACGCACAAAACCAAGCAAAGACATTCTTACTGCCATCGCTCGCTTCACTTCTCTCGCTTCACCTGTTGACATTAACTCTTCTAAATCTTCATATCTCTTGTTCATTATTCTCTCCTATTTAAAAAGTATTATTATACGACTCTGAAAAAATTGGTATATAATATAAACGTGAAGTGTCTAACGACATGTTTACCGCCAATCGTATTCATCTCCAAACGCATCTGGACTGAGTTCACGCATGATAACGGCACGGGTGGCTTCGTGAATGTTTTGAGCGTTTTCGCTCTCTTCGTATTCAAAAGCAATCTCTTTGTACTCGTTTTTGAGGTTTGTCCATGAACGAGAAAATTGATGAGCAAAGTATCCAATAAACGCCTTCCAATAACATATCACGCAAATTGTTACGGGTAATTCAGTTAAAGTTATTATGAAGGAATAACGGAAAGGATGGGGGGATAGCATGTTAAATCTCCGTAGATATTCAAGGTGATATAGAACTTGTGTGGCAATAGGTTTTATTTATTACTTGACTATAATTATAGGTGACCTTATTTTTTTTACTCCTCTTTTTCTCTAGTTTTTTGTAAAGATTGGTAACGAAAATGCGGGTGTTAAATCATAATTCTTAACATGGGATGTGTTAGAATTTGAAACACAAGTGGATATTGATTCGCCGTAGGGATAAAACGGCGTGCAAACTCACTATGAGACAAAGGGAATTTATCAATGGTGCGTTGCGTCAGTCATTTTTTTGTAAATAGCACATTACAAATGTAATGACAACATGTAACGAAAAACAAACAAAAACTTAACAAGGACTTAACATCATGTCTGAATCAACGGGAACAGTTTTGGTGGTTGATGATGACGAGGCTTTTGGTCAATTGCTGAAGGATTACTTGGCCTATCAAGGTTATTCAGCTCAATTGGCTAAAGATGGTCGTCAAATGAGACATACCAAAATTATGTGAGATATAAAAACAAATTAAGTTCTAATATCTAGCTAGATATTAGGTATAAGATACTGTTTAATTTTATTAAACTTAAACACTTTACCTGACAAAAAGGTCTCAAACATACTAGTGACTTCTTTAAAGCTTGATAGACGATGAAAATTCTTTCTGACCCAATTCTTACCTTGAAGCCAAATATCCTCGACTGGATTTTGCTCTGGGGCATTGGGCGCAAATCTTAATAAACGAACTTTCCATTCTGATTCTGGAAGTCCCCCATTTAATTTCTCTAAATAAGTTCTTAAACCTTCAGAACGATGATAACTTGCACCATCCCAAATAATCACATGACGGGCTTCTTTATATCTGTAAATGAGCCAGTTAATAAAGTCTATCGTATATTTTGTATCAGCTTTCTTTGCCCTATCTAAAATAAATTCTCCCGTATAAATATTCACCGCTCCATACCACGTTTGAGAAGTGCGATAATTACTCATCTTTATTGACGTTCTTTCTCCTTTTTTCGACCAAACATAACCACAAATATCTCCCCACAACTGATGGCTTTCGTCTTGCATCCAGTACATTACCTCTCCACTTTCTATCTGTTCACGCTCCTTATCTATTAAATCCTTAATCTCTTTTTTTTTAGCTTCTACTTTTACCTCATCTTTTGCCGAATTCTCTTTGTGTGTCTTCTTATAACTTAAATTCGCTTCTTCTAATAATTTAGTATAAGAAGTATTTGAAGAATAGAAAACATCATACTCCTCTTTTAAGTATCTCTTTAGTTCCTCTATTGTTATTGTCTTCTTTTCTTGTATCCAATTAATCACATCTTCTCGTTCACGCGGCTTTAAATACCCTGGCGAGCCTTTATACGCTAACTTTAATCCTTCCACCCCTGACGCTAAATAAATGGCTTTCCATTTATCCACAAATTGCACACTGACACAACACGCTAAAGCCGCTTCCGCACGCACAAAACCAAGCAAAGACATTCTTACTGCCATCGCTCGCTTCACTTCTCTCGCTTCACCTGTTGACATTAACTCTTCTAAATCTTCATATCTCTTGTTCATTATTCTCTCCTATTTAAAAAGTATTATTATACGACTCTGAAAAAATTGGTACAGTATTTAAACCAACACAAGGACATTCAGTTGTTGCTTTTAGATTTAATGTTGCCAGAAGAAGACGGTTTTGCATTGATTCGCTGGTTAAGGTCACAGGATCGGTACGCGCATTTGCCGATTTTGGTTTTATCCTCTTTGGGGGAGGATGTGGATCGTATTGTGGGTTTGGAAATGGGCGCGGACGATTACATGGCTAAACCTGCGAATTTAAGGGAGTTATTGGCGCGGGTGCGGGCGTTGTTGCGTCGTATTCATGCGGCAAATGAGCCTAAAAAGGAGCAAACGCATCGCTATCGTTTTGGTGAGTTTGACTTAGATGTGATCAATCGTCGTTTGTTGCGTCATGAAAAAGTGATCCCGCTGACTTCGACAGAATTTTATTTGCTGTCGATTTTGGTGACGCATCCGAGTTGTGTATTGAGTCGGGATGATTTAATGAATCACTTGAAAGGCTATGACTGTGACCCTTATGATCGCACAATCGATATTCACATCAGCCGTTTACGCAGCAAAATCGAACCCGATCCCAAAAATCCCAGTTATATTCGCACTGTTCGCGGCAAAGGCTATTTATTTTCACCCGAAGAAACGATGGATTGAGCCACTGTTTCTGATCATTACCCAATAAAAGAAGGGTCTGAATCAGAATTTTGGTTTTTTTGTAAATTCTGGTTCGGACGAATCAAAGACTAAGGAATAAATCGATGATGACGGCAATTGATATAAAATTGGTTTTTTTGTAAATTCTGGTTCGGACGAATCAAAGACTAAGGAATAAATCGATGATGACGGCAATTGATATAAAAGAAGAAGGGTTTGTTTTTTTGTTAAAATCTAACATAGATAACCTTATTTTTCCCCCTCCTAGCAGGAAGGGCAGGGGGGACGGTAGAAATGCTATACCCAAAAGATGTGGTTCATAGAACCTTTATTTTGTCAGAATCAGAATTTACAGACACAAGAATTTTCAAAATTGACTCTTGCAAATCGTTTATTTTCAATCGATTTTTTACTCTTTAATTCTGAAAATCCTGAAATTCTGTAAATTCTGATTCTGACAGAAAAATTTTATGAATGGCTTAATTTTGGTATAATACTCAAGATTATTTTTGTCTAGGTGATTATTTAATTAAATCATTAAAAACACTCAAAGAAAACTCCCAATATCATACTGAATATCAAAATTTTGTTATGAATATGTCCTATGCAGAAAATCAAATTAATTTCAAAAAAGCCTACTCCCTATTAACGCAGATCACTATGGCATTTCTATCTGAACAATAGGATAATGGAAAGAGATAGATTCAAAAAATCCACAATCACAGGTTTACAGGGAGATTGCTAACGTGATACAGAATGACATTATTCGTTTAATTGTCATCGAAGAATCAGCTAATGATGCAGAAGTCATTCTGAACAGTTTGCGCAAGGCACGCTATCCCATTCGTCCCACACATGTTGAAGATGATGAAGATTTGGCTACTGCGTTAAATGAACATGAATGGGATTTGATTATTGCTGTTCCTGTGGTGGGCGAGTTGACCGCAGAACAAGTGTGTGAAATGGTACAACAAGCAAAGTTGGATATTCCTGTCATTGTTCTGATGTCGAAAATGGACAACAAAATGATGGCTCTGCTGTATCAAGCAGGAGTACGCAACGTTTTACCCAATAACAACGATGTCGCCTTACAAAGCGTCGTCGGGCTAGAATTAGAAAATTTAGCCGAACGCCGCCGCCGCAAACATTTAGAACAATTGTATCGAGAAAGTCAACGACACAACATTATGTTGTTGCAATCGTCGCGTGATGCCATTGCTTACGTGCATGACGGAATGCACATCCATGCTAACCCCAGTTATCTGGAGATGTTTGGTTATAAAACGATGGATGATTTGGAAGGAATGCCCGTCATGGATTTGGTGTCTTTGGAAGATCAGCCGAAATTCAAAGACTTTATGCGCGAATACATGATGGAGGACAAAGAAGAAGAACAAGAAATCAGTCTGGAAGGCGTAAAATCCAATAACAAGCGGTTTAAACTGAAAATGGAAGTCAGTAAAGCCATTTACGACAGTGAACGCTGTATTCAGATTGTTATCCGCGATCAATCGCAAAATCAAGAATTAGAACGGCAATTACGCGAAGTCAGCCGCCGCGATTTATTGACTAATTTATTTAATCGCCAATATTTCATCGCTATTTTAGAAAAAGCACTGGCTAAAGTGATGGAAAGCAATGTGCGTAGTATTCTGCTATATGTGGTGTTGGATATTTTAGAAAATAATCGAGAAAATTTAGGAGTTAGTGCCGATCCATTATTGCGTAATGTCGCGGCGATTTTGGGTAAATTAGGCGAACATGCCACTGTGGCGCGGTTTGGCGATAATGTGTTTACTTTGTTATTGTTAGACAAGGACATACCGTATGCGACACAATTGGCTGAAACTATTTGTAAAAAAGTAGAAGCCACCGTCACCGAATTGGGAACACAGTCTGTCATCACCACATGTAGTATTGGGATTGCGCCGGTAATGGCTTCTTCGGGAAGTGTACACGATGTGTTAGCCGACGCGCACACGGCTTGTCGAAAAGTGTTACAACGTGGCGGCAACGGGCATGAAGTCTATAAAGCCGTAGTCAAAACCTCTGAACAAGGCGGAACAGGCAGCAGAGACATCGCTAAAATGATTGAAACGGCTATCGAAGAAAATCGTTTTTCTTTGCGTTATCAACCTGTTGTGAGCTTACATGGTGGAACATTGCCCATTTATGAAGTGTTTTTGCGCATGACTGACAGTGAAGGCCAATTTGTCCCGGCCGGACAATTATTTGCCGCTGCTGAAGAGGCCAATCTCACGATTCATTTGGATAAGTGGGTGTTAAAAGAATCGTTCAAAGTCTTGATGAAAGAACAGCAAGAAAATAAACACACCACTTTCTTGGTTAAATTAACCGATCAAGCGTTAAAAGATGAAAATGTGTTGTTGTTTATTCGACGCTTATTAAAATCCACCCAATTGCCCGGTGAACGTTTGGTATTTGAAATTAGCGAAGCGGTGGCCATCAGTCAAGTTAAATTGGCTAAAGCTTTTATTACCACTGTTAATACGATGGGCTGCAAAACCGCTTTAGAACATTTTGGCACGGAATTAAATTCATCCAGTACCTTAAAACATATTCCTGTGGATTATGTCAAAATTGATTCTTCATTTAGCCGCGGTTTATCGGCTAATCCTGATAACCAAAAAGCAGTGCAAGAAATTACTAAATTAGCCCACGATTCGGGAAAACAAACCATTGCTGAAGCCGTAGAAGATGTCAATAGTTTAACGGTACTGTGGCAATGTGGTGTGGATTTCGCACAAGGCAACTACATTCAAAGTCCACTGGAAGAACCCAGTTATCACTTTGAAGATGAAGAATAATATGTAACAATTATCAAATGTCCAGCACGGTGATAAGCGCGTTAATCATTAAACGAATGTCGTAACCGTGACTGGCATTCACTTCAAATACGGGCGTGATATAACCATATTGATGCAGCATTTCATGATACTGTCTTAACATGGTTTGTCCACGCTCCGCATTCACCACACCAATCACCAAAGCCGTATCAGAAATTAATTCTTCAAATTCGGTTAAATAGCGTTGTAAATCGGCTAATGGATCGACTCTGGCATTATCCAACAATAGCACCATACCCAATGCGTTTTCTACCACTTCTTCTTTCACACTTTCTGGCATTTGTTCGGGTAAAGAATAAAGGTGTAATTGTTGTCCTTCGTCTAAGGTAAGAAATCCATAACGCAAAACATCTTGTTGTCCTGTGGACGATAAGCCGATAATTGGAATTTCGCTCAATAATTCCATCGCGTGGTATTTACTGGCGACAGCCGTACCGGCAAAAACCAATTTTGCGACATCAGTACCTGCGGATAGTGTCATAAAAGGCGTGCTTTTGGTTGTTGTCGAAGCGAAATGGGCATATAACTCGTTAGTATTAGCCATTTATTGTTCCCCTATATTGTATCTTTAAAATCCCTTATGAGGTTTTGCGATTAACTTGGCGAATGAAGTGGAAAGTATTGTTTTATCCAATTTCAGTTTCAAGGTGATGTTGGGGAGAAAAACGCAGAAAGTGCCATCGTATCATTTTGCTATCATTGGCTTGATTGAGACGGTAAGGCTAGATTTGTGTCAACATTTGTATATGAATGATACACAACAGCCTCGCTCTATTTTCTTAAAAGCCACTTGCCACCGTCTCCACATAAGTATAACACACGAATGGAAGAGTGATAGGATTTAATCAACAGAATGATGCGCTATAATCTTCTGGCTTTTTTCATTACCGAGGGAGATTAAAAAATGGCACAAACCCCATCAACAATGATTGCATTAGGAACAGTGGCTCCTGATTTTTCTTTACCTGACGTGGTCAGCGGTCAGACGGTGAGTCTCACTGAATTAAGATCAGAAAAAGCCACATTAGTGATGTTTATTTGCAATCACTGCCCTTTTGTTAAACACATTCAACGCGAATTGGTGCAACTTGCCACAGATTATTTACCCCAACAGGTGGCGATTATTGCGATCAATGCCAATGATGCTGAAACTTATCCACAAGATAACCCCGAAGCCATGAAAGCGACCGCGTTGGAATGGCAGTATCCTTTTCCGTATCTTTATGATGAAACTCAGGAAGTTGCCAAAGCCTACCAAGCGGCTTGTACGCCTGATTTTTTCCTATTTGATGGGCAGATGCGCTGTGTTTATCGCGGTCAATTAGACGATTCGCGCCCGAATAACGGCATTCCAGTGACGGGACAAGATGTACGTCGCGCCATAGATGCCGTGCTGTCCGATCAAAACGTGCCTGAACCGCAAAAGCCCAGCATTGGCTGCAATATTAAATGGCGTAAAACAACATAATAATATACGGTATTATTTCCACTCTCATGTGAAGGTGTCAAGACCCACCTTCACAATTCGCCTATACTACGTATAAGGCTATCGCAATCAATCACTTTTTTAAATAAGGGTTATACCTTAGAAGGCGTTATTGCTACTAACCCACAAAAAAAGCCCACAACAAGGAAGCGGTTGTGAGCGAAAGTGAGATGTCTTATGGCAGAAACAGTGACGGGCGAACCCTGACAGAGTTGCGGTGAGGAGGATGAAGCAAGCCAATACCCGTCACTTGTTGGTAATGATAACGATTCTTATTTAGATTGTAAAGTCTTTTTTGACAAAATAGGGAAAAATTTTTGATACCCGCTCAATCTGGGGAGTTTGACAGAAAGAGCGGGTTATTTTGTCCTGTCTGGCTTTTTTGTATTCAGAATGATTTTATTGTATTTAAGCGAAAAGGATTAACAAAAATGTCAAAAAAGTGGTAAAATTACCACCTAAGTCATATAAACAGTCGCTTGCAAAGTTTTATCACGGTGCTAACCCAGCCAATGTAACACACTAAATCAATCGTTAGAACGGTTTTGTATGTCAAGGCTGGGTTTTTGTGCGAAATATGAATGTACCGTTCTGTTGAGTATTATTTTTTTTAGTGGTTATTTGTTCTTAATTTATTAATTTTCAAGGAGTTTTTACATGAAAAAAACCCATTTATCGTTATTACTGGCGGTATTGGTGGCTACAGGTTGTAGCTCTAAAAGTGCGTTACAAAAAGAAGACCCTAATGCCAGCGGCGTTCAAAACCAACCCAATGCGACAGACACGACACAAGGAGCAGGGGATCGTTTTGGTCAAGATGGTAACCAATTCGGTAGCGGTTCTATGAGTGCTATTCCTGTAGAACGTTTGATTTATTTCGATTTTGACCGCAGTGACATTCGTGCTGACTCCGAAGCTGTTTTACAAGCACATGCCGCTTATTTAGGAGCGAATCCTAATGTTGTCGTGCGTTTGGAAGGCCATGCCGACGAGCGCGGTTCTCGTGAATACAACTTAGCTCTGGGTGAGCGTCGCGCCAACGCCGCTAAACGCACATTAGGCATTTTTGGTGTTCCCGACAATCGCATGACCACGTTGAGCTACGGCGAAGAAATGCCACTGGACACAGGCAGTAACGAAGGCTCTTGGCAGCGGAATCGTCGCGTTGAGATTGTTTATCCTTAATCAATCCGTTGCTCTCGCCTAACTTCCCTCACGTTTTAAAGCAGTTAGTTACTGATGCGTGTTTCCCATGAGTCACGCATCAGTTTTTTTTATGCTTTTTTTAAGCCCCAAACATCGCCATCATCAAAGTGTATTAATGGGGGATTTCGCTTATACGCTTACATCATACATTGTCCGTGCTAAAATGAGATCATTCCTAAAAGTATTTTTTGCCGAATTTAAATCAAAAAGATTGGCTTTACCTCAATAAAACAATTCTGCCATAATAAGCCCTTACCCATCGCATGAGCATGACTATGGACAAAAAAAATACTACTGTTTTGATTGTCGATGATACTCCGGATAATTTGTCGGTTTTATCGGATTGTTTAGAAGAAACAGGAATGGAAATTATGACCGCTTTAAGTGGTCAAAATGCACTGGTATTAACTCAAGCTGTTTTACCTGATTTAATTTTGCTGGATGTCATGATGCCCGGAATGGACGGTTTTGAAACCTGCGAGCGTCTAAAACAAAACCCCATCACAGAATCTATTCCCGTCATTTTCGTGACCGCATTAATGGACACGGAAAGTAAAGTAAAAAGTTTCAGTGCGGGTGCAGTGGATTATATTTGTAAGCCGATTCAAAAAGCAGAAGTATTGGCGCGGGTTTATACCCATTTATCCATTAGCGAAATGCGCCGCGAATTGCAACAGCAAAATGAACGCCTACAAAAGCAAAATGAACGCCTAGAAGAATTCCGTTGTACGGCGGCGAATGAACTCTTTACGCCATTAAGTACCATTACTAACTCCGCTAAACATCTAAAAAATAATTTTCAAATTATGTCACCTGCGGAAACGTATCGAGACATTGAGAAAATCGAAGATTCTAGCAATCGCATGATCCAAATTATCCTAGAGAATCTGCTTAATACCGAAGAAGCAGAGACACCCTAAAAAAAACGGAATAATATTCCCTATTTTTGGGCTAAAAAAGGGGTGTTATTCCGTTTCTTTTTTATAAGCCTATATTTTAGGCATCGCCAGAAGAAAGACAGGCTTTTTTAGCGGTTTCCAACTGATCGTTGGTGCAGTGTCTGGTGGTGGTGCCGATGCACCAGTTTTTGCGTCCATTCCACGCGCTAATGGTGCGTTTAGAGCCATCTGCACAGCTCACGGAATAAACTTCCATTTCGCCGTTTCCCTTTGTTTTATAAGTGATATTGGTTGGGTGGTTAGCGGCCACGGGAGTGGTTAATAGCAATACATAAAAACCCAACGCTAAAGTAGTCAAGTGTGGTGACATGGCAACCTCGTTTTTTTAACAAAATTCCTACCAAATTGCAATCAATGAGGACGATTCTTATCTAATTTGTGTAATAATTACTCATCGTCCGTTTATCATTTTACCTCATTTTAAACTGTTGTGTGATCAATCGTGCGATTGGGCTTGATGAAACACAAAGTAACACTCTGTATTTTCCTTATAACCGTCTTCGTCATCAAACACAAACCATGATCAGTTATGTTTTACGTCTTACCGATCCCGCGGCCACTCATGTAGAACACAGTGGCAATAAGGGAGCTAATGTGGCTTTTTTAACGCAAAAACGCCTTCCCGTCCCTACAGGATTTATTGTCACGGCACGGGCTTATCAGGATTTTATCGCCAATGGACAACATTTATTAGAAAGTGTGAATCATTGGGATTTTCAACAATTTGAGCAAGTTCGTCGTAAAAGTGAAGCCTTGCGTGCTGCTTTATTTACCTTACCGCTGCATAAAAATTTGATCACTCAAGTCTATGAAATGTTGAGTGAATATCCTACAGATCAGGCTTTTGCCGTGCGTTCTTCTTTACTTCCTAATCCTGCCATGTCCAGCTTGGGGCAAGGAGAAACTTATTTAAATCATATTGGGGAAGAGGCTGTTTTTGAACGTATTCGTGATTGTTTTTTATCTTTATGGAAAGAAAGAGCGATTATAGAACGAAAACGCCATGAAATTCCACAATTAGAAGCCAGCACTGCCGTGGTGATTCAACAAATGATTGTGCCTGAATTATCGGGCGTGGCTTATACACACAATATTGTCAACCCAAATTCTAATGAGTATTTACTCAGTATTAAATGCGGAATTACCATTGAACAATGGTTAATGCACCGAGACAATGGACAATTGCGATATGCCGATTTAACCGACAGCACCCCCCACCCCCAACACAGCCGTCTAACTGATGCCCAAATTGAACAGCTATATCACCTGATTCAACGCATTAAAGTCCTTTACGATACCCCACAAAGTATTGATTGGTGTTTAGCTAAAAACTACCTTTATTTGCTGCAAACAAGACCCTTAGAACTCAGCGAATAATGATTTTATGACCTCGTTATTGAGTCACGTTAAGAGACATTGCAACATGAACAAGAAAACCGAGCAAACTATTCCTCAACCGATTTATCGCCATGATTATCGTCAACCGGATTATTGGATTGATAAAGTAGAATTAGCCGTCGATTTACATGACGATGTCACCATTGTCCGCAGTATTTTGCAAATAAGACGTAATAAAGACACCGCCAGCGAAGGTCAACCGTTGGTATTAAATGGGGAAAAATTAACCCTAAAAGAAATTGCCTTAAATGGGCAACCGTTACCCGAATCCGCTTATCAAGTAGATCGTGAAGCATTAATTATTTTTTCTGTCCCTGATCACTTTGAATTATCGACGGTTGTGGCGATCAAACCGCATGAAAATACGGAATTAGTGGGATTATACCAATCTAATGGCAATTATTGCACACAGTGCGAAGCGGAGAGTTTTCGCCGCATCACTTATTTTTTAGATCGCCCTGATGTCATGGCCACCTACAGCACCACCATTAGCGCGGATAAAGCCCGTTATCCCGTGTTGTTATCTAATGGAAATCGAGTGGCCACGGGGGAGTTGGAAAACAATCGCCATTGGGTGCGTTGGGAAGACCCTTTTCGTAAACCCAGCTATTTATTTGCCCTTGTCGCAGGCCAGCTTGTTTGTCATCATGGCACATTTAAGACCATGAGCGGGCGAGAAATTCGCTTAGAAATTTGGGTAGAACCGCAAAATATTGATAAATGTGAACATGCACTGCTTTCTTTACAAAAAGCCATGCAATGGGATGAGCAAACATTTGGCTTAGAATATGACTTAGATGTTTACATGATTGTGGCGGTGAATGATTTTAATATGGGCGCAATGGAAAATAAGGGATTAAATGTGTTTAATTCCAAATTTGTTTTATGCCGTCCCGACACCGCCACAGACGATGATTATGAAGATATTGAAGCGGTTATTGCACACGAATATTTTCATAATTGGACGGGAAATCGCGTCACCTGTCGAGATTGGTTTCAACTCACTTTAAAAGAAGGCTTAACGGTTTATCGAGACCAGCGTTTTACTGCGGATATGACTGATTTCGCCTTGAAACGAATTCGAGATGTGAAAAAGTTAAGAACTTTACAATTTGCCGAAGATCAAGGGCCAATGGCACACCCGATTCGTCCTGAATCTTATATTGAAATGAACAATTTTTACACCATTACCGTATACGAAAAAGGCGCGGAAGTGGTGCGTTTATATGAGACCTTATTGGGCAAGGAAGGCTTTGCAAAAGGATTGGCGCGTTATTTTGAGAAACATGATGGTCAAGCAGTGACTTGTGATGATTTTCGCGTGGCAATGGCAGAGGCGAATCAAATCGATTTGACCCCCCTTGATCGCTGGTACAGTCAAGCGGGTACGCCCGTTTGCGAAGTACGCGGCCGCTATGATGCCGAGCAAATGACTTACACCTTGCAAGTGACGCAAAGTCGCGCCCCTACGCCCGCCGTACAGCCTGCTTTTATGCCGTGTTTAATTCCCATTCGCGTGAGTTTATTTGACCCCAAAGGTCAGGCTTTACCGCTGCAATTAGCGGATGAAAATGTGCCTATTGGGGAAGAACGGCTATTGTCATTAAGTGAAACGCAACAGCAATTCATTTTTGTGAATATTCCTCAAGAACCGGTGCTGTCTTTCTTACGTGGATTCTCTGCGCCCGTGCAGGTTAAAATGCAACGTCCACGCGAACATTTAGCCTTTTTAATGGCACACGATAATGACAGTTTTAATCGTTGGGATGCCGGGCAGATATTAGCGCAAGAATTGCTGCTAAATTTAGCCCAAGATTGGGCGGCAGGACGGGAGTTAAAATTAGACCCGTTATTTATTCAAAGTTTTGGAAAAATATTAACCGATTCTCGTTTAAATCCTTCGTTAAAAGCGATGGCGATGATGTTGCCTGATGAGAAATTCTTAGGGCAGCAAATAGAACCCATTGACGTTGATGCGCTATATGAAGCGCGTAGTTTTATGACTCGCGTATTAGCGCGAACATTTCGCCGTGAATTATTGGCTTTATATCAACAATATCACAGCACAAGTCCTTATTCTAACAGTCGTTCTGCGATTGATGCGCGTCGTCTTAAAAACACAGTATTAAGACATTTTTTAACCGCCTTGCAAGATGAAGAAGTGATTGCTTTAATTGGGCAACAATTCCAACACGCCGATAATATGACAGATATGCAAGCGGCATTAAGTTGTTTAATGGAATTAGAAATTCCCGAACGCGAACAAGCCTTGCAACAATTTTATGGGCGTTGGCAACATGATCCGTTAGTTTTAGACAAATGGTTTGCGTTACAAGCCAGTTCTTCTTTACCCAAAACATTAGATCGGGTATTAAGTTTAGCCTCGCATCCTGATTTTAATTTGCGCAATCCTAATCGTGTGCGTTCGTTAATCTGGACATTTTGCTCACTCAATCAGGTTCGTTTTCACAGTGCAGATGGGCGTGCTTATAAATTCTTAGCGGAATTGGTGTTAGAATTAGATCGCTTGAATCCTCAATTGGCTTCGCGTTTAGTGGGTGCATTTAATCAATGGCGACGTTTTGACAAATTACGGCGTAATTTAATGGAGTCACAATTAAATACCATTATTGCTCAACCTAATTTATCCACAGATGTGTATGAAATTGTCAGCCGCAGTTTAAATTATCGGTAATTCTGTAGCAAAATTAAGCCGTTGATAAAACTTTTCTGTCAGAATCAGAATTGACAGACACAAGAATTTTCAAAATTAATTCTTGCCAGTGGTTTATTTTCAGCAGATTTCTTATTCTTTCATTCTGAAAATCCTGAAATTCTGTAAATTCTGATTCTGACCAAATAAAGACTTTAAGAACCACATCTTTTTGGTATGCAAAACCAATAAAAATAGCGAGAAAAAATGACCCAAGGGATTTTATACATCGTCGCCACGCCAATTGGCAATTTACAAGATTGCTCAATGCGAGCGATTCAGATTTTAAAACAAGTCGATCTGATCGCGGCTGAAGATACCCGTCATAGTCGTCGTTTGCTGGATCAGTTTGGTATCACAACGCCATTATACGCCTTACACGAACACAACGAATACCATCACAGTCAAACCCTAACTTCTCGTTTATTATCAGGGACATCAATCGCCTTAATCAGCGACGCAGGGACACCACTAATCAGCGATCCCGGTTATTATCTGGTCGCGGCGTGCCACCAAGCAGGAATTGTCGTCAGTCCAATCCCGGGCGCAAGTGCCTTAATTTCCGCTTTATCGGCTGCGGGAATGCCTGCAGATCGCTTTGTTTTTGAAGGTTTTTTAGCGGCAAAATCAGGCGCACGATGTAAACAATTAGAAGCCCTCCGTCAAGAATCCCGTACTCTGGTTTTTTACGAAACGCCCCACCGAATTGTTGACAGTGTAGCCGACATGATCGCCATTTTCGGTGCAGCGCGTGAAGTGGTGATGGCACGGGAATTGACCAAAGTGTATGAGACTATCCATCGCAGCAGTTTAGGCGAATTATTTCAATGGTTACAACAAGATACGCAACAACAAAAAGGTGAATTTGTTCTTGTTATCGCGGGCGCACCCCCACAATCCAATGAGGAAATCCCTGCCGAAGCGGTGCGCATTTTTCATTTATTACGCGAGGAATTACCCTTAAAACAAGCCGCTAAATTAACCAGTCAAATAACAGGCATTCATCGCAATCAATTATACGCCCTTGGTTTGCAAGAAAATCCGAAAGAAACGGGCGAATAATTTTTAAGTTTTTCTTTAAAGTTGTTGACTCGGTAAGGATAATAAAACGCCATCCCAAAAGGCTTTCCGTGCCGTTAATGCTTGCACCGCGGCTTGTTGAGCTTGCTGTAAGAATTCGGGAGAATCGTGACATAATGCCGTGAGTAAACGAAGCGATAATGGCGCGTGAAAATCTTCATCTAAATGAATATGGCGTTTTAAATAAAAATGGAATGTTGGGGCTTGGGTTTCAGTAATTCCCATGCGCGCTAAAAAACAGCGAAACATAGCAGGAATAATATGCTCCCGTCCCAAAGCCAAAGCCGCCGCCACCGCGTGAGGCTGTCCGCTGTGAATGAACGTAAAAGTAGTGCGGGTAAAATCTCGCGCCGGCAAAGGCACATGAGCCGCAGTGAGCGCATGTTCTACGGAATGCTGTTGTGAGAGTAAATCAGTAAATTTTTCAATCACTTGCGTATTTGCACCGATCTCACGCATCGCCCCACAATACAACTCAAAATGGCTGCTAAAAACCGCGTCTTGCCCTTCTTCTGTCGGCACTTGGTCTGATTCTTCTTCTAAAACCAACTCATTAATAAAACGTCGCACCCCCCGGTCGCCGCGTGGCAACCAAGGCACTGTGGTGGGCGCAATTTGTTGTTGTAAATATTTGATTAATGACATAAAATCCCAAACACTATAAACATGATGCTGCATAAAACATTGCAAATCTTCCAATGTTTGCAAGGCGTGGTAAATAGGATGTTGATTTAATTGCTGTTGCAAATCAATCAACGCATCGTCATGAAAAGGTAATGTGGATTGGTTTATCATGGGCTTGTTATCCTTTAATTGGGGTCAATCACAAGGTGAATAGGTAGGAAAAATGAGCGCGAAAACAGCTAATTTTTTTGAAGAATTAAAACAGCGTCTAAATCGAGTTGAAGCAGAACAACATCGACAACGTTCTGAATTAACGCAACTGAGCGATTTAGAACAAGAAGTGATGCGTTTAGAAAATCGCTTACAGGAGATTCAAAGCGGTGATCATGAACCATCTAATATCCAGCCTGTTGATTTTAATCAAATGCGTGATTTGAAAGAAATTAATCGGCTAGAGCGGGAGTTAAAAGGTATCAAAGTCACGTCCGTTAATGTGTCCAAAGAAAGTGGAAACAGTGAAGATGATCGTTATTTTGATGAAATTGAGAAACTGCGCTTAGAATTGGGCAGTTTACCGCAAAAAAATCCCGCTAAATCTACCGCTACATCCGAAAATAAAGCGGCTACACCTGCAAAAAAAACCACAACAACCACCGCCACTGCGCCTCGTTTCGTCATTTGCTGGGTGGCAGAGGGGACAGTGTCTGAATGGTCAGAAGCGGCAAAAAGCTGGCAAAAACAAGGACAAGGACACGGCTATGAAACAGCCGATCAAGCCCGCACCAGTTTAGCGCGCTTAAAACGGCAGTGGCCGAATTATGTTTTAAAAGTGATCAAACGCTAAATCATCAAAATAAAAGCGATTTATTATGTCACTTGCGACGTTTAGCTTTTCTCCCAGTGATTTCTCATTACCGAATATTTATTTCACTCTACCTTATCCGTTTTATTCTAATGCGATTCAAGCGGCAGATCAAAGTTTATGGGTAAGGGCTTATCGCAACGCATTATGGCACACTTTACCGCAAAGTTTGCACATTTTCTCTCGCGCCATTCACGTCCCATTTCATCTGCACAGTTCCCATCCTACATGGCAAAGTGTGGCATGGGAATTGTTATCAGCGCAACCTCGTCGCATTTATCGCAGTCATGCGCATTTACCTGTTTTAAAACAAGTTATCACAGAACCTTTATCTATTTTATTCCTACAATTTCCCGTGTTATTACAACACCATCGCTTGGCTTTAGAACAAGAACAATGGGCAGTTCAACAACAATTATTACCCTATTCTGAAGCAATAATTTTAACTGCGGTGATGGTTGATTCTTTAGCCCAATTCAACACATTATTATCACAAAAAAAATGGACAATTATTATCATCAGTGGTCATGCAGCGATAACGCGAGAATATGAACAAGATAAAATTAAACTACTGATTAATGCGCAATGTTCATTAACAGGACAACAAGTTGCTGAATTATTACAAAAAAATCCACCTTATTTATTATTATTAAATACCTGTTTATCAGGCATGATTCCAAAAAATCCCAATCACAGCTTATTATATCCATTATTACGAAGTGGAATCACCCATTTAATTGCCATGCAAGGACAGCTTTTAGATCGAGCCGCTTTAAAGTTTTTACACGGTTTTTTACACGGTTTAATTCAGGCTAAAACCATATTAGATTCAGTAGAATGCGGCCGCAAATCTATGCGACAATTATTAGAAAAAAATGAAATCTGGCAATCCTCTCATCGCCTTGACCCCAGTGCTTATCAATCGTTTTTACCTGTTTATTATAGCCAATGTCCTGACGATATTTTACTGCCTAATTGTTCTGCAATTCATGCTGAGAATCCAATAGCTATTTTTCCGCCGCCATCTTCCATTTTCATTGGGAGACGGGAGTTAGTCCAATCTATTTTTTCAATATTGATAGAAAAAAATTTTAATAGCGTGTTATTGCAAGGCGTTAAAGGTTGTGGTAAAACTGCATTAGCTGAGGAATTGATTCGTTTGTTAAAACAACAGCAGATAATAATTAAAAGAGAAATTGCAGAAATAGAAAATAACTCCACCCATATCATTTATTTTATCGACAATCCAAACTCTGCACAATGGGAAAAAATTCAGCAACAATGGCAATGGAATTCACCACCGCGTTATCTTTTAATTACTGATCATAAAATAAGCGAAATAACTTGGGTAAAAACAGTGATTATTCCCTTAGCTAATTACGCGGATTTTCTCGCTTATGCGCAGCAATTGGGATTGCCGCATTCGGCTTTGCAAATTCGTTTAATGTACCGAATTTGGGGGGCGCGATTTCGCGGATTAGAGATTTTACGCACGCTGCCGACGCAAAACGGAAAAAAATTACAACAACAATTGCTACAAATTAAACGATGTTTATATCAAGAATTAGCCTCCTCTGTTCCCTTATTGTCCGACAAATAAAATCGTTAAAATCCACTTTATGCCGCGCATTTTTTGCCCCACTCAGGTTACAATAGACGCATTGGCTTGACACGCCGCATTAACTTGATATTTTCCTGCCTATTTTGTCCCCAATAATGAAAAACCAGCATTTTATTCAAAGAGACCTCGCCAGCGTTTGGCATCCTTGCACCCAAATGAAAGACCATGAAAACCAATTGCCTTTAATTCCCATTAAACGTGGAGAAGGCATCTGGTTAGAAGATTTTGAAGGTCGTCGTTATATTGACGGCATTAGCTCATGGTGGGTTAATTTATTCGGTCATGCTAACCCTAGAATTAACGCGGCAATTATTGCTCAATTACAACAATTAGAGCATGTTATTTTAGCAGGATTTAGCCATGAACCTGTGATTGAATTATCAGAAAAATTAATTGCTATTACACCAAAAGATTTAACCCGTTGCTTTTATGCTGACAATGGTTCTTCAGCGATTGAAGTGGCTTTAAAAATGAGTTTTCATTATTGGCAAAATCAAGGACAATTAAAGAAAACTCGCTTTATCACGTTACAACACAGTTATCATGGCGAAACTTTGGGCGCGTTGGCTGTGGGTGATGTGGCCTTGTATAAAAAAACGTATAAGCCTTTGTTAATGGAGTCATTTATTGTCCCTTCTCCGGCGGGTTGTGATGCTGAGTCAGGAGAATCTTATGCCGATTATGCCCAACGACAATTTGAAATCATGGCACGTTTATTAGCCGAAAAAGCAGAGGAAATTTCTGCGGTCATTGTCGAGCCTTTGATACAATGTGCGGGAGGAATGCGCATTTATGATCCCATTTATTTGTGTTTATTACGTCAAGCTTGCGATCATTATGGTGTGCATTTAATTGCAGATGAAATTGCCGTAGGATTTGGGAGAACAGGGACATTATTCGCCTGTGAACAAGCAGAGATTAGCCCTGATTTTTTATGTTTATCCAAAGGATTAACGGGTGGCTATTTACCCTTATCTGTAATTTTAACGCGAGAAAATATTTATCAGGCTTTTTATCAAAATGATGAACGCTTGGGTTTTCTCCATTCTCACAGTTATACGGGAAATCCTTTAGCCTGCCAAGCGGCATTGGCAACGTTGGCTATTTTTGAACAAGACCAAGTTATTGAAAATAATAAAAATTTAGCCAAAACCTTACAAGAAGCCCTTACGCCTTTGCGTGATCATCCCCATGTTGGCGATGTGCGACAATTGGGCATGATCGCGGCGGTGGAATTGGTCGCGGATAAGGCGCGTCGCGTCCCGTATCCCGCGCAGGAGCGGCGTGGCTTGCAGTTTTATCGTGCTGCCTTAGATCAAGGTGCATTGCTGCGGCCGTTGGGAAATGTGATATATTTTATGCCGCCCTATGTCATTACCGCAGCACAATTACAAGATTTAGTCACCATAGCGCACCGTGCAATTGATATAGCGACACACGTTTAGCTTATTACTTTATTTGGAGTATTAATCCAGTGAAAAATCGTTTTATTTACCATCTTATTTTGGTGATTTTAACCAACTTTATTACGGGTTGTGCGGGCTTGACCAATCCGCAAGGTCATGCCCATGCCATTACTGATAATGAAGAAGCAACAGAGCCAATGCTTATTGCCAAAGCAAATAACTATTTTATTTCTTCAGAACAAGAATATTTTTATAAGATATTAGTGGCTGAAATTGCCGCTCACCGAGAACAATATGAATTGTCTGCAACGCATTTCTTAGAAGTGGCGGAGAAAACCAATCATGCTGAATTAGCTGAACGCGCTGCCAGAATTGCTTTATACGCTAAATTACCTGTTTTGGCTTTATCTGCGGCGCATTTGTGGGTTAAATTAGTGCCTGATAATCCAGAAGCACGCCAAGTTTTAGGCAGTTTATTGTTGCAAGAAAATCGTACTGAAGAAGCCTTAGTGCATTTAGAAGCGATGTTGGAAAATTTAACCGAAGATAACCAACAGCAATTAGATTTAATTAGCTTATTGTCTGCGCAACAAGGCAATGAAGAAATCGCCTTAAAATTAATGAAACAATTGGTGGATAAACGAGGCGATGATATTGATATTTTATTGGCTTATTCTCGCTTGCTTTATCGTGCAGAACAATTTGCTGAAGCGAAACTTGTTTTAAATCGTTTATTGGCATTAGACCCTATGAATGAATCGGCTGTTTTTCTTTATGCTAATTTATTAAATCAGCAAGAAAACAGTAAAGTGGCTTTAGGTTTCTTAGAAGAAAAAATGCGCAACCATGCCGATCCCAGCGATAATTGGCGATTTTTATACGGTCGCTTATTAACGGGAGAAGGTGAATTTGAAGCGGCATTTGAACAATTCTCTATTGTTTTAGAAAATAATCCCGACACTCCAGATATTATTTACGCTTCGGCTTTAATTGCCATTGAATTGGAGCGATTTGATGTGGCGCGTGAGTATTTAATGGATTTATTAGAAAATACTCAGCAACAAGAATTAGCCTATTATTATCTAGGGCAGATTGCAGAAAAAGAGAATAAACCCGAATTGGCAATTGATTGGTATAAAAAAGTTTCTGATAAATCATTTTTTCTCAGTGCGCAAATTCAAATTGTGCAGTTACTCATTGAGCAGAATCAATTCGAGGCGGCATTAAACCATTTGCAGCAAATTCAAACTGAAGATAGAGAAGAAATGCGCAGTTTATTGCAGTTTGAAGCCAATCTACTGATTGAGCGTGATTTAAAAGAAGCGGCTTTGGCTGTTTTTGAACGGGGATTATTGCAATATCCTGACGATTTAGATTTATATTATGCCCGCGCTATGACTGCTGAAAGCATCGATCGTTTAGATATATTAGAGCAGGATTTACGTCATATTTTAAGCATTGATCCGGATCATGTGGAAGCCATTAATGCACTCGGCTATACCCTAGCAGATCGCACAGATCGTTATCGTGAAGCCTATGAATTAATTGAAAAAGCCTTGTCTATGCGCCCTGACAGCCATTATATTATCGACAGTATGGGTTGGGTGTTGTATCGTTTGGGACAAAATGATCAAGCCATTGATTATTTACGTCGCGCATTAGCGATTGAATATGATGCAGAGATTGCGGCGCATTTAGGCGAAGTATTATGGGCAACAGGGGCAGAACAAGAAGCCAGAGAAATTCTGGAAAAAGCATTGGAACAATTCCCCAATGATAAGAAATTATTACGAGTAATGGAACGGTTTTTAACGCCATGAAATTATTTTTATTTGCGCTCTCATTTATCTTAATTACGGCTTGCGCGCCTGCGCCGCCAAAACGCTCCGCCATAGGCGACGCATTATGGCAAGTACAGCAGCCGCGTTTAAGTCAAATTGAACGGTTTCAATTAAATGGCCGTTTAGCGGTAAAAACCAATGAGGATAATTGGACAGCGAATGTTTATTGGAAGCAGCACACGCCCAATTATGAATTGCGCTTTACCGCACCTATGGGACAAGGGGCATTGCGTTTAGATGGTACGGCACAAGGCGTTATTTTACGCACAGCCGAACAAAAAACTTATTATGCCGATAATCCTGATGAATTAATGCGTGAAGTGTTAAAATTAGCTTTGCCCGTGAGTTATTTATATTATTGGGTGCGCGGAATTCCTGTGCCGCATGTGGCAATTCAGGATTATTTACCCAGCGAAAATGGCTATTTGTACAGCTTAGTGCAAGCGGATTGGAAAGTGCATTTTGACCGTTATCAAGCCGTGCAGAATGTCCAGTTACCAGGGCGAATTTGGTTAGAAAATGAGCAGTTTTCTGCTCGCTTTGTGATCTCGGAATGGCAACTTGATGCTTTGCCCATTTCTAATTCCGCTTTAAAAGTAAAATTAGAAATGCCATTATCGAATAAAATATGGTTTTATTAGCCACTGATTAAGGTAGATATATTCACATGAAATATTGCAGTGAATGCGGCTCTGATCAATTGTTGATTCAAATTCCTGAAGGGGATAATCGTCCGCGCCACATTTGTGCGAATTGCGGCATGATTTATTACCAAAATCCTAAAGTCATTACGGGTTGTTTAGTGCAGCATCAGGGTAAAGTGTTATTGTGCCAACGCGCCATTGAACCGCGTTATGGTTTATGGACAATTCCCGCAGGTTTTATGGAAAATCAGGAAACTTTGCAACAAGCGGCTATGCGAGAAACGTGGGAAGAAGCCCAAGCCAAAGTCACTGCATTGCGTTTATATGCTTTATTTAGCATTCCTTATATTAGTCAAGTTTATGTGATGTTTTTGGCGCAATTATCTCCAGAAAATCCCACATTTGCCGCAGGTACGGAAAGTTTGGCGGTGGATTTATTTGATGAAAACAGCATTCCTTGGGAAAAATTGGCTTTTACCGTGATAAAAACCACATTAACCCATTATTTTCAAGATCAAAAAACAGGACAATTTCCCATGAGAATAGGAGAAATTGTGGATTCTACCGTTTCTATTTCTGCTGTTATTGCTTAATTGTTTTAAACGAATTTTTGAGGAAAAATCCGTGAAATTATTACTGATTCTTTTGCTTTCTTTTCCCTTAATAACATGGGCAGTTCATCCAAATACATTACCGTATCAAGCGCAAGTAATGGTGCGCACTCAAGAATCTAAGGAATTAAATCAAGCCTTTGAACAAGCCTTGCATCAAGTGTTAATTAAATTAACAGGGGCAGCACATCAAATTAAAACCAAAGAAGCAAAACAACAGATTGGTTTAGCTGAACGTTATGTGGAAGGCTACCATTATTTAAACCCTAATACCATGGGGCAATTTCCTTTGGTGGTTGATTTTGATCCAGAAGCGATTGATGGATTAATTAAAACGCTAAATTTAACGGTATGGACTGCGGAAAAACCTGTGGTATTAAGTTGGATTTGGACTAGCCCTGATGAGATTCAATGGGTGATTACCCCTGAAGATCGTCCCAGTGAAGCAGAGGTGTTAAAAAATCAAGCGGATGCTTTAGGTTTGCCCATTATTTTTCCTTTAATGGATGTGGAAGATCGGCGTTTATTAACCCCAGAATCTTTGGCAAATATTGAAGCTTCGGTGTTGCAAGCGGTGATGGATCGTTACGGCATAGATGTTATACTCATAGGACAAGTGCAATCGACGGTAAAAACGGAGCAGATTGAAGTGGCTGCGAAGCCAACGCCAGATGCGCCTGTTTCTCCCGAAAAAGCCGCCGTGAACCCTTTAGCGCAAGCGGCGCAAGTACGCACGCCAACTTCACCGCCTGTCATGGCCGATCCTGCCATGTCAAATTTACCGCCATCGCACAGCATTACGCCGGTTTCCCACGAAAAAACCGAGCCATCGCCCCCACCCATTCCGCATAAAATCACCCGTAAACGTGAACAGTGGACAGGTGATTGGCAGCTATATACAAGAAAAAATACTGTACAATCAAATCGTTGGCAAAGCAAATCGGAGAAGGGTTTAAACGATATATTTGCATCGGGTTTGGGGATGACTTTGCAGCATTTGGCGCAGCAACATGCCAATCCCAGTGCCAATCCAGTGGTGGATGCTGCTCCGATTGCGCCTGTTGATCCCCATGCGCCCACCCAAACCGTGAAAATTGTGGTGACCGGTATTCAGCATTTACAAGATTATATTGCGGTTAAAAATTATTTAGCCAGTTTAGCGTTAGTGCGAGCGGTAAATGTTCATACGATGACTCCAGAGGAAGTGACTTATGAATTGGTTTTAATGGGAGATGAAATGGCACTGCAAACGGCGATTGGTAATGGAAGAACGTTGGCGGGAGATTCGATTTTGCCGGGGGTTAATTTTTATCGTTATCAACGTCCTTAATCATCGGGAATATTTATGGATTTATTTTCTTCTCCAGAAGGCTTAATGGCAGGCGTTGATGAAGTTGGGCGTGGGCCATTAGCGGGAGCGGTAATTGCAGCAGCGGTTATTTTACATCCTGAGCGGCCGATTGTTGGCTTAAATGATTCTAAGAAACTGACTGAGAAACGTCGCAATGAATTATCACAACAAATTCGAGAATCTGCATTAGCATGGGCTTTGGGACGGGCTGAAGTCGAAGAAATTGATCAGTTGAATATTTTGCAAGCCAGTTTATTAGCCATGCAGCGTGCGGTGATGCAATTGTCGTGTGTGCCGCAGCGGGTATGGGTGGATGGGCTGCATTGTCCCAAGTTGCCTAATATGGCCGTGCAAGCGATTGTTAAAGGAGACAGCAGCGTACCTGCAATCAGTGCGGCTTCAATCATTGCCAAAGTCGCTCGTGATCAGGAAATGGAAGCGTGGGAACAGGTTTATCCCGGTTATGGTTTCGCCCAACATAAAGGCTACCCCACACGCCAACATGTACAGGCTTTACAACAACTTGGCGTGACACCCATTCATCGGCGATCATTTGCACCCGTTCGGGCGTGTTTAAATAAATAATTAGAAGTATTAAAAATAACGGATAATGATCGCGTTATTTTTCATCTAAAGAAGAAACAGCCATTTCTTCGTTTTGTTCATACAAAACTGATTCGCAATGGGTAATTAATTCTTGAGCAATGGCTTCTCGAATGGCATTGCGATCTTCGACGGGCAATTGATAACGTTCAGCGAGAATATGATAATCTTCTTCGGATAATGTCACCGTTAAGCGCGGGCGTTTTGGTTTCTTAGAAGGCAAGCCAATGATGGCACGAATTTGTGTTGAAGAACTGACCCCGTGTCGATTGGCTTCTTCTCGAATCACATCAGCAATAGCGCGATTAAATTCAAATGCCAATTGTACCGCACGAATACTGCGGTCGGATGTTTGCCACGACTTAGGGAGTTCTTTCATGCACCACCTCGTTATTATTGCGCTTAATGACCTACGCCCGCTGGGGATGTCTGGTTAAATTAATAACTGCTTACATTAGTCGGCGGTGGATTTTGTTTGGCTCTCAAACGTTCCAACACCGAATTGCTTGATGAGTTGCTTTTCACAATGCCCGCTTGACGTAAGCGATCTTGTAAATCTCCGCCCAATTCCTCTTTTTGCAATGCCATCGCGGCGGTCATTTGATCCGACCGTTGTTGTTGGCGTTGTTTGATCCGCTCCAGTGAGTCAGTTGCTGAACGCAATGCTGAATTCGTTCCGGAAAATTTGCTGGCCACCGCTGCATTGGCTTTCTGCACTTTGTCCGTGGTTTTAATCACACTAATTTCCCGTTCCATCGATTTGATATTGCGTTCGGTATCGCGGATGGTTTGTTTCAGGTTATTAATATTGTTATTGTAGCCGTCCAATACGCTTTGATGGGCTTCCAATTCGTTCTCTAAATCGGCAATTTTCTCGGCAATTTCACCGGCCAAACGATCATCGCCTTTGTTGAGAGCCTGCATGGCGTAATCTTCATATTCTCGTACAGCGCGTTGTAACTTCTTTACTTCGCGTTCTACGCCCATTTGTTCAGCCATCACTTTGGCTAAATTTTCTTTTGCGCCTTCTAAATGCGTTTTAGAATCACGAATTTCTTGATCTAAAATGCGTAATGCTTGAGTGTCAATAATGGCATCTCCTGCTTCGGTGGCTGCGCCGCGAAAGGCTGAAAATAATTTACTAAAAAATCCCATCTTCATTTACCTCCTAATTGGCAACCAAATATTCGGTCATTTCTTCAATTGCCGTTAATGTATTATCGCTTAATACCGCGATTTCCTCGATCATTTCGTCGATGCTACATTTGATGGATGTGGCCCCAAAAATGATGTACTGCTTGCCCACAATCGAAAACGAAGACAAGGGGACAGGAACATTCATGGCCAACAAGGTTTCCAGCAGATGGGTGCGTTTTTCAGGAAGCACTTCATCTTCTGTCCACAGGTGCGTGATGGAGAGAATTTGGCTTTCATCGACAGTGATGTAAACAGGGAATTCTTCCCGATCTTTCACAGTCACCATGAGGACATCGACATCGCCTCCGGTGATGATTTCCGTGCTAAAGGTTAAACCCGTCTCTGTAGTGACTCCATTAAGTCCTACAGCGAGTTGGTTCAATTTTTCTTCCAAATTCATACAGGCTTGCTCCCAATGAGGTTTTAAAGGCAGTGGTTCGCATTTTAAGTGTGTAACATGCCTCCAGCGGCGATACGGTGTCCCTCTGCATTTCTAAGTATCGACCATGATAATCATGGTGGTGGAGACATAATATGTCAAGGACACGTCGGAAAAAATCTCATCTCAAACTATTCGGCTAAAACGACGCAGTGATGATGGGAGTGTTTGACTGAATTTACAAGGTGGCGTGGGATTGGTGGGGAATTTTTTTGTGTGTTGGGGTTGGTTTTTATTGAGGTTCATTGCCAAGTCACAAGGTTGTAAAAAAACTTCATTTTTTCAGTCGTTGATAACTGGTTACGAATGAAATAATGGTATTTTGGGCGTTCTTTTACAGCCTTAACAACTTGGGAATGCACTTTAAAATGGGCTTAAAATTGCTGACACTCTTCAAAAATACGAGCTGAACACGAGTGACAACGCGCGGTTTCTAAACGAGCAATGATTGTTTTAATGGCATCGGTTTTAACATCAAAAATCATTTCAGGATTAATATCTGCTAAATAGCCGCCCCGTTCAAAAATATTTCTGGCGCGGATTTTCATATTAGAAAAATATAATCCACCGCCTAATGCCCGTCGTCTTTTCGCCTCATGTGCCAACATTTCCGCGCCTGCCACGTCAATAAAATTAATTCCACTGCACACAATTAAAACATGGGCTTCAGGAATTTCCTGTAAATGTTTCTGCACATAATCTACCGCCCCAAAAAACAACGATCCATCAATCCGAATGATTTTTAATTGCGGACATTCGGTTAATGGTTTACGTAAAACATTGGTTAAACGATGCCGAATGCTATTGGGGTCTGGAGCCAAAGTAACAATATTAGGCTTAGACGTGCGATTTAAATAAATCACCAATGACAACATCACTCCCACATAAATAGCAAATTCTAAATGTAAGAATAAAGTGGCTATAAATGTCACCATTAATACCGCAAATTCAGAGCGACTGGCCAAAGCAATACTCTTAATATGATGCACATCAATTAGATTGTAAGAAACAATTAACAAAATGCCCGCCATACTGGCAATGGGCACATAAGCCGTTAAAGGAGCTAACATCAAAATAATCAACGCCAACGCCACCGCCGCAACAATAGCCGCTAAAGGCGATTTAGCCCCCGCACTGTAATTAACTCCCGTGCGCGTAAATGATCCCGAACTGGCATAACCTGAGAAAAAAGCCCCCGCAATATTCGATAAACCTTGCCCAATAAATTCTTGATTGCCATCTATACGCTGATTGGAATAAATAGCCACCGAACGCGCAATAGAAACCGCTTCTACCAATCCCAATAAACCAATCGCTAATGCCCCTGGCATTAAATCTCGAAGAATAGAAAATGAAAATGAAGGACTAGAAAATGGAGGTAACTCCGCAGGAATTGATCCCACTAATGCAATCCCATGTTCTTCCGCCCCCAGAAAAAAAGCCAACACGCTGCCCACAATCATCGCAATTAACATATTCGGGATTTTATTTAGCCATTTCTTAATGGCTAACGCCACCATAATGGTCACTACAGCAACAAGCAAATTATAGTAATTGGTTTGATCAATTTCATGAAAAAGTTCTACCCATGTATGCGCAAAAGATTCGCCTGAAGGAATATCAATACCAAACACATTTTTTAATTGGCTAGTGGCAATTAAGATCGCTGCGCCTGAAGTGAAACCAATTACCACAGAATGAGAAATAAAATTAACCAATGTTCCCATTCGGACTAAACCCAATACCAATTGGAATAAACCCGCTAATAAAGTCAATGTCAAAGCCAATTGAACAAATTCACTGCTGCCCGGTGTGGCCATTGGGCTGATGGTGGTAAAAACCACAATGGATAAAGCCGCCGTCGGCCCTGAAATTAAATGCCAAGAAGAACCAAATAAAGCCGCAATAATCGCAGGAACAATTGCCGCATATAACCCATATTCCGGTGGCATTCCGGCAATCATGGCATACGCAACGCCCTGCGGTAAAACAATGACCGCCCCAGTCACGCCCGCCATGACATCCGCACGTATACTTTGGGCATTGCTCTGCCGCAACCACAGTAAAAATGGAAAAATACGAATCCAAATGGATGAAGGTGTTGATTGATGGTTCACAAGTGACGACCTATTTTGAGATGAAGAAAAGTAGCAGTTGCTAATATTCTAAAGAAATAATGGATTTTGAGCAATTCCATCAAACCCAAATGATCAGACCCGTTCCCAGCCTTCCTCAATCGGAGAAGGCTGGAAATGAAGAGAGATGATAATAGACAGTAAAAACTACGGCAATAACAACGTTGCGCCCGTCGTTTGGCGACTTTCTAACGCGGCGTGGGCGTGGGCTGCGTCAGCCAATGCAAAACGCTGAGGGATGGCAATGCTCAACGCACCTTGCGCCAACGCTTCAAATAAACCGTTGGCACAAGTCACCAGTTGGGAATGGGTCGCAGTGTAATCCATTAAAGTGGGGCGCGTGAGGAAAAGCGAACCTTTTTGGCTCAACACGCTTAATTCCAACGGATCAACCGCACCACTGGCTTGTCCGAAACTCACCATCATCCCCAAAGGACGTAAACAATCCAAAGAAGCCATAAAAGTGTCTTTGCCTACCGAATCGTAAACGACAGCAACACCGCGGCCATCCGTCAAGGTTTTCACGCGCTGTACAAAATCTTCTTTAGTATAAACAATAGGATAATCACAACCGTTGGCTTTAGCCAATGCGGCTTTCGCTTCATTGCCCACAGTACCGATCACCGTTGCGCCTAAGTGTTTCGCCCATTGACAAACCAGTAAACCTACCCCGCCCGCGGCGGCATGAATTAAAATGGTGTCACCCGGTTTTACGCAATACGTTTGCCGTAATAAATAGTACGCGGTCATGCCTTTAAGCATGATAGCGGCGGCGACTTCGTCAGTGATCGTATCGGGTAATTTCACCACTTTATCGGCATCAATCAGCCGTTCTTGCGTATACGCGCCCATGATCGGCGCGTAAGCCACGCGATCCCCAACAGCAAACTCCGTCACATCCGCGCCCACTTCGGCCACGACACCGGCAGCTTCCATACCCGGTATAAAAGGCAATTGCGCCGCCCGATACAAGCCCGTGCGAAAGTAAATATCAATAAAATTCAACCCAATCGCCGTTTGTTTTAAGCGTAATTGTCTAGCGGCGGGTTGTCCGACTTCGATCTCTTCCCATTGTAAGACCTCAGTGCCGCCCGTTTTGTGAATACGAATTGCGTGTGCCATTTCCGACCAACTCCTTTAACTTTTGGATAAACGACGTAATTGTGCCAGTAAGCGAGTCGATGCCGGGGTGTCAATTTGACTTAAAATAGCAGTCATTTGCGCCAATTGCTGCGTTAATTCGCTGGCATCGCTGGCTGACCAATAAGCATCTTTGGGATTTGTTTCCATTAATAAAGTGTCAAGGGCTTGTTGTTGATAACTGCTGTTGGGAAAATGTTTTAAATAACGCAATAAACCGCTGTTTAATTGATAGCTAAAATAACAGTTTAAATCCCCTTCACATTCTCCCCCGATAGGGTGATTCGCGGCTGTCCATGCGATGTGGTCACTGAGTTGATTCATGCGTGGATTTGCTTCGTACAATTCCCAAAACGCCTCATTTTTCACCAATTGACGTGCGCTAATTTCGTCAAAAAAAATGACTTCTTTAGCGGTTTGTTCCAAATGGCGTAACCACGCTGAATAGGGATTTTGACGACGTTGTGTGGGGGATAATTGATTGTAAACATCTAGGGTTTTTTGAATGGATTTTAAATAAGCCAATTGCAACTCGGCTAATAGAGATTTGGGCGGGGTATCGCCTTCGTGAATTTCGGCAATCAGTTTTTGTAACAGGCGCGTTAATTCCATTTGATCGGCAAAACTGAGGGATTGCCCCATGCGTTCTTCCACTAATTTACGGTAAATTTCAAGGTGTTGTGAAGGATGATAAGGCAAAGTCAGACTACCAAAAATCCAGCCACGGCGTTGATTGTCTAACTCCACTTGATACCAATAATGTTTACTGTCGCCTAACGCACTGGGTTGGGCTGTGCGGCCAATTTGTTTCATGGTTGTCCCCAAGGTTAGGGTTGCCACGACACCGCTTTGGTTGTTGGCTTGGCTGCGCACTCTGGCTCCCGACACAATGGTGAGACGGTGGTGGGTGTCGGTTTGGTAGCCCAATTCGTTGAGTGTGGGCGGCTCGGGCGGCAGAGCGGGAATCGGAGCTGCACCACTTGACACAACCCATCCACTGAGGAGAAGAACACTAAAAAAACGTATAACTGCTGACATGGCAAGATTCCTAATGAAGTGACCTGATAAATTACCTGAAGAGTAGCGAATGTCTGTTTGATTTATCAGACAATTTTACCCTATTTATGGGCATTCTGGCAGGGTGTAGGGTAAAAGATTTGTATTTAATGGCTGGGGACGGATTTTAGCAAGCAAAAAAATACCCAGCTTGATTAAGCTGGGTATTTAAGAAGAAATAAGTCGAACAACAGGGTGTGGCTTATTGTTTTTCTTCAGGCAACAAAAGGGCGGTTAAATTACCGTGTTTAGCCAGATGTTCTTTAATCCAAGAGGGTTGTCTGCCTAACCCTGTCCATGTTTGGGTTGGGTTTTGTGGATTGTAGTATTTTGGCGGATAGAGCTTTCTTGATTTCTGTTTGCGCTTGATTTCGTCGGCCCAAACGACATTGTCGATCTCTAAACCTGCTTTATCAGCCATCTCACGAATCTGTTCTATCAGAGATTTTTTCTCTTCCTTTTGGCGAGATTTTAACAGCTCTGCGACCTTGTCTTGCACTTCGATCAAGTCCTGTAATTCCAGGCCTTCTAAGGTTTTTTCCAGTGATGTATCCATAGTCGTTATATTCCCAATCTCAATGTTAAACTCAACACGTTCGTGTTTATGATGAATGTGAAATGCTTCACTTTATTAATGGTCTTATCCTTAGTGGCTTTAAGTCTTGCTGGGATGGGGACAAAAAAAGGAGCTTATTTTTTGTCCTGTTTAGTCTTTTCAGAAGGCTCAGGATAGCTAAGGGATAAATAGTAAGTACCATCGCAATCTATAATAAAGTAAATGTTTTATTTTTTAAAGGGGTTGAGATAAAAATTTTAGTGTTTTTTAGATCGGGCTTGTCCGTGCTGCATTTGCCGTTTAGGATAAGGTTATATTGCAGAGAATTGCGATGGGGTTTGACAGCCTTTTTCAAGTGTATTTTAACGGAGAATTTAAGAGAAGTATATAAAATAACTTATTGAATAGCTTGATATTTTTATAAATAAAAAGAGAAATTTAAGGGGTTCATTAAGGAGATTCTTTCATGGATTCTAATGTAATCTGTATCGCTTTACATTATCGATTAGCGGCTTGCCATTTTTTTGCCACAAATCTGTGGGATAAGGCCAGATTAGCGGCTGGGTTTAGTTTAATTTTGGCGGGATGATTCTTGTTAAAAGGGATATTTTGACATTGATACAAAGCCAGTCGTTGGCGATGCGGTTGACAACAGGTCTTTTTATTGGATGATAGCGGAAGTTGATGGGATTATTCTGTAGATAAAGCTAATTTCTTTTGTGCTTAGGAGAGTAGTGTAGATTTTTTATTGGGTTTTGTCTAGCTCTCGTTGCTTTTAGTCTCTATTTTTATCGAGAGTAGGGCTTGAGTTTAGCTTAGTTTGAATTATCTATTTAGTGTTGGAGCTTATGCTTGTTTTTTGTATTTCTTTAGAATGAGGGATATTTTTTGATAATGGTGATAATCGATTGATTTTTAACAGTCCTGGTGAGGTGATGGGACATTGTTTTGGCTAAGTGGCTTAATTTTTTGATCGGGAGCTTATTAAGATGAAGTGGATTTATTTTTTGGCTTTGTTTTTAGCCTTGAGTTTGACACGAAGTGGTTTTGCGGGAGAAATATGGCCATTACCGCCGAGTTTTACGGCACATTATTCGGTTTATCTCAAGGGTTTACCCGTAGGAAAGGGGGTTAGACGTTTCTATTCACAAGGCGAAAATTATGTGTTTGAGACTCAAACTGAAACCAGTGGCATTGCGGCGTTATTTCGCGGAGATGTCATTATGGAACGCAGTTTATTTTCTCAAACGGCCAGTGGCTTGATTCAACCCTTGCGCTATGAATACAAACACGCCCGCAAAAAAAATCCCAGACATGATCTTATTGAGTTTGACTGGACAAACGGTGTGGCTAACAATACGATTGTTGGACAAGAATGGTCTGTGCCTTTATCCGAAGGCGTGTTGGATAACATGTTGTATCAACTGGTGTTAATGCAACAATTAGCGGCGGGCGAACGTGATTTGTCATTCAAAGTTGCTTACAAAGGGGAAGTGAGAACTTATACGCCGCGTTTCTTGGGCGAGGAAGCGGTAAATATTGGCGCACAACAAGTTAATACACTTAAATATCAACGGATTAGCGACGATGGCAAGCGACAAACCACACTATGGTGTGCGCCACAGTGGCATTTTCTCCCCATAAAAGTCGAACATGTGGAAAAAGGCGACGCAGGCGTGTTAATTTTAGAGCGAGTGGAGGGCTTATAAATTGGTGAAAGACGCGACAATCAGCGCAGAAGAGCCGATTCGCTTAGATAAGTGGTTATGGTCGGCTCGCTTTTTTAAAACGCGGTCGCTGGCAACGGAAGCGATTAGCGGCGGTAAAGTTCAGGTGAATCAGCAGCGTTGTAAACCCTCACGGGCGGTGCGCGTGGGTGATCAGATTACGGTGCGCACACCGGCTTGGGAAAAAGTGGTATGGGTCAGAGGCTTATCCCGACAACGCGGGCCGGCAACGGTGGCCGCGTTGCTGTATGAAGAAACACCAGAGAGCATTCAACAGCGCGAAGCAGAAGCGATTTTGCGCAAGTCTCAAGCGGGTTTATTCACCGCCCCAGACTCGCGTCCGAATAAGCGAGATCGCCGCTTAATACATCGTTTTAAAAAGGATCAGGGCTGGTCTTAACGGTATCGTCAGGGCAGACAACCGTCTGTCCTAAACCCCCACGAACCATCAGCTAAAACTTCCAATAGAGTTAATGGGTTGGACATTTTCGCGCCGTGCGACAACGCGGATAATCCGAACAGACGAATAACCATTGGCCGGCATACTGTCCTGTTTTGGCTTGTGTTTTTTTCATGGCCGCGCCACATTTGGGACAAGCCGGCATCGCAGGCTTGGATATGGATGATTTTTGAGTTAAATTTAATTTAAATCGCTCAGACAATAAACACGCTATTTGCTTTATCTCATGCTTTTCATTTTCTGCTAAAAATAAAACAGGAATATCTACATTTGTTAATAAACTTTCAATAAAACGGGCTTCAACTTGTTGTTTTAATTTCTGTTCGGCTCGGTTTTCGGGTTCTAATAAAATAATTCCGCGCACTTTCGCCTGCGAATCACAGATCACAAAATCGACGCGCTTATTTTGTAAACGTTGGGCGTGGGCTTCATGAATATTGCCGTCTTCTGTTTTACGAATGTCCACCACCTGACTTAACCACCAGTCTGGAAAAACCTGATAAACACTCGGCCGCAAAATCTGCCACAACATTCGCAACAACGCCAAATGGCTCTCCGACAGCAACGGCTCACGAACAACGTAGCAAGGACGTTGCTGCTCCAATGGCTCAGTATTCACATCGACGGCTCGCGGATATTCCGTGGCGATGACCTGCGACACGGTTAAGTCACGCTTTCCCCCATAACGGCTAATATTTGGCAACCACGGCGAATACCGATCCCGCAGCCAAAAACGCCCTTTACGATAATTACGAAAACTATTTTTACCCGGTGCAGGCCCCAAAGACATCAGATTACGCCATTGTTGCTGGCGATACCGCTGATAACCCACCCACAGCAATAATCCAATAATCACCGTCCCCAATAATAATCCTGACCATAGCATCATTATTTTTCATTCCACTGGCTTAAAAGCACTGCAAAAAAACAGGGATAACACCGCTTAATACAATGTTATCCCTGATAATTTCCCTTATCTTCTCATTACTAAGCGACTATTCTTGTGTGCGGGCGCGATTGTAAGCATTTTCAGAAATCGCATTCCATGCGTCATTATCCGCTTGGAACGCACGATAGGCTTCATAGACTTTCTTGAAACTTGCGTCTTTTTCGGCTTCTTCGTTGAGCGTTTCCTCGGTCAAACGGCGCAATTCAGCCAACACTTCGGCAGGAAATTCACGCACATCTACCTTGTATTTTTCGCGTAATTCGCGCAAAGCCCGCAAATTATTCGCTTCAAATTCAGCATACATGTCCAAATTCAAAGCGCGTGCGGCCACTTCAACAATCTTTTGTAAATCAGCCGGTAAGGCTTCCCACGCTTTCAAATTCACGATCAATTCCAAAGCCGTAGCGGGTTCATGCCAGCCGGGGTAATAATAATGCTTCGCGGTACGATACAAACCCAATCGCTCATCATGATAAGGGCCAACCCATTCCGTTGCGTCGATGGTGCCGCGTTCTAAAGCGGTATAAATTTCGCCGCCAGCCAACAAGACCGGAGTCCCGCCTGCTTTGGACAACACTTTACCGCCTAAACCGGGAATGCGCATTTTTAAGCCTTGTAAATCGGCGATAGTGTTGATTTCTTTATTAAACCAGCCGCCCATTTGCACGCCTGTATTGCCTGCGGGAAAGGCTTTTAAGCCAAATGGCTGATACAACTCATCCCACAACGCCAAACCGCCGCCGTGATAAAACCACGCATTCATGCCTTTAGCGGTCATGCCGAAGGGAACAGTGGTCATAAACTGCGCGGCAGGCACTTTCCCCGCCCAATAATACGCTGCGCCATGGCCGATCTGTACTGTGCCTTGTGAGACAGCATCAAACGTCTGCAAGGGCGGCACTAATTTCCCACCGGGAAAAACTTGAATCCGTAAACGCCCATTACTCATCACTTCGACTTCTTTGGCGAATCGTTCTACGCCTTCTTGAAACACGGGAAAATTAGGCGGCCAAGTCGTCACCATTTTCCATCGCACATTGTCTTGTGCGACACTCAACAAGGGCAAACCCAACAGCAAAGCCATTAAGCCATAAATTCCGTAAGACTTAAAAAATTTCAACATGAACAAACTCCTTTGGTGAAAAATCAGATTATATCGCAAAAAAAAGCCCCCATAGGCCAATAACGCACCTATGGGGGTTTTTACTGCACATTGCAATTAAAACGTCGCGTAGATCGCAATCAAATCCGCTTACTCTTCACCCATCAAACCAAATAATTGCAACAAACTCAAGAACAAGTTATAAATGGAAACGTATAAGGTTACGGTAGCCATAATATAATTGGTTTCACGGCCGTGTACCATATCGCTGGTTTGGTAGAGAATTAAACCGGACATGAGCAATACAAACATCGCTGAGACCGCTAAGGACAAGCCGGGCATTTGGAACACAATCGCGCCGATCCCCGCCAAAAAGGCGACTAAAATACCGACGAATAAGAATCCACCTAAAAAGCTGAAATCTTTACGGGTGGTCAAGGCATAACCCGACAAGCCTAAGAAAACGGCGGCGGTCGAACCAAAAGCCATCATGACCAGCGTATGTCCGTTGCTAAACGCGCTTAAATACATGCCGATGATAGGCCCCAAGGTCAAGCCCATAAAGCCCGTCAATGCGAATACAGAAGCCAAACCCCACACGCTATTGCGCAAATATTGGGTCAAAAACAGCAGACCGAAATAACCCACTAAAGTCACGATCCAATGGATGCGCGGCATTTCCATAACCAGAGCCATCCCCGCAGTAACAGCACTGAAGGCCAGCGTCATCGCCAACAGGGTATAAGTGTTACGAATCAGTTTATTGGCTTCTGCTTGCGACAACGGACGGGCTTCATCCGCGTAATCTTCCATACTGCCCGCGTTCATGGTTGCGACTTTGACATTGGCAGGATTGGGATTGTTGGTATTATTGGCGTTCATTTTATCAAAAAGCATGGCTGTCACCTCTGAATTTCAGAATAAGGCATTGAAGTAAAACAAAAACATTTAAGTGGGATGCAAACAAGCCGGTTTGCGAACGGGTGGCAGTGGAAAAAAGTCTGTGCCAACGCAGACACGCTAAAACATTAAAACGGTTGAAAACTCTTGTACTTTCTTACGATCACGGGACTGCATTCTGTTTATAATATCGAATTATCTGAACACAAGAGGTCACAAACACTATTTTGCCATAAAATGGCGAAAAAGGTAATCCTCTGGGCAGTATTTATCGGTCAAAAAAGGTTAAATTATAATTATGGCGTTGATTAATTTAGAAAATATAAGCATTGCGTTTGGTCATGTCAACTTATTGGATGCGGCCAATTTTCGTTTAGACAAGGGGGAGCGGGTGGCCTTGATCGGCCGTAACGGCGAGGGTAAATCCACTTTATTAAAGATCATCAATCGAGAAATACACGCCGATAAAGGCAGAATCGAATACCAACAAGGCTGTCGCGTGGCACGTTTGGCACAAGAACCCGAATGGCGCGCCGATCAGACAGTATTTCAAGCTGTCGCAGCGGGTTTGGGTCAATTGGGCGAATTAATTGAACAATATTATCTTTTAACCCACCATTTTAATGAACAAGAAAACGAAACCCAAGCCTTAAAAAAATTAGCCGATATTCAACATCAATTAGAAGCCAATAATGGCTGGTTATTAGAACAGAAAGTAGAAGCGATGTTATCCCGTTTGCAATTGCCTGCGGAACAGAAAATGGAGGCATTATCAGGTGGTTGGAAACGGCGCGTGGCTTTGGCACAAGTGTTAATTACTGAGCCTGATGTTTTATTATTAGACGAGCCAACCAATCATTTAGATTTAGAAGCGATTGAATGGTTAGAAGAATTATTGTTAGATTTTACGGGAGCGTTATTATTTGTCAGCCATGATCGGCGATTTATGCAGCGCATTGCCACGCGAATAATTGAATTAGATCGCGGTCAATTAAGCAGTTATCCCGGTAATTACGACACCTATTTGCAACGCAAAGCCGATCAATTAGCCGCTGAAGCCACTCAAGCCACTAAATTTGATAAATTTCTCGCCCAAGAAGAAGTGTGGATTCGTCAGGGAATTAAAGCCCGAAGAACCCGCAATGAAGGCCGCGTGCGCCGTTTAAAACAATTACGCCAAGAACGACAACAACGCCGCGAACAAATCGGAAAAATGCGCCTTAGTTTGGATAGCGGCGAATCATCTGGAAAAATTGTGATTGAAGCGGAAAAGATCAGTAAATCGTGGCAAGATAAAGTGGTCTTTAATCCCTTTTCTACGGTGATTATGCGCGGGGATAGAATTGGTTTTATTGGCGCGAATGGGGCGGGCAAAACCACGTTATTAAAAATCCTATTAAAAACCTTAGAACCCGACAGCGGTACGGTTAAACACGGCACGCAATTAAATATCGCCTATTTTGATCAATTGCGCGAAGAATTAGACCCCGAACAAAGCGTATTTGATGCGGTGGGACAAGGACAGGATTTTATTGATATTAATGGACAACGTAAACATGTCATGTCCTATTTAAATGATTTTCTATTTGCTCCAGCCCGCGTGCGATCTCCCGTGAAAACTTTATCGGGTGGAGAAAGAAACCGTTTATTATTGGCGCGCTTATTAACTAAGCCTGCCAACGTGATTGTGATGGATGAACCGACAAATGATTTAGACATTGAATCTTTAGAATTATTAGAAGAAATGTTATCCGAATTCCCCGGTACATTGTTATTGGTCAGTCATGATCGTTATTTTTTAAATAACGTCGTCACCAGTTGTTTTGCATTTGAAGAAAACGGCAAAATTGCCGAATATGTCGGCGGTTATGACGATTGGTTACGACAACGGCCATCGCCATCTGTTTCCACACAAACCAATCCCCCCCAAACCAAAACAGAAACGGTAAAAAAACCACAAAATAACGACAGCACAAAAAGTAAATTAAGCTACAAAGAACAACGCGAATTGCTTAATTTACCCAGCGTTATTGAAACCTTAGAAAAACAAATTGCTGCCTTGCAATTAGAAATGGGCGATCCCAATTTTTATAAAGGAGAAAATGCCGCCATGAATCGCACCATTAATCAATTACGCGATTTAGAAAAGAAACTAGAAACGGCTTATGCGCGTTGGCAGGAATTGGAGGGGTAGTTTTTTATGTATTTTATTGAAAATTTCAAGGGATTTTCCACATCTGAAATCGATTTGTTTCAGCCATTGACTGTTTTAATTGGAGCGAATGGTTCTGGTAAAAGTAATTTAATTGAAGCCATTGAATTATTAGGCTTTTTAGCACAAGGTGGCTTGCTGTATGAAGTCACCGATATAAATAAGGAAGGCAAACAAGAAATTCGCGGGGGATTGCAAAATTGCCCGCGTTATGGCCATTCTTTCTTTACTTTGGGTGTGTCATCGAAAATTATTTTTCAGGAAAAAGAATATTCTTTTACCTATCGCTTATCTATTGCAAAAGAGCCATTGAGAATTATTGATGAATCACTTTATTTAAATGACACACTTTATTTTGAAGTTGTCCCCAAAAAATCGGATATTCATCATATAAAAATTCGCTATCATAATTTTTCCAATCTTGAAAAATCATATAAATCATCTACCGAAAGTTCAGCCACCCAATCATTTTTATCTCAATATAAAAATTTGGCAGTTAAAAATAGAAAATTTAAAGAAAGTAGTGAAATAATTTCTCTCATTATTAAACATCTACAAAACTCGTTTACTTTTGATCCCAATCCAAAATTAATGCGGGCTTATGAACGAATTGGCAATATGATTTTAGCGAAAAATGGCTCTAATCTTTCTGCGGTTTTATACGGGTTATCACAAGGAACGCAAGAACAGCAACAAAGCCTTAAACGCATTTTAAATTGGATTCAACAAGTTCCTAATGAATGTTATGAAGATTTTCAATTTGTCACCGTTTCAGAATTAAATGATGTGCTTTTTGCTTTGCGTGAAGTAGAAACGCATCGTTTGAGTGATGCAAGGCTTTTATCTGATGGGACATTACGGTGTTTAGCCATTTTAACTGCTTTGGAAACCATTCCAGAACATTCCCGTTTGATTGTAGAGGAATTTGATAATGGCGTGCATCCCAGTCGAGTGGATATTTTATTAAAAGCCACTCAAGAT